>CAZGNA010000093.1:0-10133 GCA_964526945.1 uncultured bacterium
CCACGCGCACCCCCAGGGCAAGCCCCGTGGTGACGTTGAGCACCCCAAGCCCCACCTGCACCAGCCCGAGGACTGCGGCCGCCACGGCCCCGCGACGCACCGGCGCCTCGGGGCTCGTCCGCCCCCGCGCCGCCAGCAGCGCCACCACGGCAACGACGGCGAGCCCCACCAGACGGTGCACGGCGTGCAGCACCGCTGGCGGCGGCCCCGCGGGCACGACGGCGCCACGGCACAACGGCAGGCCGCCGCAGGCCAGGCCGGCGCCGAAGGCGCTGGTGAACCCTCCGGTCAGGATCTGCACGTACGTGAGCGCGACGGCCGCTGCTGCCAGCCGCGACAGCCCCGGGACGCCGGCGGACGCCGCACGCGGGCGGCCGGCACGGTGCGCGTGCGTGGCGAAGGCCGCCAGGACGCCGGTGAACGCCATCGCCGTGCCCAGGTGGACGCCCACGACCACCGGGGTCAGCGACGAGAGCACCGTGGCGCCGCCCAGGCCCACCTGCACGCCCAGCAGGGCCAGGAGCCCCACCGCGCGCCGCGCGAGCCCGCCGGGACCCCGGCTGTGGATCCACGCCAGCACCGCGAGCCACAGCACGAGCAGCCCCACGGCGGAGGCCAGCAGCCGGTGGCCGTACTCGATCAGCACGAGACGGTCCAGCGGCGGGACCAGGCGTCCGTGGCACAGCGGCCAGTCGGGGCACGCCAGGCCCGCGCCGGTGGCGCTGACGATCGCGCCCACCACCAGCAGCACCCAGGTGGCGGCCAGCGCGACCAGCGACAACACACGGAGTGTCCTCATGGACGCAGGCGGCGGGTCAGGGATCGCGCGTGCGGACGGTGCCCATGGAATCGTGCGTCGAGTTCGCGCCCGGCCGCAGCGACTCCTGCGGTTCGCGGGGACGGCAGCACCACGCCGGGCCGCCGGTCAGCGGACGACGGCGTCCTCCCGGCGCGGTGCGCAGAGCACACGTCTCCCCGCCTGTCGACACGGGCACCTGCGTGCGTTGGCGCAGGCGGTATGCGACTGGCCCACGCGCCGCCACGGCGCACCGCTCACGCGTCGCGGGGCAGCACCGGGAGCGTCCACCCCACGGCCGCTTCGAGACGGCGCGCGATGCCCAGCAGCAGGCTCTCGGCGAAGGGCCCCGCCGCCAGCTGCACTGCCACCGGCAGCCCCTCGGCGCTGAGCCCGACCGGCAGCGAGATCGCCGGCAGTCCCGTCGCGTTGAAGAGGCGGGAGAACCGCGCGAGCACCCGCCGTACCTCCTGCCAGGCCGGACCGGTCGGGTCTGCGTCGGCGATGCGGGGCGCGGCGACAGCGAGCATGGGTGCCAGCAGCACCGGGGTCTCGCGCAGGCGGGCGGTGATCTCGGCCTGTAGCTGCGCGAGCACCTGGCGGGCCTGGGCCACGGCCTCGGGCGGCGTCGTCGCGCCCTGGGCCAGAATCGCGCGCACGTCGGGACCGTACTCGGCCTCGCGTCCCGGAAAGCGCGCCCGGTGCACCCGCGCGGCCTCCCACCGCAGCACGACCAGCTGCGCCTCGTGGGCGGCCTCCACGTGCTCCAGTCCCACCGGCCTGACCGGGTGCCCCGCGTCCTCGAGGAGCCGTGCCGCGTCGTCGAGGGCGCGGGCGATGGCGGGGTCGAGCCCGGTCTCGAAGAACGGCCCCACCAGGCGGCCCACCGGCAGCCCGTCCGGGACAGCCAGCATGGTCCGCGTGTAGGGTTCGGGCGGGACCCGGCTCGTGTGCTCGTCGGCCGGGTCTGAACCGGCCAGCACCTCCAGCAGGAGCGCCGCATCGCCCACCGTGCGCGTCATGGGCCCCACGGTGTCGAACGACGCTGCCAGGGGAAAGACGCCATGGCGGCTGACGCGCCCGAACGTGGGCTTGAGCCCGACGATCCCGCAACACGCCGCGGGCAGGCGGATGGAACCGCCGGTGTCGGTGCCCAGGGCCGCTGCGGCCAGCCCGGCGGCGACCGCGGCGGCCGATCCGCTGCTCGAGCCACCGGTGATGCGCTCGAGGTTCCACGGGTTGCGCGCGAAGCGTCCGTGCGGGTTGACGCCGGTCACCCCCAACGCCACCTCGTGCAGGGTGGTGAGGCCGAGCACGACCGCGCCGGCCGCCTCCAGCCGCCGGACCGCGGTCGCCGTCTCGCGCGAGGGCTCGCGGCCCAACAGCGGCGACCCCGCGCCCAGGGGCACGCCGGCGATCGCCAGCAGGTCCTTGACGGCGACCGGGACGCCGTGCAGCGGGCCCTGGGGGCCGCCGGCGCGCAGGCGCGCGTCCAGCTCCCGGGCGCGCGCGCGGGCAGCATCGGGGAAGACGCGCACGTACGCCCCGACCCGGTCGTCGACGGCCGCGATCCGGCGCAGGTACGCGTCGACCGCGTCGATGCACGAGAGCGCCCCGCGCGCGATGGCGGCGGCGAGCTCGGCAGCGCCAAGCTGCGTGGGATCGATCATGGGAGGCGCACTTCGGCTCCAGGCCCCGGCTTCCTGCAGCGGCCGCTGCAGGCGGCGTCGAGGGCCACCCCGCCGCAACGTCCCGCCTCCCCGCCCGCACACGGGGCGTCGCCGGGCGCCGTCGTGGGGCCTGTAGGAGTCCCGGGCCCCCGCCTGGAACTCCTTCGCCAACGCTCCAGCAGGCACGGAGGCTTGCCATGAGCGACGCGCCGATCACGTCCCTGCTCGTCGAGCACCGGAGCTTCGCGCCGCCCGAGGCGTTCCGGGCGCGCGCCAACGTGCAGGACCCGGGCGTCTACGAGGCCGCCCGCCGCGACCCCGAGGGGTTCTGGGCCGCCGCGGCCGCAGAGCTCCACTGGTTCCGCAAGTGGGACCGGGTGCTGGAATGGACGCCGCCCGACGCCAGGTGGTTCGTGGGCGGCCGCACCAACATCGCGTACAACTGCCTGGACCGGCACCTGCGCACGCCGCGGCGCAACAAGGCGGCGATCATCTGGGAAGGCGAGCCGGGCGAGACCCGGGTGCTCACCTACTGGGACCTGGCCCGCGAGGTCAACCGCTGCGCCAACGCGCTGCTGGCCATGGGCGTGCAGCGCGGCGATCGCGTGGCGATCTACCTGCCCATGATCCCGGAGCTGCCCATCGCCATGCTGGCCTGCGCCCGCATCGGCGCCCCCCACACCGTGGTCTTCGGCGGGTTCTCCGCCGAGGCGCTGCGCGACCGCATCAACGACGCGCAGGCCAAGGTCGTCATCACGGCCGACGGCGGTTACCGCCGCGGCCAGATCGTGCCCCTCAAGCGCAACGTGGACCAGGCCCTCGACGACTGCCCCACGGTGCAGAAGGTGCTGGTCGTCCGCCGCATCGGCGACGCGGCGCAGATCCAGATGGTCGAGGGCCGGGACCGCTGGTGGCACCGCGCCCTGGACGGCATGCGGCTGGACTGCCCGGCCGAGGAGATGGACAGCGAGGACCTACTCTACATCCTCTATACCAGCGGCACCACGGGCAAGCCCAAGGGCATCGTGCACACGACGGGCGGCTACATGGTCGGGGTGTACCTCACCACCCGCTGGGTGTTCGACCTCAAGGAGGACGACGTCTACTGGTGCACGGCCGACATCGGCTGGGTGACGGGGCACTCGTACATCGTCTACGGTCCCCTGCTCAACGGCGCCACCGTCGTGATGTACGAGGGCACGCCCGACTGGCCCGAGCGGGACCGGTTCTGGGCCATCGTGGAGAAGTACGGCGTGACGATCCTCTACACCGCGCCCACGGCGATCCGCACGTTCGTCAAGTGGGGACCCGAGTGGCCGGCGCGCCACGACCTCTCGACGCTGCGGCTGTTGGGCACGGTGGGCGAACCCATCAACCCCGAGGCCTGGATGTGGTACCGGACCCACATCGGCGGCGACCGCTGCCCGGTGGTGGACACCTGGTGGCAGACCGAGACGGGCATGATCCTCATCACGCCCCTGCCGGGGCTTACGACCTTGAAGCCCGGCTCCGCGACGGTCCCCTTCCCCGGCATCGATGCCGACGTGGTCGACGACCAGGGCCGGTCCACCCCGCCCGACGTCGGCGGCTACCTGGTGCTGCGCCAGCCCTGGCCGGCGATGCTGCGGGGCATCTACGGCGACCCCGAGCGCTACCGCCAGCAGTACTGGTCGCGCTTCCCCGGCCTGTACTTCACCGGCGATGGCGCCCGCCGGGACGCCGACGGCTACTTCTGGTTGCTGGGGCGCGTGGACGACGTCATCAACGTCGCCGGCCACCGCATCGGCACCATGGAGGTCGAATCGGCCCTGGTGGCCCATCCCAAGGTGGCCGAGGCGGCCGTGGTGGGCATCGCCCACGAGATCAAGGGGCAGGCCCTGGCCGCGTTCGTAACGCTCAAGGAGGGCATCCCCAACAGCCCCCAGACCGCGGACGAGCTGCGGGCGCACGTGGCGGAGAAGATCGGGGCCATCGCCCGGCCCGATCGGATCCTCTTCACGGCCGAGCTGCCCAAGACGCGCAGCGGCAAGATCATGCGCCGCCTGCTGCGCGACATCGGCGAGGGGCGCGTGCTGGGCGACACCACCACGCTCGCCGATCCGTCGGTGGTGCAGGCGCTGAAGGCGCGCTACGAGGAGGACACGGGCTCGGCCTGAGGGACGCCCCCGCTCACCCCCGGGCGCGGGCGCTGCGCGGCCGGGATCCGCGGCGCGCCGGTGGGAGCGTGGAGCATCGCCCGCAGACGCGCCAGCGCGCCGGCCAGTACCCGCGAGACGTGCTTCTGGGAGATGCCCAGGCGGCGGGCCGTCTCCACCTGCGTCAGGTCCGTAAAGAAGATGTAGAACACCACCGCGCGCTGGAGGGGACTCAGGCGCATCAAGGCGTCGAGGAGGACGAGGCGATCCTCGACGGCGGCGTCCCATTGCACCCGCAACCCCGCGACCTGCGCCGGGTCGATGCCAGGCTCGCCGTCCTCGGTCTCGACGTCCAGGGACAGAATGCGCACCGCCTGGCGCGTGCGCAACACCTGCGTGAGCACATCCTCATCGATGCCGAGCGCCTCCGCCAGGTCGGCCAGCCCGGGGTAGCGGCCATGGTCCTCGAGATGACGATAGGTGGCCTGCTCGATCTGCTCGTTTGCGCGCTCCAGCCACCGGGGCCGGCGTATGGTGGTGTGATGGTCCCGCAGGTAGTGTCGGATCTCGCCCCGGATGAAGTGCCGGGCGAAGAGCACGAACGGCGTGCCCCGGGCCGGGTCGAAGTGCTCGATGGCGTGCAGGAGCCCGAGGTAGCCAACCTGCACGAGGTCGTCGTACGACCCCGCCCCCGCGTACTCGGCCGCCACCCCCCGCACGAGCGGCGCGCACAGGCGGACCAGGGCGTCGCGGGCCTCGCGATCGCGGGTGCGGGCGTAGGCGGCAGCCAGGTGGTCAGGCTCGCGCCGTCCTGCCCCCGGCCGGGTGGGACGCCAGTTCCAGGTGCCGAGGACGGGCACACCGGCGCCCCCTCCCGCAGGAGTCACCGGCCATGAGGACCACGTCGCACCGATCCCACGCATGGGTTCGCCCCCCTGCTGTCGCCCGGCCGCGACGCGTCGACTGTGAACTTTCCTACGGGAAGATCAAAACAATAATTCGGCTTGCATTGGCAAACTCCTGCCCGTCCAGCCACTCCGTTCCCACGGGGGATCGCCCGCCACACCGCCGTGGCGCACCGGCTGACCGCGTCGCCCACCCGCACCCAAGGACCGCAGGCCGCCCGTACGAGGTCCGTCACCGCGCCGCGTCGAGGCTGAACGCCCGGTGCACGGCGCGCACCGCCCGGTGGACGTCGGCGGCGGCCACCACGCACGAGATCTTGATCTCCGACGTGCTGATCATCTGGATGTTGATGCCCTCGCCGGCCAGCGCCCCGAACATCGTGGCCGCCACCCCGGGGTTGCTGGCCATGCCGGCGCCGACGATCGACACCTTGGCCACATCCCGGGCCGCCGCCACCTTCCCTGCGCCGATCTCCCGGGCCACCTCCCGGGTCACCTCCTCGGCCAGCGCGGCATCGGCCTTGGTCACGGTGAACGAGATGTCGGCCCGGCCGTTGCGGCTGGCCGTCTGCACGATCATGTCCACGTTGATGTGGCGTGCGGCCAGCGCCGAGAAGATGCGGTGGGCGATGCCCGGCACGTCGGGCACGTCGCGGATCGTGATGCGGGCCACGTCCAGGTCGTGGGTAACCCCGGTGACCAGCCGGACGCGTTCCATGGTGGGGACCTCCTCCACGATCGTTCCGGGCTCCTCGCTCCAGGTGGACCGCACGTGGAGCCGCACCCGGTAGTGCTTGGCGTACTCCACCGACCGCGTCTGCAGCACCACCGCGCCGCTGCTGGCCATCTCGAGCATCTCGTCGTACGAGACGACGTCCAGCTTGCGCGCCTCGGGCACGACCCGCGGGTCGGCGGAGAACACCCCCGCCACGTCGGTGTAGATCTCGCAGGCGGCGGCACCCAGCGCCGAGGCCAGGGCCACCGCCGTGACGTCGCTGCCGCCCCGTCCCAGGGTGGTGATCTCGTGGTCGGGCGTCACCCCCTGGAACCCGGCCACCACCACCACGCGCCCCCGGGCCAGTTCGGCGTCGATGCGCCGGCGGTCGACCTCGAGGATCCGGGCCTTGGTGTGCACCCCGTCGGTGAGGATGCGCACCTGGCTGCCGGTGAGGGAGATCGCCTCCTGCCCCAGCTCCTGGATGGCCATGGAGAGCAAGGCGATCGAGATCTGCTCGCCGACCGCCAGCAGCATGTCGAGCTCACGGGCGGGAGGGCGCAGGCTGATCTCCCGGGCCCGCGCGATGAGCTCGTCGGTCATGTCGCCGGGCGCCGACACCACCACCACCACCTCGTGGCCGGCCCGGCGCGTGGCCACCACGCGCCCGGCGACGTGGCGTACCCGCTCTGCGGTCGCGACCGACGTGCCCCCGTACTTCTGGACGATCAGTGCCACGGTGCGCCTCCGCTCGTCTGCCTGCCGCTCGTCTGTCTGCCTCCCGTCCGCCCACCGCCCGTGGAGCTCACGGGCTGGCCAACGCCTTGCCCAGCGCCTCCAGCGTCGGCGCCACCCGCACGGGCTCTACGCCGGGGACGGCGTCGGGATCCTTCAGGCCGTGTCCGGTCAACACGCACACCACCTCGCCCTCGCCCGGCGGAAGATACGCCAGGCCCGCTGCGGCCGCCGCCGAGGCGGGTTCCACGAAAATGCCTTCCCGGGCCAGCGCGCGCTGCGCGGCGGCGATCTCGTCGTCGGTCACCTGAAGGAACGCGCCGCCCGAGGCCCGTGCGGCCTCCACCGCGCCCTGCCAGTTGGCGGGGCGGCCGATGCGGATGGCCGAGGCCAGGGTCTTGGGGTCTGCGACGGGCGTGCCGCGCACCAGCGGGTTGGCGCCGGCGGCCTGCACGCCGAACAGGCGGGGCCGGGTCGTCACACGGCCGGTCTCGGCGTAGCGGACGAACCCGCGCCAGTACGCCGTGATGTTGCCGCCGTTGCCCACCGGCAGCACGACGGCGGCCGGCGCACGCCCCAGCGCGTCGCAGATCTCGAACGCCGCGGTCATCTGGCCGTCCAGCCGCAGCGGGTTCAACGAGTTCACCAGCACGTCGCCAAAGGCCCGGCTGGCTGCCTGCGCCAGGTCCAGCGCCCGGTCGAAGCCGGCCTCGATGGCCAGCACCTGCGCGCCGTGGGCGATGGCCTGCACGAGCTTGCCGCGGGCGACCGCGCCGGATGGCAGCAGGATCGCGCACCGCAGCCCCGCGCGGGCGGCGTAGGCGGCCGCTGCGGCCGCGGTGTTGCCGGTGGACGCGCAGATGACACCGCGCGCGCCCTCGGAGGCCGCGGCGCTCACGGCCAGGGTCATGCCCCGGTCCTTGAACGACCCCGTGGGATTGCAGCCCTCGAGCTTGAGCCACACGGGTCGGCCGAGCTGGCGCGCCAGGCGCGTCGAGGGCACCAGGGGCGTGTGGCCCTCCTGCAGCGTGACCACGACGCGCACCGGCGGCAACCACGCCCGGTAGGCTTCCACGATGCCCGGCCACCCCACGGTCGCCATGGCGCTACGCGGCGATCCGCAGCGCGGCGTGGACCGACCGGACGACGTCCAGCGCCCGCAGGCGGTCCAGCACGCGCCGCATCGCGGCCTCCACCGCCTCGTGGGTCACCAGCACGACGTCGGCGGTGACCCCGCGGCTCTTCTGCACGATGGACGCGATGCTGACCTGCTCGTCGCCAAAGGCCGCAGCCACCCGCGCGAACACGCCGGGCCGGTCGGCCACCTCCAGGGCCACGCAGTAGGGCCCGACGACCTCGGCCATCTCGCGCACGGGCACCGTCCGTGGAGGCAGACCGCCCAGGCGCCCGGTGGCGCCGGCCCGCAGGTTGCGGGCCACGTCGATCACGTCCCCCAGCACCGCGCTGGCCGTGGGGCCGCCGCCGGCGCCGCGCCCCTCGAGCATGAGGCGGCCCACGGGGTCGGCGTCGATCAGCACCGCGTTGACCTCGTCGCCGACGCCCGCCAGGGGGTGGTCGGCGGGCACCAGCGCCGGGTGCACGCGCGCCTCGATGGCACCGTCGTCGTCGCGCGCGATCGCCAGCAGTTTCACCACGTAGCCGAGTTCCCGCCCGTAGGCGATCACCCGGGGCGTGATGGCGCCGATGCCCTCGCGGTAGACGTCGGCGCTGCTGAGCCGGCAGCCGAAGGCCACCGACGCCAGGATCGCGAGCTTCGCCGCCGCGTCGTGGCCGTCGACGTCGTCGGTCGGATCGGCCTCGGCGAACCCCCGCTGCTGCGCGTCGGCCAGCGCCTCGCCGAACGAGATGCCCTCGCGGGTCATTCGCGTGAGGATGAAGTTCGTGGTGCCGTTGATGATGCCCAGCAGCTGGCGGATCCGGTTGCCGGCCAGCGCCTCGCGGATCGTCTTGATGACGGGGATGCCACCGGCCACGCTGGCCTCGAAGCAGAGGTCCACGCCGGCCGCGTCGGCCGCCGCGCGCAGCTCGTCGCCGCGGGTGGACATCAGCTGCTTGTTGGCGGTGACCACGGCCTTGCGGCGCGTCAGGGCCTCCAGCAGGTACGAGCGGGCCGGCTCGAGACCGCCCATGGCCTCCACCACCACGTCGACCGCGGGATCGGCGACCACCGCCCGTGCGTCGCCGACCACCACGCCCGGCGGAAGCGCGACGGCGCGCGGGCGCGCAGGGTGCGCCACCGCCACGCGGTGGAGCACGATGGGCACGCCGGCCTGCCGGGCGAGCTCCTCGGACCGCTCCAGCAAGAGCCGCGCCACGGCGCTCCCAACGGTTCCCAGGCCGAGCAGGCCCACACGGCAGGCGTCAGCCACGGTCACAGACGTCGTCGCACCCGCGCATGATGCCCTCCGTATACCAAGCGCGCCGCGGACGTGTCAAGCGACGCGCGGGCACGACGATGCTCCACGCCGGACGCCGGCCGGTCGCAGCCGCCCGGCAGCGTCGTTGCGGGTTCCGCCCGCGGCGCAGTTGTGGTGTAATCGGTGTACAGGTTGGTGCACGCCATGGGACGACATCCGTCGCGTCGACATGCCACGCCCGAGGAGGCGCCCATCGGCCGCCGCATCCGGCAGCGGCGGCGCGAGCTGGGCATGACGCAGTCCGCGCTGGCGGGCCCCGACTACACCAAGAGCTTCATCAGCCAGCTCGAGGGCGGGTTCGCCGATCCGTCCCTGGACACGCTGCGGTACCTCGCCCGGCGGCTCCAGACCTCGCTCTCGGGCATCGCCGGCGACGTGCAGGACCAGCGCCTCGCCGCGCTGGAGGGGCTGGTGGCGTGGGCGCGCGACCTGGCGGCCAGTCGCCACGCCGCACTGGCCCGGCGCGCGCTGGAACTCGCCGCCGACCTCGCCGCGACCGGCACCTGGACGCTCCAGCGGGCCGACGCGATGCTGACCCTGGCCGAGCTGGAGCTCGAGAGCGGCCGGCTCGAGCGGGCCGCGGTCGTCCTGCAGGAGCTCGACGCGTTCGTTGCGGGACTGGGCGCGCGTACCCTGGCGCGCCGCGATCTCGTGGTCGGCTCGCTGGCGATGCGCCGGGGCGACGCGGCCACCGCGGCGGCGATGTTTCGCGAGGCGCTGGGGCGCCTGCGCAGTCCCG
>CAZGNA010000093.1:10147-10427 GCA_964526945.1 uncultured bacterium
CAGCCGGACCTGACCGTGCGCCTGCTGCTGGCGTACGCGACGGCGCTGGTGCAGCGCGGCGACGTCCGCCAGGCGCGCCGCCGGCTGGACGTCGCGGCCCGCCTGGCGACGCGCTACAGGTTGGGGGCGCTGCTGGCCCGCGCGTGGCTGGGGCTGGGGCTGCTCGCCTACGGCCAGGAGGCGATGGCCGAGGCGCGGGAGACGCTGGAGCCGGCACAGCAGACCGCGCGAGGCGCCGGCGACCGCCGGACCGAACTGGAGAGCCTGATCCACCTGGGCC
>CAZGNA010000094.1:0-10267 GCA_964526945.1 uncultured bacterium
GCAGCCGCGCCGCGGCCCGCTCGGTCATGCGGCAGAAGGCGCAGACCTCGGTGGTGGTGGGCTGGCCGCAGTGCTGGCATGCGCGCAGCGCCACGGGCGCGGGCGCAGCGGCGAGATGGGGACGGAGCTTCTCGAGGAAGTTCCAGTAGAGGCTCTGCTTGGTGCCCGGGGCCTCGCGCTCGAGCAGGTTCAGCGCCTCCTTGAGCAGCAGCGACCGGGCGCCGACGCTGTTGGGACATTCCTCCACGATGTAGTCGATGCCGCGCAGCACCGCGTAGGCGGCGGTCTCGCGCTCGGCCAGCCGGTACAGCGGCTTCACCTTGCGCACCAGCCCGGCGGGGGAGCCCTCGAGCACGGGCGCCTGGCGGGCCAGGGCCTCGACCTGGCCGCTGATCAGGTTGCCCAGCAGCACCGCGGCCTCGTCGTCCAGGTTGTGGGCGGTGGCGACGACGTCGAAGCCGTGGTCGCGCGCGATCTTGTTGAACAGGTAGCGCTTCGAGAGCCCGCACGCCGAGCACGACACCCGACCCGAGGCTGCCGCCAGCTCGTCGACGCCCATGCCGTACTCGGCCGGGAGGTCGGCGATCAGCAGCTCGGCGTCGCGGGCCTGTGCGAAGGCCACGCACTTCTCCTGCGAGGCGCGGGAGTAGTCGCCGATGCCCAGGTGCACGTACAGGCCGGCAGCGCGGTAGCCCAGACGGAGCAGGACGTCCCACAGCGCCAGGCTGTCCTTGCCGCCCGAGACGCAGACCAGCACCCGGTCGGTGCGGGTGAACATCCGGTCGCGGTCGATCGCCCGCTGCACCTGCGCTTCGAACCACTCGAGGAAGTGCGGGGCGCAGAACGCCGCCCGGTGCCGTCGAATCTCGACCGCAGCCCTCTCCGGGCACTTGGCACACCGCATGCTGCTAACCCGCCCCGGCGGTCGTCCCGCGATGCGCGGGGATTCCGCTTGCGCGCGCGCCGCCGTGCTCCCGGAGAGGCGTCCGGCGCACCGCGCGGACCGCTGCGGTACTCCCGGCGACCCACAGGCCCCGCGAGACGTGAGGTTCGCCCGGCACTGCGGCACGCTCCCCGCCCGAGATCACCGGTCGCAGCTCGATCCGGTCGCCGTCGTGCAGCTCGGCGTCGTGCGTCAGCAGGTCGCTGCCCCGGATGACGAGGTAGGCTTCGGGGTTGAGCTGCAGACGCTGGAACACGTCGCGCACGCGGCGTACGCCGTCGAGCTCCAGGTCCTTGCGCTGGTGACGCACCGTGATGGGCACGCGATTCCCCTCGCGACAGATCTCCGGCGAGGGCCCACCATGCACCGACGGCGGCCAGGCGCTGCGGGCCGCTCGCCACGGATCTCCTTCGATCTTACCCCAGCGGGCCGCAGGCCTGCCACCGTGCGCCGGCGGCGAGGGCCTGTCAGGACGGGGCCTGGCTGCCGATGGTGTCGCCGGCGGTGACCTGGCCCCGCCGCTGCCAGCGCTGTTCGACCGACTCGAACAGCTCCTGCACCTCGCGGATCACGTCGCGCCAGGGGCCGCCCACCTCGCCGATGCGGCGGTACTTGCGGTAGCGCTGCTCCACCAGCCGCGCGGGCGCAAGGCGCACCAGCGGCGCCAGCGCCGCCACCACGTAGCGGCGCAGGGCCGCGGCGGCGGCGGTCGGGTCGCGGTGGGCCCCGCCGGGCGGTTCGGGTACGATGCCGTCGATCACACCCAGGCGCAGCAGGTCCAGCGCCGTCAGCTTCAGGGCGGCCGCCACCTCGGGCGCCCGGCGAGCATCACGGTAGAGGATCGCCGCCGCAGCCTCCGGCGAGATCACCGAGAAGAAGGCGTGCTCCTGCATCAACAGCCGGTCGCCCATCGCCAGCGCCAGCGCGCCGCCGCTGCCGCCCTCGCCGATGACCACGGCGACCACGGGCGTGGGCAGCAGCGCCATGGTCATCAGGCTCTGCCCCAGCGCCTGCGCGATGCCCCGCCGCTCCGCATCGTACCCGGGCCAGGCGCCCGGCGTGTCCACCAGCGTCACCACCGGCAGGCGGAACTTCGCGGCCAGCTGCATCAGGCGCATGGCTTCGCGGTACCCCTCGGGCAGGGCCATGCCCTGGTGCCAGCCCTTCCCGTCGCCGGCGTCGCGCGCCCGCTCGATGCCGATGGCGACCACCGGCAGCCCGTCGAGCTCGCCGAGACCGCCGATGATCGACGGGTCGTGGCCGTACTGCCGGTCGCCGTGCAGCTCGACGAACGACCCGACCAGGTGGCGCAGGTAGTCGGACGCCCGCGGGCGCTCGGGGTGCCGCGCGATCTGCACGACGTCCCACGCCGACGGCGCGGCGGGACGGTCGGCGGGCAGGCGGGGGAGCCGCTCGGCCACCAGGCGGGGTGGCGGCGCGTGTCGCAGGTGGCGCACCAGGTACTGCAGCGTCTCGCGCAGGCGCCGGCGGTCCAGCAGCAGGTCGACCATGCCGCCCGCGTACAGTCGCTCGGCGCGGTGCGAGTCGGGCGGCAGCTGCTCGCCCACGGTGGCCTCGATCACGCGTGGTCCCACGAAGCCGATCTGTGCGCCCGGCTCGGCGATCAGCACGTCGCCCAGCGACGCGAACGACGCCGCGACCCCGCCGAAGGTGGGATGCGCCAGCACCGAGACGTAGGCGAGCCCGGCGGCGTGGTGCCGCGCCCGTGCTGCGGCCGTCTTGGCCATCTGCATCAGCGAGAGCATGCCCTCCTGCATGCGGGCCCCGCCGGTGGCGGTGACGGTGATCACGGGCAGCCGGCGGCGGGTGGCCACCTCGAAGGCGTCGGCGATCTTCTCGCCGACCACCGAGCCCATGGTGCCGCCCATGAACTCGAAGTCGAACACGGCGAGCACCACGGACACCCCGCCCACGCGCGCCTGGCCCACCACCACGGCTTCGCGCAGCCCGGTGCGGCGGCGAGCCTCGATGAGGCGGGCGCGGTAGGCGCGCTGGTCGGCGAACCGCAACGGATCCACCGAGACCAGCCGACGGTCGAACTCCCGGAACGACCCGGCGTCGGCGATGGCCTCGATGCGGTCGCGGGCGGGCATCGCCAGGTGCCAGCCGCACGCCGGACAGATCCACAGGGCGGCCCGCAGCACCGCGCGAGGGGTCGCGGTGCCGCACGCCGGACAGCGCACGCGCTCGTCCTGCGGCGGCGCCGCCGGCCGCCTGGGGCGCCGCAGGGCGCGCCAGGGGGGCGTGGGGTGCTGCCCGCTGCCTGCGGGCGGCTGGTCGGTCGGCCCGCTAGATGGCGCCATCGCGCCGAAGATCGGCAATCTGCGCATCGTCGTATCCCAGCTCCCGCAGGATCGTCTCCGTGTGCTCTCCGAGCACCGGCGGCGGCGCCACCACGCGGCCGGGCGTGGCCGACAGCTTCACCGGTACGCCCGTCTGCTTGATGCGGCCCGCGCGCGGGTGGTCGATCTCCAGCAGCATCTCGCGGTGCAGCACCTGGGGGTCGGCGAACAGGTCGGACATGAGGTAGATGGGCCCCGCGGGCACCCCGTGGCGATCCAGCACCTCGACCCACGCCCGCGTGGGGCGCTGCGCGAAGATCGGCTCCAGGAGCGCGAGCAGCGCCTGCCGGTGCCGGACCCGGTCGGCGTTGGTGCGAAAGCGCGGGTCGTGGGCCAGGTGCGGCGCGCCGATGGCCTCCACGAACCGCTGCCAGATCGCCTCGCTGCCCACGGCGACGTTCACGTAGCCGTCAGCGGTCCGAAACGCCTGGTAGGGCACCAGCGAGGGGTGGGCGCTGCCCAGGCGCCTGGGGTTCTCGCCGGTGGCGAAGTAGTAGCCCGCCTGGTAGGTCATCCAGGCCACCTGGCAGTCCAGCATCGAGACGTCCACGTACTGGCCGACCCCCGTGCGCTCGCGCACCCGCAGCGCGGCCAGGATGCCAAACGCCGCGAACATGCCCGCGGCGATATCGGTGATGGCCACGCCCACCTTGATCGGCGGTCCCCCTTCCTCGCCGGTGGTCCCCATCAACCCTCCCATACCCTGGACGATCAGGTCGTAGGCGGTCCGGTCGCGATACGGTCCGTCCTGCCCGAACCCCGAGATCGACGCGAACACCAGCCGCGGGTTCAGGGCGTGCACGACCGGCCAGCCGAAGCCCAGCCGCTCCATGGTGCCGGCGCGGAAGTTCTCGACCAGGACATCGGCGCGGCGCAGCAGCTGGCGCAGGATCTCCTGGCCGGCGGGGTGCTTGAGGTTCAGGGTCAGGCTCTGCTTGTTCCGGTTGATGCCGAGGAAGTACGAGCTCTCGCCGTTGATGAACGGCGGCCCCCAGCCCCGCGTGTCGTCGCCGCCCTCGGGCGACTCGATCTTGATGACGCGGGCGCCGTAGTCCCCGAGCATCAGCGTGCAGTAGGGGCCGGCCAGGGCGCGGGTCAGGTCGATGACGAGCAGGTCGTCGAGCGGACGCAGAACACACCTCCTTGAGACGTCTCCAGTATCCCTGATCGACGACACCACCTATCGTAGCAGACCGTCAGGCGTCCAGCGCCCTGTCCCGAAGATGGTCGAGGCCGGCGCGGCGCAGCAAGGCGGTTGCGCGGCGCTGGGCGTCCTCGACCACGGCCGCCTCGTCGACGCCCTGGATCCGGCCATGGTGCAGGCGCGGCTGTCCATCCACCACGACAGCCTCCAGATCTGCGGGCGTGCAGGCGAAGACCAGGGTGTGGGCCACGCGATGCACTGGCGCCGCGCGGGGCGAGGCCAGCGAGACGACCGTCAGATGAGCGGCACGGCCGGGCACCAGTGACTCGCTGTCCAGGCCGAGCACCCGTGCGCCCTCTGTGGTGGCCATCGCCAGAACCTCGTCCGCTGTCACCGGCTCATCGCTGAGCCCCGCGACCAGAACTGCGGCCTTCATGGTGCCGAACATGTCCTGCGAGTCGTTGCTGGCTGGGCCGTCGGTGCCCAGCGCAACAGGCACGCCTCGGCGCCGCATCCGACCTACGCGTGCAACACCGCTGCGCAGGTAGAGGTTGGAGACAGGGCAGTGCACGACGCTCACGCCACGGTCGGCCAGCAGGGCAATCTCGTCGTCGGTGAGAGCCACCGCGTGGGCGACCACCAATTCCGGGCGCAGGAGGCCCAGGCGATCCAGGTAGGGCACTTCGCGCATCCCCAGCACGCGCGCCGCGGCGGCGGCCTCGGCCTCGCTCTCTGCGAGGTGCAGGTGCAGCCGGGCGCCGGCGTCCACCGCCACTGCCATCAGGTCACGCAGCCAGTCGCCGGGCGCGTGAATGGCTGTGGGTACACCGGCCCAAAACCGGACGAGCCCGCCCACTGCCGGTCGCCGCAGCAGCGCCTCGGCGTCGGCCAGGGCGCGGCGGGGTTCGGTCAGCATGGCCGGCGGCGCGTTGGAGAGGTAGGCCGACTTGACGTGCACTCCCCGCAGGCCCGCCTGCGCGATGGCACCTGCGGCTGCCAGCGAGGCCTCAACATCGTTGGGGAAGGCGTGGAAGTTGAGCACGGCCACAGCGCCCCCATGCAGCGCATCCAACGCACCGAGCAACGTGAACGCGCGCACGTCGTCAGGGCGAAGCGCCAGATAGAGCGGCCGGATCACCTCGCCGTGCCATGTCGCGACGGGACGTCCCGGCGCCAGCCCGCGGGCCATCGTCTGGACCAAGTGGGTGTGCGCGTTGACCAGGCCGGGCAGCACCGCGCGCAGCACCGGCGCGGCGGCTGCCTCCTCCCGAACCCCGGCGATGCGCCCGGCCGCCACCGCGAGTGCTCCGCGACGTGGGAGCGCCGTCGGGGAGACCAGCAGGGCCCGCTCGAGCAGCTCCACCCCTCAGCTGGCCTGCGTGTAGCGGAACAGCAGCCGACCGATGAGCAGGCGAAACGTCAGATCGCTGGCAAACCCCAGGAGGCTGATCATCGCCAGCGCGACGAAGATGCGGTCGGTCTGCACGAGCAGTCCGGCCTGCTGCAGCAGGAACCCCAGGCCGGACTCCGCGGCCAGCATCTCGGCCGGAATGATGGCCATGAACGCCGACGCCAGGGCAACGCGCATACCCGAGAGCACGTGCGGGATGGCGGAGGGCAGGATCACGAACAGGAAGACCTGCACCGGTCGCGCACCCATGGCCTGAGCCGCACGGATCCGCACGGTCGGCGTCGCCGCCACGCCCGCGATGGTGTTGATCACCACGATGAAGAACGTGGCGTACAGGATGAGGAAGTACTTCGACAGCTCGCCGATGCCGAACCAGATGATGGCCAGTGGGATCATCGCGGTCGGCGACAGGAACCGGAAGAACTGGAGTTGGGGGTCCGTGAGGTCGGCGACCATCGCGACGCGGCCGGCCACCAGGCCGAACGCCACGCCCGCTAGACTCCCCATGCTAAACCCCACCGCGATCCGAGCCAGACTGGCCGTGACGTGGGCCTTCAGCTCACCAGTGGCAAGCATCGGCCCGACCGCGCGCGCAACCCTGAGGGGCGGCGGCAGCAGATGCGGGTTGATGACGTAGGACGAGAGAGCCTGCCAGACGGCCAGCGTCAGCAGCACCGAGGCGGCGTATCGGATCAGCCGGACCGCCGGCGCCGCACGGCCGCCCGCTCCGGGCCGCAGCAGGGCTCGCCGGCTCGCAAGCTGGACGGCAAACGAGCGCTCAGTGGCCATCCGAGCCCTCGTGGGCGAACAGTTCCCGCACCTGCCGGTAGGCCTGCGCGAACCCTTCGACAGCCGGGTCCCGGGGACGCGGCAGCGTCACCGTAACGACTCGCCGGATCGTCGCAGCGGGCCCCGGGGACATCACAACGATCCGATCCGCGAGCGTCACCGCCTCGGCAATGTCGTGGGTCACGAACAGAATCGTCGTGCCCGTGGCCTCCCAGATGCGCAGCAGCTCCACGTGCATCCGGCTGCGCGTGTGGGCATCCAGGGCGCCGAACGGCTCGTCCATCAGCAACAGCCTGGGCTCGAGCGCCAGCGCCCGGGCGATCTGGAGGCGCTGCTGCATCCCGCCGGACAGCTGCCGGGGGAACTTCCGGCGATGCGCGTCCAACCCGACCAGGTGCAACAACTGATCGACCGTGACCCGTCGCCGGGCTGCCGGCACGCCCTGCAGTCGCAGGCCGAACTCGACGTTTTCCTCCGCCGTCAGCCAAGGAAAGAGCGCCGCAGCCGAGTCCTGGAACACGATGCCACGCTCGCGCCCTGGTGCGCGCACCGGCTCGCCGTCGAACCGAATTTCCCCCGCCGTGGGCGTCTCGAACCCCGCGGTCAGGTAGAGCAGGGTACTCTTCCCGCACCCGCTGGGCCCAAGCAGGCAGCACAGTTCGCCGGGACGCACGGAGAACGTGATGTCCCGCAACACCGGGGGGCCGACGTCAAAGGCCTTACCGACCCCGCGGAATTCCAACATCACGTGCCTCACTGCTTCGGCGGAGGTACCGCCAGCGCGCGGTCGACTCCGCGCAGCCCGTCCACGTAGACGAACTCCGACCACACCAGCGGCTCACTGAGCAAGCCGGTTTCACGCATCCAGTCAGCGACGCTGCCGAGGTCCTGGTAAAAGCGCTCGTCGAAGCGCAGGAGCAGCTCGGTCACGTCGTACATGGCCCCAGCCTGCAGAACATCGAGCTGGAACTTTCTGTTCAGGTAGGCCAGGACCTGACTCTTGTGCCGCTGAGCATACTCGCGTCCTCGTACCGACGCCGCCAGGAACCGGTCCACAATCGCGCGGTTCCGCCGAATCCACTCGGCACGCGCGCTGATCATGGTGTAGTACCCGGAGCCCACCGCGTCGGCGTGAGCCAGGATGTGGATGCGATCGCCGGAGACCTCCAGGGCCCGCTGGGGAAACGGCGCCCAGAAGAAGAACCCGTCGATATCGCCCCGATCGAGTGCCGCGACGGCCGCCGGCGCGTCCATGTTTACGATGGTCACGTCGCGTTCGCTCATGCCGTGCTTCCGCAGGTAGGCCCAGATGAAGTGAGACCCCGAGGAGCCGACGCGAATGGCAATGCGCTTCCCGCGCAACTCCGCGGCCGACCGGATGGTGCGTCGCACCACCAGGCCGTAGCCCCTGGCGTTGCGTTCCACCGGGGCGATCACCCGTGTGGCACGCCCAGATTCCGCCCAGTTGCGGATGGCCGGGACGTCACCGCTGTAGACGATATCCCCGGCACCGGCGCGGAAAGACTGCCAGGCCGTCGTCCCCGAGGCGAAGTAGCGAAAGACAACCTCAAGACCCTCTTCGGCGTAGTATCCTTGCTCCTGTGCCATCTCAAATGGGGTTGTCTGCACCTGCTGCTGGCTGAACACCACGATGCGAGGCCGGCCCTGGCCCACCGAGGGCCCGGCCGTCGTCGCCACCAGGACCAGCATGGCGATGCCGGCGATCAGTCCCGTACCACTCCACCGTGTCACCCGACACCCCTCCTCCTCTGCGTTCTACGCGCACTCCGGGGTACGCCCCGGGCTCAGCACACGTCGTCCAGCGTCACCCAGCCGTCGCGTTCTCCCGCGAAGCACGCGGCACAGATGCACAACTCCGGGAACTGCTCTAACCGCACGAGGCCGGGCTCCTCGGGCGCTTGGGCTCGGGCGCAAAGGATGCAGGTCAACGCAGGCGCGCGCGCATCGCGGCCCATCAGTAGACCACTCCCGTCCAGAAGTCACGCGGCAGCCGTAGCAGCGGCCCCACGCCGCTGCGCGCAATGGCCGCTCGCGCCTCCTCCGCCGCCGCTGCCATCACGTCCATCTCGTTCACCAGCACCGCCCGTCCCCCGCGCACCA
Organism: uncultured bacterium; assembly: GCA_964526945.1. Classification (GTDB taxonomy): domain Bacteria; phylum Sysuimicrobiota; class Sysuimicrobiia; order Sysuimicrobiales; family Humicultoraceae; genus Fervidifonticultor. The sequence goes on from CAZGNA010000094.1 coordinate 8,772, forward strand.
CCACGCGGCCATCGACCAATACGGTCTCCACGTCGTGTCCGCACGCCTTCTCCACCAGGCGGTGCTCGATCAAATAGGCAGGCACCAGGTGGGGTTGCTGCAGGTTCACCAGCACGACGTCGGCGCGCTTGCCGGGCTCCAGGGACCCTAGCTCACCGTCGACGCCCATGGCCCGCGCAGCCTCGATGGTGATCATGCGCAGCGCCCGTCCGGGCGGGAGGACATAGGGGTTGGCGAAGTGGACGCGCTGCAGCGTCATGGCCATGCGCATGTCCTTGAACAGGTCGAAGGTCGTGTCGGCGGTGCCATCGCTGCCAATGGCCACGGTGACCCCGCGCGCCAGCATCTCCACCACGGGGACCCGGGCTTTGAACTGATAGATCCGTCGCGACGTGGGGCAGTGCGAGACCTTCGTGCCGGTGGTGGCCAGGATCTCGATCTCCTGGGCGCTGACGCCCGTACAGTGCGCCAGCAACACGTCGGGGCCGAGGATGCCGGTTTGCTCGTGCACCCACTGGATCGCCCCGCCGTAGGAGTGCGTGTGGATACCCACACGGTACCGGTCAGCCAGCTCGCGCATGACCATCGCCTGTCGACGCGCCATGGGCAGGTCGGCCGGGTCAAACATGGGGTCGTAAGGAGACGGCGCCAAGAAGCGCGAGGCACTCACCCAAACCGCCACGCGACCGCCAGCACCGCCGTGCCAGGTGCGGATCACGGCTTCCGTGGTGGCAACGCAGTCCTCAAACGAGACCCAGACGTCCGTCTTCACGCCCTCGGTCCAGTGAGAGAACATCTTGGGCCAAGGCGGCCGCGGCGGTCCCACGCCGACGGCCACACGACCGCCCACGGCCACCGCACCGCGGCAGAACGCGTCAGCGTAGCGTGGATCGTCGGCGCGCGGGGCGGAACCCAGCATGGCCATCCCGTACGTCGTGCCGAACTTCAGCCGCTCCAGCGTGGCCAGCATCCCATCGGCGTACCAAAATGCCGGCGTCGTGCCCCGGAAGTAGATGTGGTCCATCAGTCGCCGCCAGGCAGCGGGCGGAAGGTGTTCGCCGATATGTTTAACGAGCGAGTGGCCCGCGTGTCCATGGGTATCGATCAACCCTGGAAGCACAGCGCGCCCCCGCGCGTCGAGCACGTCGTGCGGCTGGTACCGCTCCCGAAGCTGGGAGGCCGGCCCGACGGCCACGATGCGGCCCTCGGCGATGGCAACCGCACCATCGGGGTAGACCGTCGAGGCGGCGTCCATGGTGAGGACATAGCCGCCGTCGATCAGGAGGTCCACGGTTGCCCGTTCAGTCATGCGGATCCCGTCGGTGCATCAGTTCGACTCCAAACTCCCGGCGCAGACCGAGGACATCACCAGCCGTCGACGGCGGGCGCATCCCGGATTCCGACCGCCTAGCGCCCCCTCCTCCCCGCCCGCCGCTGCCCGGGCCGCCCCTCCCGGGGCCGCCGGGCGCGGGCCGGGCGTGCCTGCGGTGCCGGCG
>CAZGNA010000095.1:0-10216 GCA_964526945.1 uncultured bacterium
CTTTTCCGCACCCGCAGCGCCCACTGCTGCTCCCGCACCGCCCGGTGAGCCCGCGATGCGCGTTGACACCGCCGCCGCGAGTTGGCTATGATAGGTGCTGCGACGCGGGGTGGAGCAGTCTGGTAGCTCGTCGGGCTCATAACCCGAAGGTCGGAGGTTCAAATCCTCCCCCCGCTACCATGTGAGCACCCGGAGACCCGTCTGGAAGGCGCATTCCAGGCGGGTTTCCGGCTGTCTGGCCCGGTGACCAGGACAGCCCCCGGTGGGCAGCACGCTCCGGTTTTCGTGCAACATTGGTCTCAGCAGGAACCACGCGATGGTAGTGGAAAGCCACCCGCCGGGAGCCCGCCAATGGAGGGGATCGAGACGCGCGATGAGAGGCTGAGCAGGGCGTGCAGGGGAGGGGCGCCTGCCGGCCCGCAGTGACCGGCGCGATGCACGTCCACGGGTGAGATGCCACTGACAAACGCAGAGGTCGTGGCCCGGACCCTGGCGGACGAGGGTGTGCAATACGCCTTCGGCCTCCCCGGCGGTGAGGTGGTGGTGCTGGTCGATGCCCTGCGCCGCGCCGGGATCAGGTTCCTCCTCGTTGGCCATGAAGCCAGCGCAGCGTTCATGGCGGACGTCACGGGCCAGATCACGGGGCGGCCGGGCGTGTGCGTCGCGACGCTTGGACCGGGCGCGGCCAACCTCACCACCGGGATCGCCAGCGCCTACCTCGAGCGCTCCCCGCTGCTGGCCCTCACCGCGCAGCTCCCCCAGGCCCTGTATGCCAGCTTCACGCACCAGCGGCTTCCCCTCGACCGGGTGTTCGCAGGCATTACGAAGCAGAGCCTCGTTCTCGACGGCGTCGACACACGGGCGAGCGTTGAAGCCGCTCTGCGCCTGGCCACCAGTGAGCGGCCCGGCCCCGTCCACCTGGCGCTGCCGGCCGACGTGGCCGCCGCTGCCCCCCGTGTCTCCGGCACGTCCTCGTCCACCGCGGGCCCGGCTTCCGCGGCATTACGCGTGCCGGCGTCGGGCGATCGCGTGGCCGACGAGGCGCGGCAGGCGCTCCAGGAGGCGCGCCGTCCTCTCCTGCTGGTAGGCCTGGGCGCCCGACCCGAGGACGCCCCGGCCGTTCGCCACCTGCTCGATGTGACCCACTGGCCCTGGATGACGACCCCGAAGGCCAAGGGGATCGTCTCCGAGCTGCACCCGCGCTTCCTGGGCGTGGCTGGCGGTATGGCGCTCGACCGTGTCGTGCTGGAGACCCTCGAGGCGAGTGACCTGATCGTCGGGATCGGATTCGATCCGGTCGAGTGCGACAAGCCGTGGTTCCTGGACCGCCGCATCGTGAACATCTCGCGCTGGCCCACCGCGGAAGGCACCTACCGGCCCATCGAGATCGTGGGAGAGATCGGTGCGGAAGTCAGCGTGCTGGCGGCCCACCTGGCTCCCCAGCCGTGGCCGCAGTCTCTGGTAGACGAACGACGCAGGGCGATCCTGCGCTCCCCAGCCCCCGCGGGCGCCGCTCCCGCCGGAGCGCTCTCGCCCCTGGCGGCTCTGCACGCCCTTCGCAGCGTCCTGCCCGAGGAGACCGTGGTCGCGGTCGACGTCGGTTCGCACAAACTGCTGGCCGGTCAGTGCTGGCCGAGCACCGTGCCCCAGACGTTCTTCGTCTCCAACGGGCTCTCGTCGATGGGATACGGGCTGCCCGCCGCCATTGCCGCCTCCCTGCACTTCCCCGGCCGGCCCATCGCCGCCCTGATAGGCGACGGCGGGATGCTCATGACGGCGCACAACCTGCCGCTGATCGCTTCACTCCGGCTCCCGATCGTGACCGTCGTCTTCGTCGATGGCAGCCTCAGCCTGATCCGGCTTGCCCAGGCCCGCCGGGGTCTGCCGCCGTACGGGGTGGACTTCCCCCCACCGGACTTCACCCGGCTTGCGTCGGCGTGCGGGATCGAGGCGGCCCGAGCGGAGAGCCTGGATGCGCTCAAGAGGCATGCGGCACGCGGGGTCTCGATGCGGATCCCGTGCCTGCTCGAGATCCCGGTGAACCTCCATGACTACGAGGACCTGATCTGAGCGAGGCCGCCGTGGCACGCCAGGCCCTGCTCGAGCTGAAGAACGTCACCAAGCGGTTCGGCGGCGTCGTCGCTGTGGACGGCATGTCGGCGTGCCTCGCGCCGGGCGAGATCCGCGCACTGATCGGCCCCAACGGCTCGGGCAAGACCACGCTGCTCAATCTGATCGGGGGGCTCTACCGGCTCGATGCGGGGGCCATCTACATGCAGGGCGAGCGGATCGACCACCTGGCGCCGCACGAGATCGCTGCCCGAGGCGTGGCCCGCACGTTCCAGATGCCCAAGGTCTTCCGGGCCATGACCGTGCTGGAGAACCTGCTGGTGGCCGGCGTGGCCGATCACCGCAGCGAACCCCTGGCGGCGGTGCGGGCGAGGGCGAAGGACGTGCTGCGCATCGTCGCCTTGACGCCGTGGCGCGATGTGCCGGCTGCAGAGCTCTCCGGCGGCCAGACCGTGCTGCTGCAGCTGGGGCGCGGACTCATGCACGAGCCGCTGCGCCTGTTCTTGCTGGACGAACCGTTTGCGGGCGTGCACCCGGCCCTCAAGGAGCAGATCGTCGAGGTCATCCAGCGAATGAACACTGAGAGAGGGGTCACGGTCCTCCTCGTGAGCCACGAGATGCCCACCGTGCGCATGCTGTGTCAACGTGTCACGGTGGTGGCCAACGGGCGTCCCATCGCCGAAGGGACCCTGGACGAGGTCAGCAGGAATCCGGCAGTGGTCGAGGCCTACCTGGGCCCGACGGCGGTGGCATGATGCTGCGGGTCGAGGACGTCACCGCCGGCTATCAGGAAGGCATCGATGTGCTCGTCGGGGTCTCGTTGGAGGCCGCCGCAGGGCAGATCACGGCCCTCATCGGACCCAACGGCGCTGGCAAGTCCACCCTCCTGCGGACCATCTTCGGCTTCCTCCCTCCGCGGCGAGGGCGCGTGGTGTTCAGAGGTGCGCCCATCCAGGCGCTGCCGCCGCATGCCATCAAGCGGCTCGGGATCGGGTACGTGCCGCAGTCGGCGAGTACCTTCCCCCACCTGACGGTCGAGGAGAACCTCCTCCTGGGCGCCTGGACCATCCGCGCAGACCGGGCCCTCGTCCGCAAACGGCTGGACTGGGTCTATGAGATGTTCCCGATGCTGGGGGAGCGGCGCCGGGTGCCGGCCGCGGTCCTCAGCGGCGGGCAGCTCCGGATGCTGGCCATCGCCAAGGAGATGATCGCGGAACCCGTCCTGCTCCTGGTGGACGAGCCCACCGTGGGGCTTGCGCCCAAGATCGCCGACGACGTCTACAGGTTCCTGGCCAGGGCATCCGCCCTGGGGACGGCGGTGCTGCTGGTGGACCAGAACGTCGCCAGCGCCGTCCAGGTGGCGCAGTATGTGTACATGCTCGGGATGGGTCGCATCCAGCGCGAGGGACCGCAGGAGATGTTCGCCCGGCACCTAAGGGAGATCGTGCGGGAGCAGCTTCTGGGTGCATAGGGAGGGAGCCATGCGGCCGCTGGTGGGCGTGTTGCTGTTGGACACACGGTTTCCCCGGATTCCAGGGGACATCGGGAACACCGCGTCCTATGCGCACCCCGTGCTGTTTCGGGTTGTGCGGGACGCGACGGTGCCGCGGATCGTCACCCGCGATCTTGACCGCCGGCTGCTGGGGCCGTTCCTGGACAGCGCCCTGGAGCTGGAGCGCGAGGGCGTCCTGGCTATTACCACGAGCTGCGGGTTCCTCGTCCTCTTTCAGGACGAGCTGGCGCGAGCCCTCCATGTGCCGTTCTTTGCCTCGTCGCTCCTGCAGATCCCCCTCGCCTATCGGATGGTGCAGCGACCGGTGGGGGTCATCACCGCCGACGCCACTGCCCTGACGAAGGAGCATCTGCAAGCAGCCGGCGTGGATGCGTCGATGCCGGTCCACGTTGCCGGCCTCGAGCAGTGTGAAGCCTTCGCTTCTGCCATTCTCCGCGACGGCCCCAGCCTGGATCGGGTGGCGGTGGAGCACGAGGTCGTGGCCACGGCGCACGCGCTCCTCCGGCGGGAGCCCAGGATTGGCGCGTTCGTCTGTGAGTGCCACAACCTGGCACCCTACGGGCCAGCCATTCAGCGGGCAACGGGCAGGCCGGTGTTCGACATCTTCTCGCTGGTGGCCCTCGTCGCCCAGGCGGTCGTCAAACCCACGTTTCCGGTGCAGGGCATGCGGGCATAGTCTGCGTGCGTGTGCCTACGGGGAGGTGAAGAGTATGCACCGCCAGTGTCGTTGGGTCGCGGTAGCCGCCGCGATCGTGGCATTGCTCCTCCCGGGTGCCGGCCTGGGCCAGGAGCCCACGGTGAAGATCGGAGTGCTCACGCCGCTGTCGCCTCCGGGGGACTTCGGCGCGGGGCAGCTCATCTCTCGGGGTGCCGTGCTGGGCGTCTCGTACGTCAACAACGTCGCGGGGGGTGTCCTCGGAGGTCTCTGCGGCCAGCCGGCACGGCGGGTGGAGATCGTCGTCGAGGACGACGCGGGAACGCCGGAGAAGGGCCTGGCCGGCTTTCGCAAGCTGGCCACCCGCGATCGGGTGGTTGCGGTCATCGGGCAGTTCCACAGCTCGGTCATGCTGGCCACCCAGCCGCTGGCCGACGAGTTGAAGATCCCCTTCTTCTCGACGCAGGCCTCCGCGGCGGCCATCACGGCCAGGCGCCTGACGTACACATTCCGGACGCATTCTATCGACCCCGACCGGGCCGCGGCGTGGATGGACTTCTTCAAGCAGTTTGGCTTCAAGAAAGTGGCGATGATCGCCGAGAACACCGACTACGGCGTGGGGCTGGTGGAGGAAACCAAGCGGCTGATCGCCGTGCAGCGTGCGCCGGTGACACTCGAACCGGTGATCTTCGACCGCGGGACCACCGACTTCACACCGCTGCTGCTACGGATCAAGGCCGCGGGCCCCGACCTCGTCGTCAACGTGGGTGTGGGGACCCCGGCGTACCTGATCATCAAGCAGGCCAACGACATCGGCCTCTTCCCCGCGACACCGATGCTGGGCTCCTACGACTTCCCGGTGCGGCCGGAGTTCTGGCAGAACCTCGGGCGGGTCGGCAACTACTTCGCCTACATCGCCTACTATCACCCGGCGATGCCGCTCACCGAGCTGGGGAAGTGGTTCAAGGAGCGCTACGAGGCTCGGTTCAACGAACCGGCAGTGTACACGGCCTTCAACGCCTTCGGGCAGATCGCCGTCATCGCGCAGGCCATCAACATGGCCTGCGCGACCGACGGACCAGCGCTGGTGCGGGCGCTCGAGACCGGGAGGTTCCAGAACTGGAACGGTACCGTGACGTTCCCCAGAGGCGAGGGGCCGTACTGGCACCAGGCGTCGCCCCCGCTCGTCATCCTCCAGTACACCAGCGTCAATCAGCCCTATGACAAGGCGACGATCCTGTGGCCTCCCAAGATTCGCACCGGCGGGCTTGCGCGACCCTAGCAGGTGATGGGCAGCGCGCTCATCGTCCAGTACGTCCTGGCCGGGCTCGTCATCGGGGTCATCTACGCCCTGATGGCGGTGGGGATCACCTTCATCTACAGCATCATGAAGATGATCAACTGGTCGATGGGCGAGTTCTTCATGATCGGGAGCTACGTGCAGTTCTTCCTGATCGTGGGGCTCTTCGGCCCGGCGTACTGGTACGCCGCGATCCCCGTCGCGGTGGTGGCGGTGGGCGTGCTGGGGACCGTCCTGCAGCGCCTCCTCCTGCGTCCGATGTTCGTTGGCGTGATGGAGCGGCGGGACGAGTATGCCACGATCATCACTATCGCCCTCTCGGTGCTCTTCCGCAACCTGGCCGTCGTGCTCTTCGGCCCTTACCAGTTCTCGCCACCAGACTATCTCCGTCCGGTCCAGCTCGGGCCGCTCCCCCTGAACGGGAGCCGGTTCGTGGCGTTCGCCGGAACGGTCGTGCTCCTCGGCCTCTTCTACCTGGGGATCAAGCGCACGTGGGTGGGTCGGGCGCTGCAGGCGGCGGCGCAGAACCGCCTGGGCATCCAGACGGCCGGCGTGGACCTGCAGCGCCTCGACCAGACGGCCTTCGGGATTGGGGTGGCCCTTGCGGCGGCAGCAGGGGCGCTGCTGGCCCCGGTGGTGCTGGTACACCCCGAGAACGGCGCCATTGCCACGGTCAAGGGCTTCGAGATCATCGTGATCGGCGGGCTGGGGTCGATCCCGGGCGCCGTCCTGGCCGCTCTGGTCCTCGGGCTCGTGGAAAGCCTGGGGACCGTGTTGCTCTCCCCGGTCTACCGCGACGTCTACGGTTTCATGCTGCTGATCGTCATCCTCGCGCTGCGGCCCAGAGGGCTGTTCGGTGAGCGGGAGCGGGTGGTCTAGCCGGGAGGCGGCGGGGTGGGGGCTCGGCCGGGCGGGTGCGGTGGCCGGGCTGGGCCTGGGCGCTGCCCTGCTGCCGCACGCGCTGGACAGCTACGCTCAACACATCGCCGTCGTTTCCCTGTACTACGTGTGCCTGGCCTCGAGCTGGAATCTCCTGGCAGGGTACGCGGGTCTGTTCTCCCTGGCGCATCACGCGTTTGCCGCCCTGGGGGGATACACCTCCGGCCTGCTGGTCGTGCGCGCGGGGGCATCCGTACCGGCCGGCATCCTGGCCGGGACCGTTCTCTCCGGCGCGGTGGGGTACGTCCTCGGCGCGCTGACCCTGCGCATGCGGGCCATCTACCTGGCCCTGGCCACGTGGGCCTTCGCCGAGTCCTTCCGCCTAGTGATCGCCGCGGAGTACGGCTTCACCCGCGGCGACCTGGGGCTGCGCGTCCCGCACCTGCTGGGCACGAGCAACCCACTCCTGCATTACTACGTGTTCCTGGTCCTGGCGGCCGCCATCCTGCTCGCCGTCCGCGGGCTGCTGGCGAGCCGGATCGGATACCGGCTGCGCGCCATGCGCGACGACGAGGAGGCTGCGGCGACGGCGGGTATCGACACGGTCCGGTGGAAGAAGTTTGCCTTCGCGGCCACCAGTGCCATGGCGGGGATTGCCGGAGCCTTCTACGGCCACTACATTGGGCTGCTCAGCCCCGTCTCGATCAAGTTCACGGAAATGGCGCTGATCATCATCATGGTCATCGTCGGGGGATTGCGCACACTGGCCGGCCCCGTCATCGGCGCGGTCTTCCTGGAGTTCCTCTCCGAGACGCTGCGCCTGTCGGGCGAGATCCGCATGGTCCTCTTCGCCCTGCTGGTGATCCTGTTGATGCGCCTCTACCCCCGCGGTGTGGTGGGGCTGGCCGGAGCCGCGGCCCGCAGGCTGAAGGTGCCGGGGCTCATCACGCGTAGGGAAGAAAGCGAGGAGATCCTCTGATGCACCAGCGTGTCTGGGGCGACGCCGGGGACGGGAGCTAGGCGGCGGACCATCGGGATCTCCGCCAGCGCCTTCGGCCTGCGAAGGGCGGACCGGAGGGAGCATAGGCTCTCGTGGAGGAGCCCGCCGGAAGGCCGCGCGGGGCTATCGCCGCGCCGTCACGGTGTCTCAATCCGGCGCACGCGCTGCCTGTCCCCCAGAGCGTGCAGCAGCTCGGTGACGCTGCGCCCGTCGGGCAGACGCAGGGTGGGATCGAGGTCGGCCAGGGGCAGCAGGACGAAGCGTCGGCGCGCGAGCTCGGGGTGCGGCAGGGAGAGGCGGGGCGAGGCCACGACCTCGCGGTCGTACAGCAGGATGTCGATGTCGATGGTGCGCGGGCCCCAGCGGGTCTTTCGCGTGCGCCCCAGGGCCGCCTCGACCTGCTGGACGGCGTCCAGGAGGGCGTGGGCGTCGAGGGTGGTCTCGACGAGCAGGACCTGGTTGAGGAACCAGGGCTGGTCGACCGGGCCGACGGGCTCGGTCTCGTAGACCGCGGAGCGCGCCAGCACCCGAATCCCCGGCGTCGCGCGCAGCCGCGCCTCGGCCTCGCGCAGCAGCGCCAGACGGTCGCCCAGGTTGGACCCCAGGCCGAGGTAGGCCCGCGCCATGCTCACCTCGTCGCCGCCGACGGCGCCGCGCACGCCCGCGCCACCGGTCACGTCCCCCGCACGATCGCGTCGGTCATCCGTGCCACCCGGACCATGGCCCGCACGTCGTGCACCCGGACGATGTCGGCCCCGTAGGCGATGGCGAGCGCGACGGTCGCCGCCGTCCCTTCGAGGCGGTCTTCGACGGGCAGGCCGCCGAGCACCTTGCCGATCGTGCCCTTGCGCGACGTCCCCACGAGGATGGGACAGCCCAGGGCCCGCAGCTCGCCGAGGCGGCGCAGCAGCTGCAGGTTCTCCGCGAGGGTCTTTGCGAAGCCGAATCCGGGGTCTACGACGATGCGGTCCCGGGCGATGCCGGCGGCGACCGCTGCCGCGATCCGCTCGCGGAGGAACGCCACCACCTCGGCGACGACGTCCCGCGCCGGGGCGCCATCCGCCGGCGGGGGGCCCCAGTGCATGAGCACCACCGGCACCTGGGCCTCGGCGAGGACGTCGGCCATCGCGGGGTCGGCCCGCAGCGCGCTCACGTCGTTGACCATGGCGGCGCCGGCTCGAAGCGCTCGCCGGGCGACCTCCGCCTTGCGGGTGTCGACAGAGACCGGCGCGCCCAGGTCGGCGGCCAGCCGTTCGACCACCGGCACGACCCGCCGCAGCTCTTCGTCGAGAGGGACGGGGCTGGCGCCGGGCCGCGTGGATTCGCCGCCGACGTCGATGAGGTCGGCACCCTCGGCCAGCATGGCGCGCGCCCGGGCCACGGCCGCGTCGACGTCCGTCACGCCGTCCCCCGCGAACGAGTCAGGCGTCACGTTGAGGATGCCCATGACGTGGGTCCGCCGCCCACGCTCGAGGAGGAGCGTTCCGATGCGCATGGCCGCCACCGATCGCGATCGTCCGGAAGGTGCTTCGAGCATAGCGACCAGCGCCGGGCACGTCAAATTCGCGCACGGCCCACGCGGCGGCGCTGGCGCAGCGCGGGGCGCGGGAGTAGGCGCGCGAGGGGAGGGCGCCAGGGAGCAGGGCGCCAGGGAGCAGGGCGCCCGAGGGCAGGGCGTGCGAGGGCCAGGCGCACGAGGCGGTGCACCTGGGACGAGGCACGTGGGGAGACGCACGTGGGGATGGCGATCCCGGTGGCCTGTTGGCGGTCGCGGTGGTGCGGGCCCGTAGGTACCGCAGTACCGGTACCATCCTGGATCCCGATCGGTACCGGGGCTTCTGCCCCTGCCGTGCGCCCCGCCGGTAACGTGAGAGACGGCGGACGATCAGCGAACCATACGGAAGGAGCCGTGGCCCATGAGAACGGTCGCGGAGATCGAGGGTGGGGCGATCCTCATTGTACTGGCCGGTCTCCTCCCGGCGCTCGTGTACGCCTTCATGCTGCGCTGAGGTGCCTGGCGCACCCGTCCGGACCGGGCGTGTACGCTGGTTCACAGACCCGGCCGCCCGGTACCCCCATCATGGACGGCTGAAACGCGCCGTCTGACACCTGAAGGGGGTGCGCGTATGCCGAACGTGCAGTGGGGCCGGCTCGGGCTCGCCGGCTTCGTCGCCACCGTGGCGATCTCGATCCTACAGGCGATGGCGCCCGCCATGGGAATGCCTCCGATGAACACAGCGGCCATGGTCGGGTCGGTCTTCGGCGGGCAGGTCGCGCTCGGGTGGGTCGTGCACCTGATGATGGGGGTGGTCTTCTGGCCGGCCCTCTACGCGTACGGCGCGCAGCCCCGGTTGCCGGGTGCCCCGTGGGCGCAGGGCGTGCTGTATGGGCTGGCCGTCGGACTCTTCGTCCTGATCCTGGGATTCCCCGCCGTCGGTGCCATGTTCGCCGCGATGACGCCCAAGCCGGGGTTTCTGGCCCTGGGCATGGGCGGGCCGATGGCCACGATGGGGGTCCTGGTCGGACACGTGATCTACGGGGCCGTTCTGGGCGCGCTGTACGGTCGGTCCGCCGCCTGACCCCGTGTTTTCCGGGGGCACGTCGCCCCCAGGGCGGGCCGGCCCGCCGCACGCGGAACCATGCGGACGCAGGGACGCGCGGTGCATGACGCCATCCCGCGCCACCCGCCGGCACCACACCCGTTGTCGCACAGGAATATCTGATCTAGACGTCTAATCACTTTCCAACCCAAATCCGGCGGCATTGAGGTAGCGCTGATAAGAATGCCGACACGTCGAG
>CAZGNA010000096.1:0-7468 GCA_964526945.1 uncultured bacterium
CTCCCGGGGCGTGTGGGGCCCCGCCGCATCCTGGACCTGCTGGGGCGCCTGGCGCAGCTGGTGCGGGCGCTGCGTGGTCCGCGGCGGGGCGGTGGCCCCGGCAGGGCGCGGGGTCTATAATGGGCACCGGAGGGAGACGACGATGAACCCACACGTGGCGCCCGCGGTGATCGGCAACGTCGGCCCCATGGAACTGCTGGTGATCCTCCTGATCCTGCTGCTGCTGTTCGGCGCCAGCCGCCTGGCCGGGCTGGGCGCGGCGGCGGGCAAGACCATCAAGGAGTTCCGCAAGGCGCTGAGCGAGGACGACGAGAAGGAGTCGCAACCGACCAAGCCCGGTGCGTGAGCCCCGGCGCCGGCCGCGCGGTCGGGCGGGCGGCTGCGGCCGCGCGCGTCCATGGTCATGGAAGACCGACCGATGACCATTGTCGAGCACCTGGAGGAGCTGCGCTCGCGGCTCCTCAAGGCTTTTGCGGCCCTGGGCGGCGGCACCGCGCTGGGCTGGGTGTTCGTGGACGACGTGCTCGACTTCCTGCTGCGGCAGCTCCAGGTCCACCAGGTCTACTTCACGGCGCCCCCGGAGGCGCTGGTCATCCGCCTGAAGATCGCCCTCCTCATCGGCGTCTTCCTCGGGCTGCCGGTCATCCTCTACCAGCTCTGGATGTTCGTGGCCGTGGGGCTCACCCACAGCGAGCGGAAGGTCGTGCTGAGTCTGCTGCCGCCGTCGCTGGTGCTCTTCGTGCTGGGCGCCGCCTTCGGGCTGTTCGTGATCATGCCGGTGGCCGCCCGGGTGCTGCTCAGCTACCAGACGGCCACCCTGCAACCCCTGTTGACGATCGGGCCCGCGCTGTCCTTCATGATGGCGTTCATCGTGGCGTTCGGCGTGGTGTTCCAACTGCCCGTGGTCATCGTGTTCCTCGCGCGGTTCGGCCTGGTGAGCCCGGGGGCGCTCGCCGCCGGGCGGCGGTACGCCCTGCTGGCGATCGTCGTGGCCTCGGCGGTCCTCACGCCCGGGACCGACGTGGTCTCGCAACTGCTCATGGCCGGGCCCACCTACCTGCTCTACGAGGTCAGCATCTGGCTGGCACGGCTCGTGGCACCCCGCGGGGTGCCGGCGGCGCAGGCGCTGGTCGACTGAGCTCCTGCTCCCGGGCGGGCCGACCGCCCGGCGGAGGTGATGGGTGGCCCGACGCGTCCGCAACCCCTGGTGGGTGCTCACCGTGATCCTGCTCTTCGGTGGTCTGCTGGGCAGCGTCATCGCCGAGGCGGTGGCGGGGTACCCGGTGCTGGGCTTCCTCGCCCGGGAGGTCCGGGTGGGGATCGACCCACCGGTCACGGTGAACATCCGCGTGGTGCAGGTGACGCTTGGCGGTGTCGTCCGGTTGAACCTCGCCATGGTGGTGGGGGTCGTCGTCGCGGTGTGGATCTACCGCTTGCTGTAGGCGCCTGCGCCGGCCAGGGACGCCTGGGGCCGCTGGCCTGCGGTGGCGGGCACGGATCGCCCGCCTGGTGCCCGGCGTTGTTGTCGGTGCACGGTGCCGGCGGTATACTGACGCTGGCGTGGACGGTTGTGCGCAGCCGCAAGCCGGATCGCCGCCGGTGGTGCTGGCTTCGGCCTCGCCGCGGCGGGCCGCGCTGCTCCGACAGATCGGCCTGCCCTTTCAGGTGTGGACGGGTGCGGCCGAGGCGGAGCTCTGGGGCGTGAGCGCGGAGGGACCGGACGGTGGCGGTGGGCGATGGACGCGCGGCGCCGTCCGGGTGCAGGCGCAGCGCCGGGCGGAGGAGAAGGCGCGCCTGGCCGCCGCGGCGCACCCGGAGGCGGTGGTGGTTGCCGCCGACACCATGGTGGCCGTCGATGGCGTGGTGCTGGGCAAGCCGACGTCGCCGGACGACGCCGCCGCGATGCTGTCCCGCCTCTCCGGGCGGGCGCACGAGGTGACGACCGCGGTGGCCGTGGCGCATGCCCGGCGCGGCGTCTGGCTGGTCGACGCCTCGACCACCAGGGTGGTCTTCCGGCCGCTGCGGCGCGACGAGATCCACCGCTACGTCGCCACCGGCGAGCCGATGGATAAAGCAGGAGCGTACGGCATCCAGGGCCGGGCGGCACTGTTCGTGGAGCGGGTCGAGGGAGACTACTTCGGCGTCGTCGGGCTCCCGCTGGCGCTGCTGGGACGCCTGCTGGAGGCGGCGGGCGTGCCGCCCCTGTAGCGCTGCCCTGCGCCACCCCCCGGTCCGCCACCGGCACTGCCTGCGCATCCCCAGCCGTTGCGCCCGGAGCGCGCCCGTGGATCGTGGGGGATCCGTCAAGGGGTTGCCGCCGGAGGAGCGACCGCGTGAGCGGTTGCTCGCGGCCGGCCCCGCCAGCCTCTCCTCGACGGAGCTGCTGGCGGTGCTGCTGGGCACCGGCACGCGCAGGGCGAGCGCCGCGACGCTGGCGGCGGGCCTGCTGCGGACCTTCGGGTCGCTGGAGGCGTTGAGCCAGGCCAGGCCCGGGGAGCTCGCCCGGCAGTGCGGGATCGGGCCGTCTCGCGCCTGCGCGCTCGTGGCCGCGTTCGAGTTGGGTCGCCGGGTCCACACGGCGCCCCCCACGCGCCGTCCGGTGATCCGGACGCCGCGCGACGTGGCGGTGCTGCTGGGCCCGCAGATGCGCCACCTGGACCGCGAGCACTTCAGGGCGGTGCTCCTGAACACCCGCCACGAGGTGCTGGAGGTGGCCGCCGTGGCGATCGGGGGTCTGGACGCCGCCCCCATCCACCCGCGCGAGGTCTTCAAAGAGGCGATCCGCCGCAGCGCCGCCGCGGTGATCCTGGTCCACAACCACCCGTCGGGCGAGCCCGAGCCCAGCGACGACGACCTGCGCATCACGGTCCGGCTGCAGCGGGCAGGCCAGGTGGTGGGGATCGCGGTGCTGGACCACGTCATCATCGGCGACGGTCGCTTCGTCAGCCTGCGCGAGCGCGGGGTGCTGGCGGATACGAGTTGGGTACGGTGAGGTTGAGGGGCCGCAGCGCCGGCATGGAGCCGGCGTGAGCAGCCAGGAGGCGAGCGGGGATGCTGGACGCGCTGCTGGGCCGGTTCGGACGGGACATGGGGGTGGACCTGGGGACGGCCAACACCCTGGTCTACGTGCGCCGGCAGGGGATCGTGCTGCGGGAGCCGTCGGTGGTGGCCAAACGGGTGGACGACGGACAGGTGCTGGCCGTGGGCGAAGAGGCCAAGCGCATGCTCGGCCGCACGCCGGGCGACATCGTCGCCACCCGACCGTTGCGCGACGGCGTCATCGCCGACTTCGACACCACCGCCGCCATGCTGGCGTACTTCATCCGGCGCGCGGCCAACGGCCGGATGTGGATCCGCCCGCGGGTCGTGGTGGGCATCCCCTCCGGGTGCACCGAGGTCGAGAAGCGCGCGGTGATCGACGCCACCATTCAGGCCGGCGCGCGCGACGCCTACCTGATCGAGGAACCGATGGCCGCGGCCATCGGCGCCGGGCTGCCGGTCTCCGAGCCGGTGGGCAGCATGGTGGTCGACATCGGCGGCGGCACCACCGAGGTGGCGGTGATCGCCCTGGGGGGCATCGTGACGAGCCGGTCGATCCGCGTGGGCGGCGACGAGATGGACGAGGCCATCATCCAGTACGCGCGGCGGGCCTACAACCTGCTCATCGGTGAGCGCTCCGCCGAGGAGATCAAGATCGCCATCGGCTCGGCGTTCCCCGACCGCGACGAGCGCGCCGTGGACATCCGGGGGCGCGACCTCGTCTCCGGCCTGCCGCGGACCGTGCGCCTGACCAGCGCCGAGATCCGCGAGGCCATGGCCGAGCCCGTGCAGCAGATCGTCGACGCCGTCAAGCAGACGCTGGAGCGCACGCCGCCCGAACTGGCCGCCGACATCTTCGAGCGCGGCATCGTGCTGGCCGGCGGCGGGGCGCTGCTGCGGGGGATGGACCGGCTCCTGGCCGAGGAGACGGGCATGCCCGTGACCGTGACCGACGACCCCCTGGCGGCGGTCGTGATGGGGACCGGGCGCGCGCTGGAGGAGATCGAGGTGTTGAAGAAGGTCCTGGTCGCCTCCAAACGGTCGTGAGCCACGACAGGTGAGGATCGCGGCGGAGGGGCGCATGGCGTCCACGGTGCACCGCACGACCCTGACGCGTGCGCACGACGTGCGGCGGCGCTGGCTGATCGTGGGCGTGCTGCTGCTGGGGGCGATTGTGCTGCTCACCTCGCAGATCCGCCGGCCCGACCGCCGCGTCGTCGGGCCCCTGGGCACGCTCGTGCTCAGCGTGCTGGCGCCCGCGCAGGGCGTCTTCGCCCGAGGGGCCGACGCGGTGGCGCGGTTCTGGCGCCTCTACACGGAGATCGGCCGCCTGCGGGCGGAGAACACGCGCTTGCGGGAGGAGGTCGAACGGCTCTCCGGCGAGGTGGGGCGCTTGCGCGAGCAGGCCCAGGCGACGCGGCGGTTGGAGCGCCTGCTGGCGTTTCGGCAGCAGCTGCCCGGACGGGCGCTGGGCGCGCGGGTGATCGGCCGCGACAGCCGGGCGTGGTTCGCCGTGCTGCTCGTGGACCGCGGTGCGCGGGACGGCGTGCGGCGCAACGACCCGGTGGTGGCGGCCGAGGGACTGGTCGGCCGGGTCCTGACCGTCACGTCCGGCACCGCGCAGGTGCTGCTCATCTCGGACCCGCGCAGCGCCGTGGGCGTCATCCTGCAGCAGTCGCGGGAGGCCGGCGTGGTGGAGGGTCAGGGGCAAGGGCCGCTCCGGCTCAAGTACGTCTCCCGCGAGCGGGAGATTCCGCTGGGCGAGACCGTCGTGACGTCGGGACAGGGCGGACTGTACCCGCGCGGGATTCCGGTGGGCACCGTGGTCTCCGTGGTCAGGGAGCAGGCGGCGCTGTACCAGGAGGCGCTGATCCAACCGGCGGTGCGTCTGGATCACGTGGAGGAAGTGCTGATCCTGGTCGAGGGCGGTCCCGACCGGTAGCGGGCATGCGGGTGCTGCTGCTCGGCGGGTTGCTGGCGCTGGCCACTGTGGTCGATGGCGCGTGGCTGTCGCGACTCCCGCTGCCCGCGTCCCCGGACCTGCTGCTGGTGTTGGTCGTCGCGCTGGGCGTGCGGCGGGGCGTCGCCCAGGGGGCCGTGGTGGGCGCGGCGGCCGGCTACCTGCGGGATCTGGTGGCCGGCGGACCGCTGGGCCTCTACGTGGTAGTCTACCTGGTCGTGGGGGCCGCCGCCGGGTCCGTGATGGCCGGTCTCGACGTCGACCAACTGACCGGGCTGCTGGTGACCGTCGGTGCGGCGACCGTGCTGGGCACGGTCGTGGGGGCCGGCATCGTCCTGGCGGCCGGCCTCGGACCGCTGCCGTGGCCGCAGCTCGCCTGGCAGCTGTCGGCCGGCGCCGCAGCGAACGCGCTGCTGGTGCGACCGGCGGATGCGGCGCTGCGGTGGGCCGAGCGCGTTGGCCAGCGCCGCTACCCGCTCCGCGCGCTGCCGTTTCGGGGAGTACGATGACGCCGCCGCTGTGGAGCCAGCGTGCCGCGCGCGTGGGCCTCGTGGTCCTGGCGCTGCTGCTGCTCATCGAGGGGCGCCTGTGGGTGATGCAGGCCGTCCAGGGGCCCGCCTACCTTCGCCTGTCGGAGCAGAACCGGCTGCGCGACTACGTGGTACCAGCCCCCCGCGGCGTCCTCTACGACCGCAAGGGCCGCCCCCTGGTAACGAACCGGGCGGCGTTCACCATCAGCGTGCTCCCCATGGAGGTCAGGGACCCATCCCGCCTGGCCGAGCGGCTCGCGCCGCTGGTCGGGCTGGAGCCCCAGGAGATCACCGCGCGTATCGCCGCCGGCCGGCAGCGGCCGTTCGAGCCCGTCCCGCTCCGGCGTGACGCCGACAAGGCCGCGGTCATCACCGTCGAAGAGCAACGTCTCGACCTGCCCGGGGTCCTGGTGCAGGCCGAGCCGGTGCGCCACTACCCGCTGGGCACGCACGCCGCTCACCTCATCGGGTACCTCGGGGAGATCACCGAGGAGGAGCTGCGCACCCGTTCGGGCTACCGCCCCGGTGACCTCATCGGCAAGACCGGCCTCGAGCGTACATACGACGTCGTGCTGCGCGGGCACGCGGGCCGACTGCGGGTGGAGGTCGACGCAGCCGGGCGGCCGGTGCGCGTGCTCGGTCGCGAGGCGGCGCGGCCCGGGCAGTCGCTGGTCCTGGCCATCGACGCCGACCTCCAGGCGGTGGCAGAACAGGCGCTGGGGACGCAGGCGGGTGCCGTCGTCGCCATGGACCCGCGCACCGGCGACGTGCTGGCCCTGGCCAGTCATCCGGCCTACGCGCCGGCGCTGTTCGCCGGGGGCATCAGTGCGGCCAACTGGCGCCGGCTGGTCGCCGACCGCGCGCTGCCGCTGCTGAACCGGGCCACCGAGGGCACCTACGAGCCAGGGTCCGTGTTCAAGGTCGTCACCGGGCTCGCCGCGCTGGCCGAGGGGCTGGCCACGCGCGACAGCGTCTTCCACTGCACCGGCGCGCTGCGGCTGGGACGGTGGGTCTTCCGCGACCTGGCCGCCTACGGCACGGTCACCTTCATCCGCGGCACCGCCGTCTCGTGCAACGTGATGTTCTGGACGCTCGGCCAGGCCGTCGGCGAGGCGCGGCTGTACCGGTACGCCACCATGCTGGGCCTGGGCCAACCGACCGGCATCGACCTGCCCGCCGAGGCTGCGGGCCTGGTGCCCAACGCCGCGTGGAAGCAGCGCGTGTGGAAGGAGCCCTGGTATCCGGGCGACACCTTGAACATGAGCATCGGCCAGGGGTGGGTGCTCGTGACGCCCCTCCAGGTGGCGCGCATGATGGCGGCGGTCGCCACGGACGGCGTGCTGGTGCGCCCGCGGCTGGTGCGCCGTATCGTGGCCCCCGACGGTCGGGTGCTGGCCGAGCCGGCCCCACGGATCGACGGCCGCCTCGCGCTGCCGGCGTCAGCCGTGCGGACGCTGCACGAGGGGTTGCGCGCGGTCGTGGACGGCGGGACGGGCGCGGCGGCGGCCGTGCCCGGTCTGGCGATCGCCGGCAAGACCGGGAGCGCCGAGAACCCCCGCGGCCTGCCCCACGCGTGGTTTGCCGGGTATGCGCCCGCCGATCGCCCGGCGCTGGTGGTGGTGGTCTTCGTCGAGCACGGCCGCCGCGGCGGTGCCGCCGCCGCGCCCATCGCCCGTGCGATCTTCGCCGCGGCGGCCCCGACGCTCCTGGCGGCCACGGGGGAGGTCTCGCGGCCGTGAGGGCGGCCTGGACGCGCGACGTCGACTGGTTGCTGGTGGCAGCGACGGTGCTGCTTGCGGCCTACGGCGTGGTGGTCCTCGTGTCGGCCACGCACGGTGCGCCGGGTGCGGCGGCGCTCGTGCGGGGCCGGGCGCTGCACCTGGCGGTGGGGGCGGTGGCGCTGCTGGTGGCCGCGCGGCTCGACTACCGGCGGCTGGCG
>CAZGNA010000096.1:7483-10099 GCA_964526945.1 uncultured bacterium
CTGTACGCGGGGACCCTGCTGGCGCTGGGGGCGGTGCTCGTGGTGGGTGACAGCCGCCTGGGCGCGCAGCGCTGGATCGCCCTGGGGCCGGTCGGCAGCGTCCAGCCCTCGGAACTGGCGAAGCTCGTGGTGATCGTCACGCTGGCGCGCCACCTGGATGCCGCGCGCGCCCTGCCGCGCCTGCGGGCGCTCGTGCCCTTTGCGGCCCACGTGGCGGTCCCCGCGCTGCTGATCGTGCGCCAGCCCGACCTGGGCACCGCGCTGGTGCTGCTCGCCATCCTGGCCGCGATGCTCTACGTCGCCGGTGCGCGCCCCGTCGATCTGGCCGCGGCCGCCGCCGGGGGCGCCGCGCTGCTGCCCCTGCTCTGGGGCGCGTTGCACGACTACCAGCGCCGCCGGCTGCTGGCGTTCCTCGACCCGTACGCCGATCCGCTCGGAGCCGGGTACGCGATCATTCAGGCCAAGATCGCGGTGGGATCGGGCCAGCTCGTCGGCAAGGGGCTGTTCGCCGGCACGCAGAACGTGCTGCGCTTCATTCCCGAGCAGCACACCGACTTCATCTTCACCGTCGTCGGCGAGGAGCTGGGGTTCGCCGGGGCCACGGTGCTGCTGGGGCTCTACGGGGTGTGGATCTGGCGGGCGCTTGCCATCGCCGCCGGGGCGCGCGACCGCCTGGGCGGGCTGATGGCCACGGGCATCGGGGCCATGATGGGCTTCCACGTGGTGGTGAACATCGGGATGACGGTGGGGCTGCTGCCGGTCACGGGGATCCCGTTGCCGCTGCTCAGCTACGGGGGCACCTCGCTGCTGACGACGCTCGCCGCCACGGGGCTGCTGCTGGGCATTCGGGCCCGGGCACGGGGTGCGCGCGGATGACCATCGCCGGCAGGCAGGAGGCTGCCGGCAGGGACCGTGAGGAGTCGAGCATGAAGGAGATCATCGCCAACATCGAGGATGCCGAGGTGCGCGTGGCCGTCCTGGAGGACGGCGTGCTGGTCAACCTGTTCATCGAACGGTCGGAGCCCGTGGCCGGCAACATCTACAAGGGCAAGGTGACCAACGTCCTGCCCGGCATGGAGGCCGCCTTCATCGACATCGGGCTCGAGCGCAACGCTTTCCTGCACGTCGACGACATCCGCGCGCAGCGGCTCGACGGGGAAGAGCTGGAGGCCCCGCTGGGCAGAGGGGTGATCACCGAGCGGCTGCGGCCGGGTCAGGAGCTCCTGGTCCAGGTGACCAAGGAGCCCATGGGGAGCAAGGGGGCGCGGGTGACGACGTACCTCGCCCTGCCCGCCCACTACCTGGTGCTCATGCCCACCGTCAACTACGTCGGTGTCAGCCGGCGCATCACCAGCGAGGCCGAGCGCAAGCGCCTGCGCCAGCTCGCCGAGCGCGTGCGGCCCGAGGGCATGGGCGTGATCGTGCGCACCGCCGCCGAGGGGGCCACCGAGAAGATGCTGGCCGACGACGTGGCGTTCCTCCAGCAGCTGTGGCAGCGGGTGCTGGAGCGGGCACGGGCGCAGCGTGCGCCGGCCCTGATCTACCAGGACCTGCGGCTCATCCGGCGGGTCGTGCGCGACCTGTTCACCGACGAGGTCGACCGCTTCGTCGTCGACTCGGCCGAGGAGTACGCGCGCATCGCCGACCTCCTGGGCTCCTTCGCCCCGCACCTGAAGGACCGGCTGGTCCTCTACCGCGAGCCCGAGGGCGTGTTCGAGAAGTTCGGCATCGAGCGGGAGATCGACCGGGCGCTGCGACGGCGGGTCTGGCTGAAGTCCGGCGGCACCATCGTCTTCGACCGCACCGAGGCCCTGACGGTCATCGACGTGAACACGGGCAAGTACGTGGGCAAGACCGACCTGGCCAGCACCATCCTGAAGACGAACCTCGAGGCCGTCGACGAGATCGTCCGCCAGATCGCCCTGCGCGACATCGGCGGCATCATCCTGGTCGACTTCATCGACATGGAGAAGGAAGAGCACCGTCAGAAGGTGCTCGACGCCCTGCAGGCGGCCGCCCAGCGCGACCGGGCCAAGCTGCACGTCATCGACCTCACCGCCCTGGGCCTGGTGGAGATCACCCGCAAGCGCGTCTACCAGGACCTGGAGGAGATCATGCGCATGCCCTGCCCCTACTGCGAGGGCCGGGGACGGGTGCTCTCGCCCGACACGATGGCGATGCGGGTCCGCCGCGAGCTGCGCCGGCTGGCCCGCACCAGCACGGCCCCGGCGATCCTGGTGGAGGTCCACCCCCAGGTCGCCGGCGCGCTGTTCCGCGACGGTGCGGGCTGGCTGCGGGCCCTGGAGGAGACCCACGGCCGCCGCCTGCGCGTCAAGGACCGCGAGGGGCTGCACATCGAGCGCCTCAACGTGCTGGAGGGCGACCGGCTCGAGGAGCTGGAGGCCGGGGCGGCCGCACGGCGGATGCAGTTCTGGATGGACCGTGAGCCGGGCGAGGTGCTCTCGCTCGCCGAGCGCGACCCCGCCTACGAGCGCGCGCTGGCCGCAGCCAGCGACGCCGGGACCGCGGCGGCCCCTGCGGAGCACCCGCCCCGGCGGGACGGGCTCGTGGCCCGCGTGCTGCGGCGGTTCCTGGGACGGAACGGCTCCTAGGAAG
>CAZGNA010000097.1:0-10056 GCA_964526945.1 uncultured bacterium
TCTACAAGACCATGGGCGAGTTGTGGCAACAGGGCACGGCGCTCTACTATATCCTGCGGGTGGACGAGT
Source organism: uncultured bacterium (assembly GCA_964526945.1). GTDB lineage: Bacteria > Sysuimicrobiota > Sysuimicrobiia > Sysuimicrobiales > Humicultoraceae > Fervidifonticultor. The sequence goes on from CAZGNA010000097.1 coordinate 70, forward strand.
TCTCGCTGCCGGGCCGGGCGGAGGTCGTCTACCGCAGCACGCCGCTGGTGGTGCTGGGCACGTACGGGACCGTGGTGTTCGAGCTGATGTTCCTGCCGTGCCTGGCCAACCGCTGGATGCGGTACGCGGTGATCGCGACGGGCGCGGCGTTCCACGTCGCGATCGCCTACCTCATGGGGCTGGTGACGTTCGCCTGGAGCATGCTGAGCCTCTACCCGTTGCTGGTGACCGACGACGAGTACCGGGGGCTGGCGGCCTGGGTCCGGCGCCGGTGGGGCCTGCGCGTCTTCTACGACGGCTGGTGCCCGCTGTGCACGCGCAGCGCGCGGTGGCTGGCGCGGTTGGACCTGGCGGGCCTGGTGCGCTGGATCTCGTTCCGCGACCCCGGTGTGGTGGAGCGCTACGGGCTCGATCCCGACCGTGCCGCGCGGCGCATCCAGAGCCTGGATGGTCGAGGCCGGCGGCGGGAAGGCATCGATGCGCTGCTGGCCGTGGCCGTCCGCACCCCCCCGCTGTGGCCCCTGGTGCCCGTGCTGGGGGTGGGCCGGCTCGTCGCGGGGCAGCGCCTCTACGACGCCCTGGCGACGCGCCGTCTGATCGTGGTGCCGGGCGCGTGCGCGGCGCACTGTGCGGCCACGCCGCCGCGTGAGGCGGAGGGATAGGCGCAGGCGCGCAGAAGCCTCCGTGCATGCGTGGCCTGGCCGTCGTGGCCATCGGGGGCAACTCCCTGGTTCGCGACAACGATGCGTCGATCGACGCCGCCCGGGCGGCGCTGGCCGAGACGTGCGCGCCGCTGGCGGCCATGGCGGCCGATGGCTGGATGCTGGCGGTCACCCACGGCAACGGGCCGCAGGTGGGGTTCGGGCTGCTGCGGGCCGAGGCCGCCGCGCAGGTCGCGCCCCGACAGCCGCTCGACGTGGTCGGGGCCGAGACCCAGGGCTCGATCGGGTACCTGCTCCAGCAGACGCTGGGTGCCGCGCTGGCCGCCCGGGGCGTCCCCCGCACCGTGGCCACCGTGGTCACCCAGGTGGTGGTCGATCCCCACGACCCGGCCTTCGCGCACCCGACCAAGCCCATCGGGCCGTTCTACCATCCGGTGGAGGCTGAGGCGCGACGGCGCATGGGCTGGGTGATGGTGGAAGACGCGGGGCGGGGGTGGCGGCGCGTCGTGCCCTCCCCCGAGCCGCTGGAGATCGTGGAGGGTGAGGCGATCCGCACCCTGGTGGAGGGGGGCGTTACCGTGATCGCCGCGGGCGGGGGAGGCATTCCGGTGGTGCGGAGCGAACGAGGCTACGTCGGCGTGGAGGCCGTCGTCGACAAAGACCTGGCGGCCGCCGTGCTGGCGCGTGTGCTCGGGGCCCGGCTGCTGGTGATCTCCACGGCGGTCGAGCACGTGGCGCTGCACTATGGCACGCCCCGGGCGCGGCCGCTGGGCCGGGTGTCGCTGACCGACGTCCGGCGCTACCTGGCCGAGGGGCACTTTCCGCCCGGCAGCATGGGCCCCAAGATCACGGCCGCGGTGCGGTTCCTCGAGGGCGGCGGCGAGGCCGTGGTCATCACGGCGCCCTGGGCGCTCGAGCGGGCGCTGGCCGGCGCGACCGGCACGCACATCGTGCCCGACGGGGCGCCCTGAGCGCAGCGTCGACAGGGAGGGATGTGGCGTGGACCTGGAGTGGGCGGCACGCATGAGCACGCTGGGGACGGAGACTGCCTTCGAGGTGCTGGCCCGCGCCCGGCGCCTGGAGGCCCAGGGGCGACGCATCATCCACCTCGAGATCGGCGAGCCCGACTTCGCCACGCCGCCGCACATCATCGAGGCGGCGATCCGGGCGATGCGCGACGGGTACACGCACTACACGCCCGCGGCCGGCATCTGGGAGGCGCGGGCGGCGATCGCCGACTACGTGGCGCGCACGCGGAACATCCCGGTGCAGCCCGAGCAGGTGATCATCACGCCCGGCTCCAAGAACGTGCTGCTGTTCGCCATGCTGGCGCTGGTGAACCCCGGCGACGAGGTGATCTATCCCGACCCCGGCTACCCCATCTACGAGTCGGTGGCGCGGTTCGTGGGCGCCACGCTGCGGCCGATCCGTCTGCGGGAAGAGCAGGACTTCGCGTTCGACCTCGACGAGTTCCGGGCCCTGCTGTCGCCGCGCACCCGCATGGTGATCCTGAACTCACCGCACAACCCCTGCGGCTCGGTGCTCGACCGCCGGACCATCGAGGCGGTCGCCGCTGCGGTGCTGTCCACCCGGGCGGTGGTGCTCTCCGACGAGATCTACGGGCGCATCACCTACGAGGGGACGCCGTTCAGCATCGCCAGCGTGCCGGGGATGCAGGAGCGCACCATCATCCTGGACGGGCTCTCCAAGACCTACGCCATGACCGGGTGGCGCGTGGGCTTCGGAGTGATGCGGCCCGAGCTGGTCGAGCGCATGGCCCAGCTCCTCATCAACTCCAGCTCGTGCGCGGCGGCGTTCTGCCAGATGGCGGCGATCGCGGCCCTGCAGGGTCCCCAGGACGCCGTGGACGCCATGGTGGCCGAGTTCCGGGCCCGCCGCCAGATCATCGTGGAGGAGCTCAACAGCATCGACGGTGTCCGCTGCCGTACCCCGGGTGGGGCCTTCTACGCGTTCCCCAACGTCTCGGCCATCGACGCCGACGCCAAGCGGCTGGCGGACTTCCTGCTGGAAGAGGCGGGCGTGGCCTGTCTGGCGGGCACGTCGTTCGGCGCGGGCGGGCAGGGCTTCCTGCGGTTCTCCTACGCCACGAGCCGGGAGAACATCCGCGAGGGGATGCGCCGGCTGCGGGAAGCGCTGCCGCGCTATCGGCCGGCGGTGCGGGCGTAACGCCGCCGCCTTCGCCCGAGCCGTGGCGCCGGGCGGAGTGCGTGGGGCGTTCCGTACCGGCGCGCGGACGCGGCCTGCGGGCGAGCGCCGGCGCCCGGCGCCCTGTCCCGGTCGCGGCGCAAGCCCCTTCCCGGTCGCGGCGGAGGCTCTGTCCCGGCCGCGGCGCAGGCCCGGTCGGGGCTCAGGGACGGCTGTCGCGCGGCGCGTCCTCACCGCCGGCGAAGACGATCCCGCGCCGGATCCCCACGGTGACCGTGGCGCCCTCGTCGTAGGGCGCCGACGGCGGCGCCTGGACCCGGACCGGCACACCGTTGGCCAGCCGCACCTTGAACTCCACCAGGTTCCCCAGGAAGTTGCGTACCTCGACGCGCCCGGCCAGCCCCTCGCCCGCGGCGAGGTCCAGGTCCTCCGGGCGCACGGCCAGAGTGACGGCGCCGGACAGCCCGGAGGGGTTCTCCGCCTCGCACTCGTAGCCGTCGACCTGCACGCGGGCGGCGCCGGCCGCGCCGGCGCGCACGTGCGCTGGCAGGAAGTTCATCTGGCCGATGAAGTCGGCCACGAAGCGAGTGGCCGGTCGCCGGTAGATGTCGGCGGGCCGGCCGACCTGCACGATGCGCCCCTCGGCCATCACGGCCAGCCGGTCGGACAGCGCCATGGCCTCGGCCTGGTCGTGGGTCACGTACAGGACGGGGATCTTCATCCGGCGCTGCAGTTCCTTGAGCTCGAAGCGCATCTGCTCGCGCAGCTTGGCGTCGAGGTTGGAGAGGGGCTCGTCCAGCAGCAGCAAGTCGGGCCGGCCGGCCAGCGCGCGCCCCAGCGCCACACGCTGCTGCTGGCCGCCGGAGAGCTGGTGCGGGTAGCGCCGCTCCAGCCCGCGCAGCGCCACCAGCTCCACGATCTCGGCGACGCGCGCCGCGATGGCGCTGCGCGACTGTCCGGCCACCCGCAGCGGGTAGGCGATGTTGTCGAAGACCGTCATGTGGGGCCAGACGGCGTAGTTCTGGAACACCATGCCCAGGCGCCGTCGCTCCGGCGGCACGAAGACCCCGGGACCGCTCACCAGGCGGCCGTTGATGGTGATCTCCCCGCGCGTGGGGTGCTCCAGGCCGGCGATGCAGCGCAGGGTCGTGGTCTTGCCGCAGCCAGAGGGCCCCAGCAAGGTGAAGAACTCCTCCGGGCCGATGGCAAACGACACGGCATGCACCGCCACGACCCCGTCGAACCGCTTCCACAGATCGGACACCCTGACCGCTTCCATGCCATCGCTCCCGCACGTGTTGCGCCAGCCGCAGGGGCCTGGGGGACCCGACGCAGGCTCCACGGCCGCGAAAGACCTCTGTCCCCGCGCTATCCGGGCTTCCCGTCCGCCGGGGGCCCGGAGGCAGCCTGGAAGACGTCCTTCCCCGCGCCACGCGGGCTTCCCTCCAGGCCGTGCCCGCGTCGGTTGTCGCGCCAACCTGTCCGCGGTAGGATGGCGGCGGCCCGTGGGCGCGCTGTCGCGGGAACGGAGGGGAGCGATGCGGCACGACCGGCGTTCTGGCGTCGACCTGCGCCAGGGCTACGAGATGGTGCGCAGGCTGTGGTGGATCCAGTGGGGCATCGTGCTGGGGCTGTGGGGCTTGGCCCCGCTGGCGCTGGCGCCGGGACGGGGACGGCCGGTGCCCGGACTGGCGCTGATCTTCTACGCCGTCGGCCTGATCGACGTGGCCGTGGCCTGGGGGATGCGCCTGCGGGCGGCCGCGACGCCGGACACCCAGGAGGATCCCGCGGCGCGATTGCGACGGCTCCTGGGGCCGACGCTGGCGAGCGTCACGGTCTCGGTGACGCCGGCGGTGCTGGGCCTGGTGCTCTACCTGGTGTTCGGCGATCGCCCCGCGCAGCACGTGTTGACGGCGTTGAGCGTCGTGGCGCTCGGCATCGCACGGCCGCGAGCGGCCGACTGGGTCTCGTGAGGCAGAACGCGCGAAGGAGATGACGTCGGTGCGGATCGTCGTGCTCGAGGGCGATCAGACGGGGCAGGAGCTCCTGCTGGAGGCGCTGCGGGTCCTCGACCCTGCGGTCACCGGCCTGCCCCTGGAGTTCGAGCGGTACGACCTCAGCTTGGCCCACCGGCGGCGCACGCGCAACGCCGTGGTCCGCGAGGCGGCCGAGGCGCTGCGGCGCCATCGGTTCGGCCTGAAAGCCGCCACCGTCACGCCCGAGGGACCCGACGACGTGGGCAGCCCCAACGCGCTGCTGCGCGAGTGGATCGACGCCACGGTGATCCTCCGCACCGGCCGGCGCATCCCCGGCACGCGGCCGGTGACCGGTGTGGTGGCGCCCGTGGCCGTGGTGCGCATGGCGGTGGGCGACGCGTACAACGCCAGGGAGTGGCGCGCGATGGAGGACGGCGAGGAGGTCGCCTACCGGACGACGCGCATCACCCGGCGGCACTGCCGGGCGGTGGCGGAGTTCGCCTTCCGGCACGCGCGCGCGCTGTCCGCCAAGGTCTTCGGTGGGCCCAAGTACACCGTCAGCCCGACCTACGAGGGGATGCTCAAGGAAGAGATGGACGCGGCGGCGCAACGGCACCCCGACGTGCCCTACGACCCCCAGCTCATCGACGCGGTGTTCGCGTTGCTGCTGCAGGCCTCGGGGGAGGGGTTGGTGATTCCCGCCCTCAACCGGGACGGCGACGTGCTCAGCGACTTCGTCCTACAGCTGTTCGGCAGCATCGCCAGCGCCGAGTCGCTGGTGCTGAGCGTCGACGAGCAGCTCCGGCCCCAGGTGGTCCTGGCCGAAGCGCCCCACGGGACGGCGCCGCGCCTGGCCGGCCGCAACATCGCCAACCCCATGGCCATGATCCTGGCAGGCGCCGCCCTCCTGGCCTACCTGCCCGAGGCCCGGGCGGCGGCGGTGTCGCGCGCGGTCTACGAGGCCACCTTCGAGGCCGTGCAGGCAGGCGTACGGACGCTGGATCTGGGCGGCGACGCCACCACGACGGAGTTCACCGACGAGGTGATCCGCCGGCTCCGTCTGAAGCTGGACGTGTGGCGCAGCCTGGGGCGGGTGTAGGAGGGCCCCGGGTCCGGGACGGCGGGGCACCTCAGGGGCGCCGGTACAGGAGGTAGCGCGCCAGGTGCAGGAGGATGTACCGGTCGGCGGGTGGCAGCCGGCGCGCGATGACGCCGAGCTCGGCCGCGGCCAGCGTGCTCCGCTCGAGCCCAGGCTGGGACCGTCCGCCGGTGGGCGCAGGCGCCTCAGGTTCGAACAGGGGCAGGCTGCGGCCGCGCCGCAGCGGGAGCTGGACGGCGACGGGTCGGTCGTCGTCGCCCGGCGGCGCGGAGATCTCCTCCACGTACGCCATGAACGCCGCCGTGCTGAGCCCCAGGGCCCGGGCGAGACGGGCGACGACGTCCGCCGACGGACGCTTGCGTCCCCGCTCGACGTCCTGCACGTACGAGCGGGAGATGCGCGCCAGGCGCGCCAGGTCCTCGCGGGAGAGCGCGCGCGAGGTGCGCAACGTCTCTACCGCTCGACCGAAGTCGAGCCGGGATCGGGGCTTGCGTGCACGCACCGCGGGATCGGCCATGGGCGCCATCCGGCGGGCCCGCAGGCCCGCCGAGGCTCAATTGGCCGATCGTCCGCTGGCTCCTGCCGCGACGGCAGCGATGCGCCGCCTTCCGGACCGGCGCGCAGGTCGTGCCCGCCGGCCGGACGCTCCCGCGGCGCTCAGCGTCGCGCGGCCACGACCCCGCCATCGCGCACGGGTGCGACGGCGGGCCGGGCGATGCCCGCGACCGGATGGCCGTCCAGCGCGGCCCACGCGTCGCCGGCGGGCTGCAGGGCCTGGCGGATCCACTCCTTGTCGCCCTCGTTCAGGGGCACACCGGCGCCCAGCTTGGCCCAGACCACCGTGTGGTAGAAGCGCAGCGCGGTGGCGGCCACCCACACCTCGCTGCGCACGTTGCCGTCGCCGTTGGGGAGGAAGATGTCCCCGATGTTGTCGGTCCCGATGCGCACCGTCACGCCCGCGGCCAGCATCTCGAGGACGCGGGCGATGGAGTTGTGCACGGGCGCCAGCAGCGGTCGCAGCTGGAACATGGAGAGCGCGGCCGTGGGGCAGCAGATCACGCCCACGTTGTAGCGCACCAGGTTCTCGACCAGGCGCTGGAAGCGCGCTTCCTCGTAGCAGGACGGCGAGATGGCGTGGACCGCCCACACCGTGGGGCCCACCTCGTCGGGCACCTCCGGCGCGCCCAACCACCGCACCGCCTGGACGAGCTGCTCGGTCTCGTCCTCCCGCGGATCGTTGTCCTGGTCGACCTGGAAGTGCACGGGTTTGCGCAGCCGGTGGGCGAGCTCCAGCACCATGCGCACGTGCCCGTCGAACCCGACGCGGCCGTCGGCGCGGTCCTTCACGGGCAGGCCGCCCAGGATGTCGGCGATCTCGGCCGCCTGGCGGTAGGTCTCCCAGCGGTCCGGGTTGCTGGCGGGGTTCTTGAAGCCGAAGATGGGCGAGACGGCGATCTTGAAGGTCAGCCGGCCTCGAAACTCGTCGCGCAGGCGCGCGGCCTGGTGGATGGCGACCAGGCCGATGTCCGGCGTCGCGTCGATGAACGAGATCACCTCGCGGACCCCGAGGGCCTCCATGCGTTCGAGCTCGGCGCGCATGCGGGCGTAGAGGTTGTCGGGCTGGTAGGCCGGTCCCTTGTGCAGCTCGCCGACCAGGATCTGCTTGACCCGCAACGACAGCCCCGCGGCGCCCATGGGGTCGATGTTGGCGTGCTGGAGGAACTCGGGCGCAAAGGTGTTGGCACGGTCGAGGTGCGTGTGAGCGTTGCACCACCCGCCCATCGTCCGCACCAGCTGTTCCACGGCCTGGGCCCAGGCGCCGGCCCCCACGGCGTCCCGGGGGGTCATGGCCGGCCTCCGCTCGCCGGCTCGCGGCGCGCACGGTGACGATGCGTGGGGGCGGGGACGCCCGCAAAATACCACGCCCGCCATAGGGGCGGGCGATCCAGGTGCCGGTACGTCATGGGGCCCTCCTTGTCCGCCTCACGGGGCGGCCCTTAAAGGAGTGATGTCGGTCAGACCATAGCACGCACGGCGGACGCCGGTCAAGGGATGGCGCCGGGAGAGCCGGCGGACGGGAGTGGCAGCACGAAGGCCAGGGCGTCGCCGGCAACGACGCGCGGCAGGGTCCGCAGGAACAACACCCGTCCGGCGCGCGCGGCCGGTACCGTGGCCAGCACGGTGCCGTCGGGGTGCCGCACCTCGCCCAGCAGCTGCCCGGCCTCTACGGGGTCCCACAGGTCGACATGGGGCACGAAGAGGCCGCTCGTGGGACTCCGATGGTCGGCCTGCAGGTGGCCGGAGGCGGGCTGCGAGTCCTCGACGACGTGCGGCGCCGCGGTGGGATAAGAGCCGTCGAGCATGCCCAGGTACGCCATCACCTGGCGCACGCCCTCGATCGCCCGCATCCGGTCCACCGGCCGACACCGGCCTTCGCCGCGCATCTCCACGTAGATGGCGGGGATCCCGAGCTCGCCGGCTGCCGACAGCGTTCGTCCCGGCAGCACGGCGGTGCCCCAGACCAGCGGAGCTCCAAAGGCGATGGCGGCCTCGCGCTGCACCCGGCCGAGCTCCCCCTCGCGGAGCTGGTAGCCGGCCAGGTGGAAGATCGCGTAGGCGCTGCCGCCGCTGTGCATGTCGAGCAGGAAGTCGGCCTGCGAGAGCAGGTACGTGCGAAATGCGTGGGCGATGCGCTGGGTGGGGCTCCCGGCCGGATCGCCGGGGAAGACGCGGGCCAGGTCCAGTCCATCCCACGGGCTCTCGCGCCGTGCAGCCGCGAATGCGGCGCCATGGACCACGGGAATGCCCACGAAGATCCCGCGCAGTGCCTCCGGCTCCAGCGCCTCGAAGACGTCCTGGATCGCCACGGTGCCCTCGTACTCGTCACCGTGGACCGCACCGCAGACCAGCAGCGTCGGGCCGGGGCGCGCGCCCGCGACGACGACGGCGGGGAAGGCCAGGTCCTGTCCCTCGGGCGCGGCGGCGACGACCAGCGCGTAGCGGCGCTTGCCGGGTGCGGCCAGGGCGCGCACGTCGAACGCGCCGACGGGCAGGCGGTCTGGGGTGTGGAGCGCCATGTGGTGCGCCATCTCAGGACGCGCCTCCGTGTGGTCTGCGGTGCACGCCCGACCGGGGCACCACCCGGGCGCGGCGCGGGGCGGCCCCGTGGCGTGGTGGGACGCCGTCGGCGCTGTCCGCGGGCCGGTGCCCCAGACGGCGGGACACCTCGGCGCAGGCCGCGCGCAGCGCCGGCACCAGCCGGGCGATGCGCGCGCTGTCCATCCGCGACGCCGGGGCCGAGATGCTGATGGCCCCGACCACGCCCTCGGCGTCGAAGACGGGCGCGGCGATGCAGGCGGCATCGGGATCGGTCTCGCGCCGGTCGACGGCGTACCCTCGGGCCCGCACCTGCCGGAGTTCCTCCAGCAGGCGCGGAAGACTCGTGATGGTCCGTGGGGTCAGCTGTGGCAAGCCCACCTCTCGCAGGCGTGCGGCGACCAGGGTCTCCGGGAGGTATGCGGCCACTGCCTTGCCCAGCGCGGTGGCGTGCAGGGGCGCCACGCTGCCCGGCGACTCGACGAACCGCAGGGGGCGCGGGCTCGGCAAGACCTCCACGTAGACGACGGCGCCGTCGTGCCATCGGCCCAGGTTCACGGTGTCTCGCGAGAGCAGGTGCAACCGGTACAGCGCCGGTTGGGCCGCACGCCGCAGGGCCGAGCTGTCCTTGGCCGCGGCGGCCAGCTGGACCGCGCGCAGGCCGAGGCGGTAGGCGTCGGTAGGCCCGCGCTCCACGAACGCCCGGCTCTCCAGGGTGGCGAGCAACCGGAACGCCGTCGCCTTGGGTAGCCGCGTGCGCGTGGCCACTTCGCCCAGCGCCAGCGGGCGTTCGCTGGTCGCCAGGGTCTGGAGGATCACCAGCCCGCGCTCGAGCGCCACGACGGCGTAGCGTCGCGCCTGGCTCACCACACGACCTCGGGATCGAGGGGAACGATGGGTCGTCGCACCTTCCGGTAGGGGAGACCTGCGCGGTGACCCGCGCATCGGCGTGTCCCAGGATGACCGGTCCGTACCCGCAGGTCTAGTC
>CAZGNA010000098.1:0-9946 GCA_964526945.1 uncultured bacterium
GAACGCATCGAGCGATTCCGAATCTGAGGGTTTTCACGCCCGATTTGGGATGAAGACGATGTAGGCGATCACCGTCAGCACGGCGGCCACGGCTCGGGCCGTGTGACTGTTGAACCGATCGCCGATGTAGTCAGGGAAGGTGAGGGCGCCGTGCTCGTGGGAGTATCTCCGCAGCCGGGGAGCCACCCAGAGCGCATTGACGAGGTAGGCCAGCCAGATGCCGGTCCACGCCCAGATGAACGAGGCGCCGGTGAGGTAGTGCACGGCGACCGTGCCGACGAACGTACCGGCGCTCATCTGGGTGGCGCCGAGGCTGGCGCCGACGATCCAGGGCCCTACCTTCCGCCCCGCCACCAGGTAGTCCGTGTGATCCTTGGTCTTCCGATAGGAGAGAATGCCTTCGAAGAGCACGGTGGCGAAGTACAGCACCAGGACGAGCAGAAAGACAGTCGTGAACGACACTGCTGCCTCCCCCCTCGTGTCTGCGGGCGTCCGGTCACGCGGGCTCCCGCCGGGCGTACCACAGCGCCAGCAAGATGAGCAGGATACCGAAGAGCACAGCCGTCACGACAGGTGTCCCGTAGGCTCCCACGGCCCTACCTCCTGATCAGCACGTGCCGATACCACCCGCCCAACACCGCGGCGAAGAGCAGCAGCCCGACCAGGCTCACCCAACCGCTGGCGGTGAACCGCCCGCGGGCTCCGTGCTCCGCGATGACCACGGCCGGCACGTTGACGATCCTGTGGACCAGGACCTGGCGCCCATCGCGGACCTCGCGTCGGTCGATGGGCGGGAAGGACTCGCCAGCGAGTACCTGGCCGTCGGGCAGCAGGGTCTCGATGGTCACGAGCCGGTCCGACCCCGCCACGGCGATGCCCGGGGCCAGGATGGGTACCGCGAACACTCCCGGGGCGCGGCGCACCGGGTACCGCAGGGTGTAAGTCGCCGGATCGCCGGTCACGGATATGCGGTAGCGGGTGATGCCCTGGCCCGGCATGACCTCGGCCACCCCGGTGGCCGCTCCCGCGACGGCGACCTCGCCGATCTGGGCGCCGGGCCGCCGGACCAGGAGGTGCTCCACGACGCCGCCCGGGAGCCCGGCCGTGTGCTGGACCGTGAAGGTGGCTTCGACGGCGTCCTCGCCGTTCGGTCCGAGCGTGACGACGATCCGCGCGCTGACGACCGATGGCCGTGGCGGCCGTTGGGCCCAGGCCCGGGCGGTGCCTGCTGCCACGAGAAAGAGGCTCACCACGCCGGCGGTGACGGCGTGGATGGCCCGCGTGCTCACTCCGCACCACCTCCCCGATGGGATCTCCGACCATGTGCCGACCAGCAGGCGGTACGATCACCTCCTTTTCCGCGCCCTGTCTCGCCCTCCCGCGCTGCACGGGGCATTCCATTTCAGCTCCGACTCTCCTGCACGGAGGCTGACAGAGTAAAGTGAGACAAGACATGGTGGGGAGGCGATGGTACGCGTCCGCCATCGGGCGCTCCACCGCGGGCCCAGGCGGCGGTGAGCTGATCCGCAGGCAAGACCCGCCCCTGTCGCGTACCTCTCCTCCATGGTGTTCGAGCCTTCACCTTCAGTGGAAGAGCGCCGTGCGTCGACGGCCGTCGCCCTGGGCCGCCGACCTGCGGATCTGGTCATCCGCAACGCCCGCCTGGTCAACGTCTACACCGCCGAGGTCCTCGACGGTCACGAGGTCGCCACCAGCGGCCGGTGGATCGCCTACGTCGGGCCCGATGCAGGGTTTGCCATCGGGGCGGACACCCAGGTCGTCGACGCCGCAGGGCGGTGGCTGGTACCGGGTCTGATCGACGGCCACACGCACGTGGCCACCCGCTACGCGCCCGCAGAGTTCGTGCGCTACGCGGCGCCAGGGGGCACGACGACGGTCGTCACCGAGCTGGTCGAGCTGGCCTCGATCCTGGGGGCCGACGGCATTCAGCTCATGCTCGACGCGCTGGCCGACCAGCCGATCGCCTTCTTCGGCACGGTGCCACCGCTGGCGGCACTGGCGCCGTTCATGGAGGAGGTGGCACCGCCCGCCGCGGCGTACCGGGCACTGCTGGCGCGCGACGACGTCGTCGGCCTGGGCGAGGTCTACTGGAACACCCTGCTGCTGCGCCCAGACGGCCAGGACCGGCTGCTGGGGCTCATGGTCGACGCGCAACGGGCCGGCAAGGTGGTGGAGGGGCACGCCGCCGGCGCCCGCGGGCAGCGGCTGGCCGCCTACGCGGCAGCGGGTGTGACCTCGTGCCACGAGCCGATCACCGCTGCGGAGGGGCTGGAGCGCCTGCGGCTGGGCTTCCACTGGATGGCCCGGGACGGTGAGACCCGGCAGGACCTGGACGCGTTCGCGCCGCTGTGGCGGAACGGGACGATCGACCTGCGCCGGCTGATCCTGGTGACCGACTCGGTCGGCCCGCGCCGGTTGCTGCACGCCGGGTACCTCGACGAGACCCTGCGCCGCGCCATGGCCCTCGGCCTCGACCCGATCGCGGCGATCCGCGCAGCGACCCTCAACGTCGCCGAGCACTTTCGGCTCGACCACCTGATCGGCGGCATCGCCCCCGGCCGGTGGGCCGACCTGGTGCTGGTGGACGACCTCCGCGCGTTCCGCCCCTGGCGGGTCTACAGCCGTGGACGGTTGATCGCCGAGGAGGGACGGCTGGTGGTGGCGCCCCGGTCACCTACCTTTCCGACGGAGGCCATGACGTCGGTGCGCTGGCCGGCCACGCTTGGGCCCGACGTCTTCGTCGTGCCGGCACCCGCGGGTTCGACGCCCGGCGGCGGGGTCCGCGTGCGCGTCATCGAGATGGTCACGCACCTGGTCACGCGGGAGGGCGACGCGCTCCTGCCGGTGCGTGAGGGTGCGATCCAGGCGGACCCCACAGGCGGCGTCGTGAAGGCCGCGGCGCTCGACCGATCGGGGCGCTCGGCCGACCGGTTCGTGGGCTTCGTGCGCGGCTTTGGGTTGCGGCGCGGCGCGGTGGCCACCACGATGGCGTGGGACTCGCAGTGCCTGGTGGTCGTGGGCGCCGACGAGCGCGACATGGCCGTCGCCGCCCGCCGGCTGCTCGATCTGCAGGGTGGTGCCGCGGTCGCCGTCGACGGGCGCGTCGTGGCCGAGTTCGCCGCGCCCATCGGCGGGATCATGAGCGCCGCGCCTCTGCCGGAGATCGCCGCGGCGCTGGAGCGGATCGACGACGTCCTGCGCGACCTGGGCAGCCGGCTCGACGATCCCCTGCTGGCGGCCGACGTCCTGACGACCGCGGCGATCCCCCACCTGCGGCTGACGCCCCGCGGCTACGTGCGGCTGCGGGACGGGCAGCTCCTGGGGCTGGTGTAGGAGGTGGCGGAGCCGGCTACTGCACGACCACCCGCCGACCCGCCAGGATCAGGATCAGGATGAAGATCGCCAGCGCGACGACGAAGGCGTCGGCCTGGCCGTCTTCGCGGCCCGCGCGCCGTACAAGCCCGCGGATCGCGTCGAGCATCCAGATGGGCATCGGGCTCACCTCCGGACCTCTGCGGGCCGGACCTCCGTGGGCGGGACCTCCGTCGGCCGCCCACCGGTCGGCCCAGGGGCACACGAGGACTCTGGGGCACATGGAGACACTCGATCAGTCTGATGTGCGTGGCACCGGGCGGCTCCAGCGGTTCCCGTTCACTGCACGACCACCCGTCGGCCCGCCAGGATCAGCCAGAGGACGAACAGCACCAGCAGCCAGGTGAGGACTTCCTGCCCGCGCTCGTCGCGATGGAAGCGCATCAGCCCTGCACGCACGACCTGCTGCAGCCAGACGATCAACGGCCTCACCTCCTTCGACGCTTCGACACTACTCTACCCGGTCCGGGCGCTCGCGCAAACACACCGCGCCGGCGGACACGGTAGCTCCGGGCGCACGGTCATGGGAGCGCAGGCGACCGTGGCCCTACCGGACCGCGACGGGGCGGGCGTCGGCCTTCCGCCACGGATCTGGAACAGACGACACGACGCCGCAGTGTCCTGGCCGCTCGCCCGCCCCGCTCGCTCCTCATACGGGCCGGCGGCCGCGGGGGTTCCCGGAGCGAGGCGCACGAGGACGTGATCGTGTGGAATCCGTCGCCGGGTTGCAGGGATCGCTGGCCTGTGCGCAGGAGATATGGTGCACAGATCGCGTGCCCGGCCGGCCTCCGACGTCGCTTCTCCCGCAAGGCCAAGGGGCGCAGAGATATGGCGCACAGATCGCGTGCCCGGCTGTGACGACGGCGGGGTGCCCTGCGGCGGCACGGCATCCGCGCACCAGCAGTGGAACGCCGCGGAGGTGGGAGCGCTGCTCGAGAGCCCAGAGCTGGTCAGGCATCTCGCCGTACTGGAGGCGCACGTCGCCGACGTCGTCGAGGACGCCATCAAGATCTGCGAGGTCCCGGCCCCGCCGTTTGGGGAAGAGGCGCGCGCTGCGTTCGTGGCCGCGCGGATGGCGGCCCTGGGGCTGCCGACGCCGCACCGCGACGCGGTGGGCAACGTGATCTGCGAGCTGCCGGGGGCGCCTGATGCGCCCGTCGTGGTGCTGTCGGCGCACCTCGACACGGTATTCGGCCCCGAGGTGCAAATCCGGGTGCGCCGGGAAGGCCCGCGGCTCGCGGCGCCGGGGATCGGCGACAACAGCCTCGCGGTGGCGGCGCTCCTGTGGCTGGGCTGTGCCCTTGCGGACGTGCCCGGGCGGGGCACGCTGGTCCTGGCCGCCAACGTCGGGGAAGAGGGGCTGGGCAATCTCCGCGGCATGCGGGCGCTGTGGGAGCGGTACGGCGCACAGGCCGCGGCCTGGGTCGTGCTCGAGGGCGCCATGTTCAACCAGCCGTCGTGCACGGGCATCTGCGTGCGGCGGCTGGAGGTCGTCTACCGCGCGGCGGGCGGCCACTCGTGGAGCGACTTCGGGCATCCCAGCGCGATCCACGCGCTCGGCCGGCTGATCGATCAGATCGCGCAGGTGCGCGTGCCGGCGTCGCCGCGGACGACCTACAACGTCGGCGTCGTGCGCGGGGGACGCACGGTCAACACCATCGCCCCCGAGGCGTCGCTGCTGCTGGACATGCGCTCGGAGGCGCCCGAGGCGCTGGACGATCTGGACCGTGTCGTGCGCGGGCTCGTCGCGAGCATCGCTGCGGCCGCAGGGGTCGCCCACGAGGTGACCGTGGTCAGCGACCGGCCGGGCGGGCGGCTGCCGTCGGACCATCCGCTCGTGCGGCTGGTCGAGGAGGCCGCGGCAGCGGTGGGGGTGCCCCCCGAGTGGAAGGCGGCCAGCACCGACGCCAACGTGCCGCTCAGCCACGGCGCGCCCGCGGTCTGCCTGGGGCTGGCGCGCGGCGAGCACCTGCACTCCGAGCACGAGACCCTGGACGTGACGCCGCTGCCCCGCGGGCTGCGGCAGGCCTTCCTGGTGACCGCCGCGCTGCTGCGCGGCGTGCTGACCGCGGCGGGGGGCTAGGCGGGGCGCCCCGGCGTGACATCGCGCCCACGGCGCCCCACGCGCCGGCGCGCACAACGTCGACGGCAACGACCGGCCGCCCGCGCAGGTCCATGCGGCGGTACTGCGGGTACTTGCGGCGCAGCCGGTCGAGCGCCCGCCGGTACTCGGCGCCCGCCTCCAGCAGCCGGGCGGTGCCCTGGACCCAGACGAAGCCCAGGCGGCGCCAGTCCTCCCGGTAGACGTCGGCGGTGACGGCGACGCGGGGGTTGGCCAGCAGGTTGCGCACGCGGCGGAGACGCCGCGGGCCGACACGCTTGGGCTTGCGGTCGATGGCGATGTAGAGCACGTCGCCCGCCAGCGCGAAGCAGACGGGCACGACGTGCGGCTGCCCCTGCGCGTCGGCCGTGGCCAGGTGCGCGACGCGCCGGGCCGCCAGGAACCGTCGCATGGCGGCCGTCAGCACCATGCGCCACGCAGCGCGGGGCAGGGGCCCGGATCCAAGAGGAACGCCGCGGTCGCGCGCGTACGCCGCCCGCGGCAGACCGCCGAGGGGTCTTCCGCGCGATGACGAGCATTCGCCAGATGGCGGGCACCGGCGGTCCGCAGACGGAGGGGGACCAGCCCCGCCCGCCGAACCGATCGGCGCCTCATCCCGGGTGGGGGGTCGCCGGGGCGTTCGTGGCCCGGTGCGGGAGCTCCACTGGGATGCGTGCCATTCGCGGTGCACATGGGCCCTGCCTGCCTGGCTCTGGGAGACGTCCGAGCGCCTGCCCGCATCTGGCGCCGCCCGATCGCGCGCGGCCTGTGGGCGTCCGCGCGCGCTGTCCTGCCGCCTGAAAGCATCAGGGAGGCCGCAGGACCGGCCTCCCTGAGCCAGGCGGCACGTTCTGGACCGGTTTGCGACCTGCTAGCTCAACGGCCTGACGTTTGCGGCCTGCGGGCCTTTCTGGCCCTGCACGACCTCGTACTCGACCTTCTGCCCCTCGTTGAGGGTTCGGTAGCCTTCCTGCTGGATGGCAGAGTAGTGGACGAAGACATCCTTGCCGCCCTCGTCCGGCGTGATGAACCCGTACCCCTTCTCCGCGCTGAACCACTTCACAGTTCCCATCGGCATGCCCAACCCACCTCTTTCATGTCACGCCCGTCCGTCGATGCCGCCTGACGGCCGTTCTGGATTGCCTAGTGTCATTGGCCGCCCGGGGACCGATTCCTCCTGGCCGGGGGACCCCAGGGGCGCCGGTGAGCCCCTCCCGCCGCCGGCTGTGGCGGCCACCCAGGCCACGCCGTGGGCGCGGCTCGTTTGTGGTAATGGGGGGCCCAGGCATGGGGCTGCGCTGGCCCGGGCGAGGCTGTCACCACAGGAGAGGCTCGTTTGTGGTGATGGGGGGCCCAGGCATGGGGAGTAGGGCGGTGGCGTGTCCACCCACAGCCCGGACACACGGGACGGGGAGAGGATGAGCGGCAGGGCATCGGGGAGGTGGAACCTGGCGGCCGCGGCGTGCGTGCTGGTCCTCGCGGCCGCCTCGGCCAGTGTCGCCCAGCCTGAGGCAGCGGCCGGTCGGCGCCCCGCGGGCCCGCTGGTCGCGCGTCTGCCCAACGGGCTCCAGGTCGTCGTCGAGGAGCAGCCGCACACCGACCTGGCAGCGCTCTACACCTGGGTGCGGGTCGGGTCCAAGGACGAAGACGACGAGAGCAACGGCGCAGCCCACTTCCTGGAGCACATGCTGTTCAAGGGCACGGCGCGGCGGGCTCCCGGTGCGGCGTGGCGGGAGGTCGACGCCATGGGTGGGGTGATGAACGCCGCGACGTCGGTGGACTGGACGGCCTACTACATCGTGGCGCGGGCCGTGGACCTGCCACGGATGGTCGACCTGCAGGCCGACGCGCTGTTCCACTCGACGCTGGACGCCGACGAGGTGGAGCGCGAGCGACGCGTCGTCATCGAGGAGATCAACCGCCGCGACAACTTCCCGGCGACCCGCGCCTTCGAGGCGCTGCGCGCGATGGCATACACCGTGCACCCGTACCGGCGCTCGGTGCTGGGCACCCGGGCCGGCATCGAGCGCATGAGCCGCGAGGCGCTGGTGCGGTTCTACCGCATGCACTACGTGCCCGCCCGGCTGAACACCCGCTGGAGGGGATCCGCCGCGTGACGCTCGCCCAGGACGTGCGGGCAGCCTACCTGGCCATGGGGTTTCCCGCGCTGGCCGCGGCCGATCCCGACGTTCCCGCCGCCAGCGTGCTCGCGGCGGCGCTTGGGATGGGGCTGGGCAGTCGCCTGCGCCAGGCCCTCGTGGACCGGGCGCGCCTGGCACAGAGCATCGGCGCCTTTCTGCCCGCGTGGGAGGACCCGGCGCTCTTCGTGGTGTCGGCGGTCACCGCGCCCGACCAGGCCGAGCGCGCCGAGGCAGCCATCCTCGCCGAACTCGATGCCGTGCGCGAGCGCGGGCTGGGCGATGCCGAGCTGCACCGGGCCCGCAGCGTGGTGGAGGGGGCACAGCTGTACGACACGCACACGGTGCGCGGCCGGGCCTTCGAATTGGGCTTCGCCGCCACGGTCACCGGCCTCGAGGTCGGACTGGCCTACGTCGAGCGCGTGCGCCGGGTCACGGCGGACGACGTGCAGCGCGTGGCCCGACGCATCCTGGATACGCGTCGCTACGCGGTCGCCGTGATCCGTCCCCCGTCCCCCTGAGCCCGCTGGTGGTCTGGACTCGACGCCCTGGGGCCTGGAGCGAGCCACGCGTCCCGCGGGATCGGCGCGGGGGCGGTGCAGTCGCCGTCGCCGTTGCGTTCCTGACAGCGCTCGCGGCTGGTGTGGCGGCCGCGCCGGGCACGCCGCCCGCCGCTGGAGCCAGACCGCAAGACGGCGTGGCCGCGCCGGGTCCGCCGCTCCGTGGCGGGGTTGGACCCCGGACCGGTGCGGCTGCGCCGACGCGCGCGGTCCTCGAGAACGGTCTGGTGGTGATCGTCCGGGAGCGGCCGGCCCGGGGGCTGGTGGTCGTGGAAGCACTGGTGCGTGCGGGCCCCCGGACCGAAGCCCCCGACGACGCCGGGATCGCCGCGCTGGTGCGCAACCTGCTGCCGCGCGGCACGCACCGGCGCAGCGCCCAGGAGATCGCCGCGACCATCGAGGCGGCCGGGGGCTTCCTGGGCGGGAGCACGTTCCCGGACGTGACCTCGCTGTACGCGGTGGTCCCGGCGGTGCGCGCCGAGGTGGCGTTCGACCTCGTCGCGGACCTGTTGGCCAACGCCCGGTTCGACCCCGAGGAGGTGGAGAGCCAGCGCCGTCTGGCCCTGGCGCGCATGCAGCAGGCCGCGGACCAGCCCCTGCAGCGTGCGGTGGAGCTGTCCAACGCGGCGCTGTACCCCCTACCATCCCTATGGCCGGCCGCTGGCGGGCACGCCGGCGACCGTGAGCGCGCTCGCGCGCGACCGGCTGCTGGCCTTCTACCGGACGCACTACACCGCGGCCAACACCGTGGTGACCGTCGCCGGCGAGCTGCCGGCAGCCGACGCGCTCGCCCACGCGCGCCGCGCCTTCGGGACGCTGCCGGCAGGGACGCTGCCACCCCGCCTGCGGTGGCTGCGTGCGGTCGAGCGGGCGCTCGCACCGCCGCCCGTCCCCCAGCAGGTGCGGGAGGCCCGGGACACCGCGGCTGCGTGGATCGTCGTCGCCTACCTGACCGTGCCGGCAGGCCACCCGGACTTCGCCGCGCTGCGCGTCCTCAACGCCATCCTGGGCGAGGGCGCGGCCTCCCGGCTGTGGGTCGAGGTGCGCGAGCGGCGGGGTCTGGCCTACCAGGTGGGATCGGTGCTCGCCGCGCGGGCCGGCCCGGGGTTCCTGCGCCTGGTCGCCGGGACGGACCCGCCGAACCTCTCGACCGTGCTGGTCCTCCTCGAGGCCGAGGTGGCGCGGCTACGCGAGGCGGCGCCGACACCGGACGAGGTCGACCTGGCCAAGCGCAGCATCGCCGGTCGGACCGCGCTGGCGCGCCAGGACCTGGAAGCCGAGGCGTACGCCCTGGGGTGGCAGGAACTGCTGGGCCTGGGCGTGGACTACGAGGCCCGCTTCCTGGCCCAGGTCGCCCGCGTCACGCCCGACGACGTGCATCGGGTGGCACGCCGGTACCTGGCCGGCGGGGTGGTGGCGATCGTCGCACCGGCGTCGGCGCGCTGAGGTCCGTACTCACACGCGCTTGCCCGCAGCGCGTTCGGTGCGCGGAGAGGCGTGCCGCCGGAGCCCCGCGGCCACCAGGCGGTGGTGCAGCTCCCGGAGGTCGCGCACCACGAGGTCGGGACGCGGTGCCCGCGGGCGCCGGCCGGTGGCTCCCACGCCCGTGCGGACGAGGATGGTGTAGAGGCCCGCAGCCCGGCCGGCCGCCACGTCGGTGGCGACCTGGTCGCCCACGATGGCGCTGTCTGCCGGCGCGACGCCCAGGCGGGCCAGCGCTTCGCGCAGCAGCCGCGGGTGGGGCTTGCCGATGA
>CAZGNA010000099.1:0-9940 GCA_964526945.1 uncultured bacterium
CACCGTCTGTCCCGGCTCCAGTTTTGACGATTTTTCACGCCGGATCCAGGATAAAATCAAAGTGTCGAGATGGTTTTAGAAAAGATGAGTATTATGATATGTCTTGAACCTGGGATCCGATGCGGTTAGTTGATCGATGACTGTTGTTAGAGGGATACTCGAAAAACTATACTCGCGGCACTTAGATCTCCTCCAACCTCAGGCGCACGACCAGCCCGGGATCGAGGTTTCCCCCACTCACGACAGCCACCGCAGGTCGCTCGACCACCCGCCCCTCGAGAAGCGCGGCCACAGCGATGGCCCCCGAAGGCTCGACGACGAGTCGCGCTTCCCGCCAGAGCCGCCCGACTGCCCTCAGTACGGAAGCGTCGTCTACCGCGACGAACTCGTCGACATAGTGCGTCACCAGCTCCCACGGCAACGCCCCGGGCTGCTGCACACGCAGGCCGTCGCAGACCGTCTCGGTCGACGGCACCGTCACCCGCGCCCCGGCGGCGCGAGAGGCGGCGAACCGCGCGACGTTCTGTGGTTCGACCCCTACGACCCGTACCTCTGGACGCAGGGTCTTGACAGCCAGCGCGACCCCCGACAGCAAGCCACCCCCGCTGACGGGCACCACCACGACCGCGACGTCCACCGCCTGCTCGGCGATCTCCAACCCGCAGGTGCCCTGCCCTGCGATGATCAGCGGGTCGTCGAACGGTGGAACCATGTGCAGCCCCCGCTCGCGGGCCAGGACGCTCGCGAGTTCCAGCCGCTCGGCTGCCGTGGTGCCACAGCGGATCACCTCGGCGCCCCAGCGCGCGATACCGGCCGCCTTGGGCGCCGTGACCGTCTCGGGGACCACGACAACCGCCGGGAGCCCCATGCGGGACGCCACGTAAGCCACGGCCTGCCCGTGGTTCCCCGACGACGCCGTCACGACACCGCGGAGCCTGGGTCCCAGCGCGCGCATGTGGTTGGCCGCGCCGCGCACCTTGAACGACCCCGTCGGTTGCAAGCTCTCCAGCTTGAGCAGGATGCCGTCGGCACCGTCGAACGGATGAAGAGGCGTCCGCCGCGCGTCCAGGGCGATGCGCGCCGCCGCGGCCCGGACGTCGTCGATGGTCGGCGCGCTCACCGCGTGCTGGCTGCGCGCACCGGGCCGCGCCAGCGCAGGTTGGGGTGACGGGCTGCGGCAACCTCGTCGAGCCGCGCCACAACCGTCCGGTGAGGCGCCGTGCGGACCGTCTCGGGATCGCGGGCGCACTCCTCGGCGACCTGAATCAACGCGTCGGCAAAGGCATCCAGTGTCTGCCGGCTCTCGGTCTCCGCGGGTTCGATCATGATGGCCTCGTCGACGATCAACGGAAAATAGATCGTCGGCGCGTGGTAACCGTAGTCCAGCAGCCGTTTGGCGATGTCGAGCGTCCGCACCCCATGCTGCGCCTTCTGCCGGCGACCTGAAAGTACGAACTCATGCATGCACGGTCGGTCGTAGGGCAGGTCGAAGTGCTCCCGCAGCCGGGTCAGCAGGTAGTTGGCATTGATTACCGCCGCTTCGGACACCTGGCGCAGCAGGGGACCGTAGGCCCGCAGGTAGGCGTAGGCCCGCACCAACACCCCGAAGTTGCCGTGGAACGCGCGCACCCGTCCGATCGCCTTGGGCCTGGCGTAGTCGAGCCGGAACCGATCCCCGTCGCGTTCCACGGTCGGCACCGGCAGGTACGGCGCCAGGAACGCCTTCACCGCCACCGGCCCTGCGCCCGGCCCGCCGCCGCCGTGGGGGGTCGAGAACGTCTTGTGCACGTTCATGTGCATCACGTCGAAGCCCTGGTCGCCCGGTCGGGTCACCCCCAGCACCGCGTTGAAGTTGGCTCCGTCGAGGTAGAGCAGTGCACCGCACCCGTGGACGATCTCGGCCACCTCGACGATACGTTCCTCGAAGAGCCCCAGCGTGTTCGGGT
This sequence comes from uncultured bacterium, assembly GCA_964526945.1. GTDB lineage: Bacteria > Sysuimicrobiota > Sysuimicrobiia > Sysuimicrobiales > Humicultoraceae > Fervidifonticultor. Next base: position 1,947 of record CAZGNA010000099.1, read on the forward strand.
TGGTCAGCATGAGGGCCGCCACCGAGCCGTCCGCCACCTGCCGCAGGGCATCGACGTCGATGTTGCCGCGACGGTCGCTGGGGACCGTCACCACGGTGTAGCCGCACATCGCGGCCGACGCGGGATTGGTCCCGTGCGCGGAATCCGGGACGATCACCCGCGTGCGTCGGTCGCCGCGGTCCTCGTGGTAGGCGCGGATCATCATCAAGGCGGTCAGCTCCCCGTGGGCACCGGCCGCAGGCTGGAAGGTCACCCGATCCATGCCGCTGATCTCGCACAGCATCTGCTCCAGCTCCCACAGCAGCTGGAGCGCACCCTGCGCGAGCTCGTCGGGCACGTTGGGGTGCAGGCGCGCGAAGCCCGGCAGGCGCGCCGCGTCCTCGTTGACCTTCGGGTTGTACTTCATGGTGCAGGATCCCAGAGGGTAGAAGCCGACGTCGATCGCGTAGTTCCGCTGCGAGAGCCTCGTATAGTGCCGCACGAGATCCGGCTCGCTGACCTCGGGCAGGTCGGCGGGATCACGTCGCACCAGCGAAGGATCGACGATCTGCTCGAGCGGGACGTCGGGCACGTCGGCCTCCGGCGCAGCGACTGCCACCCGACCGGGGCGGCTGAGCTCGAAGATCAGGGGGAAGTCCCGCTGCGTCATCGTGCCACGACCTCGGCGACGGCGTCGACCAGGGCATCGATCTGCGCCCGTGTACGCGCTTCGGTCACGCAGACCAGCCAGGCGTCGGACAACTCCGGGTACCACACGCCCAGGGGCAGGCCGCCCAGGATCCCGCGGTCGAGCAGACGAGCGTTCACTTCCGCCGGCGGCACAAGCAGGCGCAGGACGAACTCGTTGAATACGGGCGCGTCGAATCCGGCCCGCACCCCGGGAATGGCGCACAGGCGGCTGCGGGCATAGTGGGCTCGCCGGGCGTTCACCTCGGCGATCTGCCGCAGCCCGGACTTGCCCACCGCCGCCATGTAGATCGCGGCCGCCAGGGCGTTCAGCGCTTCGTTGGTGCAGATGTTGCTCGTCGCCTTCTCCCGCCGGATGTGCTGCTCCCGGGTCTGCAGCGTCAGCACGAACCCCCGCCGGCCATGCCGGTCGACGGTGGCACCCACGAGACGCCCGGGCATCCGCCGCACGAACGCGTCCCGTGTCGCGAGCATCCCCAGGTACGGCCCTCCGAAGTTGAGGAAGTTGCCCAGCGGTTGCCCTTCGCCCGCCACGATGTCGGCGCCCCAGTGGCCTGGGGGGGGCAGTAACCCCAGGCTGAGCGGCTCGGCGACCGCAGCGATCAACAACGCGCCGACGTCGTGCGCTGCCCGGGCGAGAGCGGGACCGTCCTCGATGCAGCCAAAGACGTTGGGAAACTGGATGACGAGGGCCGCCGTCTGCGTCCCGAGGGTCTCCCGCACCCGTGCCACCGGCGTCACGCCGCCCTCGTAGGGCACCTCACGGACGTGCATCCCCAGGTGCCGGGTGTACGTCCGCAGGACCTCCCGGTAATGGGGGTGCACGGCCGTCGAGACCACGATCTCGTCCCGGCGGGTGAGGTCGCGTGCCATCACCGCGGCCTCCCCCGTGGCGCTGGCACCGTCGTACATCGACGCATTGGCCACGTCCATGCCGGTGAGCTCACAGAGCATCGTCTGGTACTCGTAGGTGACCTGCAGTTCCCCCTGCATGATCTCGGCCTGGTAGGGGGTATAGGCAGTGTAGAACTCCGCCCGCCCGGCCAGGTGCCACACCACGCTGGGGATCCAGTGGTCGTACGCGCCGCCCCCCAGGAAACACACCAGACGATCGGCATGGCCGTTCCGCTCCGCCAGCCCGCGCAGGTGCGCCAGCAGGTCGACGTCGGCCATCGGCGGTGGAAGGTCCAGGGGCCGGGTCAGCCGCACACTGGCCGGGACGTCGGCGAGCAGTTCGTCCACCGACGCCACGCCGATCGCACGGAGCATCTCGTCCCGCTCCTGCGCGGTCATCGGCAGGTAGCGATGGGGATGCCAGGCGCCGTTCATGCGCCCTCCGCGGCTACCAGCGCAGCGTACGCCTCCGCGGTCAGCAGCTGGTCCCACTCCGTGTCGTTGGTAGGTTCCACCACGATCAACCATGCGTCACCATGGGGATCCTGGTTGATCCGCTCCGGGTGCTCCAGGAGGGCCGCGTTCACCTCGACCACGCGCCCTGAGACCGGCGCGTACAGGTCGCTGGCGGCCTTCACCGACTCCACCACCCCAAAGGGCTGCATCGCTCGTACTTCCGCGCCCACCGCCGGTAGCTCGATGTACACCACGTCCGAGAGGCGCTCCGCGGCAAACCGTGTGATGCCCACGCGTACGCGTCCGTTCTCGCGTTTCGCCCACTCGTGCTCGCGGGTATACCGTCGGTCGTCAGGATACATGCTTCACCCCACACCGGTTCAGTGTGTCGGCCGCCGGTAGAAAGGCAACGATACGACCCGTGCCGGCACGTGCGTGCCGCGGGCCTCGATCTCCAGCCTGGTCCCCACCGCAGCGTACGCCACCGGCACGTACCCCAGGCCGATGGACCGCTGGAGCGTGGGCGCGAACGTACCGCTGGTGACCCTGCCGATGCGGGCGCCCTCGGCCCAGATCCCCTGGTGCGCGCGGGCGATCGCCCGATCCACCACTTCGAAGCCGACCAGCCGCCGCGCGACGCCCCCGGTATGCTGGCGGACCAGCGCCTCGCGCCCGACGAACTCGCCCTTGTCGAACTTCACGGTCCAGGCCAGCGGCGCCTCCAACGGCGTCGTGGTCTCGTCGATGTCGTTTCCGTAGAGCATGTACCCCGCTTCGAGGCGCAGCGTGTCACGGGCCCCGAGGCCGGCAGGCACGAGACCTTCGGGCTGCCCCGTCTCCAGCAGCGCGTACCAGACCCGCGGCGCCTCGTCCCAGGAGACGGCCAGTTCGAACCCATCCTCGCCGGTGTATCCGGTCCGGGCCACCCAGGCCGGGACGCCAGCGACGCGCACGCCATCGAGCGCGTGGAACCGGGGGAGGGCCGCGACCTCACCGTCCGCCACTCGCGCCAGGATCGCCGCCGCCCGCGGCCCCTGCAATGCCAGCAACGCCGTCGCATCCGACACATCGTGCACGGTGGCGGCCGTCCCCGCCGCGTGTTCGGTGATCCACGCCACGTCGCGCTCCCGACGGGCCGCGTTCACCACGAACAGGTAGGCGTCCTCCGCCACCCGGAACACCGTCACGTCGTCGACGATGCCGCCCGACGGGAGACACATGGGCGTGTACAACCCGCGGCCGACGGACAGGCGGCTGGCGTCGTTGGTGATCACCCGCTGGACCACCCCCAGCGCCTCCCGCCCCTCCACCCGGATCTCCCCCATGTGCGAGACGTCGAACAGGCCTGCCCGCGTGCGCACCGCCACGTGCTCTGCGACGATCCCCACGTACTGGAGCGGCATCTCCCACCCGGCGAACGGGACCATGCGCGCGCCCGCCGCACGGTGCGCCGCGTGCAAGGGCGTCTGCCGCAACGCGCTCACGACGGCGCGTCGGAGGTATCGGACCCTGACGCGACCTGGAGCAACGCCACCACCTCGTCGTCGTCCACCTGCGTGAAGTCCTCGTAGAACTGTCCCACCGCGTGGAAGAGCGCCGGCGTGCTCAGGCAGACCACCTCGTCGGCGTCTTTCGCCAGCGCCGCCAGGCTCTCCGGAGGCGCCACCGGCACAGCGGCGACCAGCCACACCGGCCCGCGGGCGCGGACGGCCCGCAGGGCGGCGATCATGGTCGCGCCGGTGGCGATGCCATCGTCGACGACGATAGCCGTGCGTCCATCCAACGGCGGCAGCGGTGCCCCACGCCGGTACACCTGGATCCGACGCGCGATCTCCGCCCGCTGCACGGCGATCTCCTGTTCCACGTACTCCCGCGCCACCCCCCGGCTCAGCTCCTCGTCGAGGAAGACCGCGCCGTCCTCGGCCACGGCACCGATGGCCAGCTCGGGGTTGTAGGGCGATCGCAGCTTGCGGGGGACCACCACCGCCAGGAGCGCGCCCAGCACCGTGGCCACCTCACGCCCGACCACGACGCCCCCGCGCGGAATCGCCAGCACCACCGGATCACGGCCACGCAGGTGGACCAGGGCCTGGCCCAAGCGACGTCCCGCATCCCGGCGGTCGCGAAAGACCATGGTCGCGGCATGCTCCTACGCCTGCACGATGGCGCGCCGCTCCTCATCGGAGAGCATCGCCGACGACGCACCCGCCCGCACCGGTTTGGCGTACGCTCGCGCGCCGTCGCGCCCGTTCAGTACGCTCAGCACGAGCCCGTTGCGATCCGCGTCGAGCAACGCGATGCTGAAACTCAGCTGACCCCCGAGGTCCTGAAAGGCGTCGTAGCGCACCAGTCCCACCCGCTGCAGGCTCCGCTGCGCCTGTGCCCCGATGTGCTCCACGCGCTGGGCCACGTAGTCCACCCGGCGGCCCAACGCGTCCACCGCGCCATGCAGGCGATCGACCTGCTCCCGCAGCGGCGGCGCACCGGTTACCGCCGCCAGCTGGCGGGTCAGCACACGCAGACGTACCACCAACCACGCGGTCACCAGTGCCAGCACGGCGCTCCCCACCAGGGCCGCGAACGCCCACGACTCCGCCCGTCCCGTCATGCTCTGGTTGCCCCCCGGAATCGTTGCGTCTTTCCACGGTCGGCGGATGTTCTCCTGTCCGGTCCCACCACCGCCCCTCACCGCCTCCACACCGCTCCCACGACGCTCCACCACGGTTCGAGCGCCACGACGATCCCCATCACCAACAGCGCGGGCAGCAGGTTGCCCACGCGAATGCGCCGAACCTCGAGGATGCCGAGCCCCAGGCCGAAGATGAGGGCCCCACCCACGGCGGTGACTTCACGGACGACCTCCGGCGTCATCCCACGTTGAACGACCCCCGCCAGCAGCGTCACCCCGCCCTGGTAGACCAGCACGGTCGCCGCGGACAACACAACTCCGGCGCCCAGCGCGCCCGCCAACGCCACCGCCGAGATACCGTCGAGCACCGATTTCGTGTACAGCAACACCGGGGGCTGTCCCAAGCCGTCCTGGATGGCACCCAGCAGCGTCATGGGACCCACGCAAAACAACAGGCTGCTGGTCACGAACCCCTGGACGAAGCCCCCGGTCGTCCCACTCGGTCCCAGGCGCCGCTGGACCAGCGCGCCCAGACGCTCCAGCCGGTCCTCGATGCACAGGAGCTCGCCCAGCGCGCCCCCCGCCGCCAGACTGACGATGAGCCCAACGACGTTGCGCACCTGCAGCGCCATCTGGACGCCGATGAGCACCGTCGCGAGTCCCACGCCCTGCATGACGATGCCCCGCACGCGCTCGGGCACGCGCCGACCGATCGCCAATCCGGCTCCACCCCCGAGCACGACCGCCGCCGCATTGACCAGTGTGCCTTCCACGGTCTCCTCGCTCGTATCGTCGCTCACGCACTCAACCCGAGATCGGCGGCAATGCCCCGCAGTGCGTCCACGACGACCGTGACGTGCTCGTCGAACGGCACGCCCAACGCTTCCGCAGCACGCAACAGTTCGTCGCGCGACACCGCACGAGCGAAGGCCTTGTCCTTCATCTTTCGGCGCACAGCCGGCCCGTCGACGCCCGCCAGGCTGCGGTTGGGCCGCACCAGCGCCACTGCGATCACGAACCCGGTGAGGTCGTCGCAGGCGTGCAGTGCGTGCTCCATGCGCGAGACCCGCGGGACACCGGAATAGTCGGCGTGAGACAGGATCGCCCGACAGATCACCTCGGGGTAGCCCAACGCGCGCAGGTGCTCGACACCGCGGAACGGGTGACCGGCTTCCTGTGACGGGTAGCGCTCGTAGTCGAGGTCGTGGAGCAATCCCACGAGCCCCCAGAGCTGCTCGTCCTCGCCGAAACGCCGGGCGTAGGCCCGCATCGCCGCTTCTACAGCCAGCATGTGCTTGCGGAGGTTCGGGTTTTGGGTCCACTCGCACACGAGCGCCCACGCCTCCTCCCGGGATGGCCATGCGGCGTCCATCACGCGATCGCACCACCCTTCAGCTGCTCCACCAGTCTGTTCAGATCTTCCATGGAGTACAGTTTTATAGAGATAGTCCACGAATCATCTCTGTTACTAGAAATCCTCACAGGGCTTCCCAGGACGGACGAGAGCTCTGCTTCAAGATTCTCAAGATCTCTTGATTTTTTAACTTTCTTCATTTCACGTGAAATAACCAAGCTCCTCGCCAACGTCTCAGTCTCTCTCACGGAAAGCCCACGTGATTCAACGCGTTTCCAGACCTCCAGCATGCGACTGGTATCCTGAATGGACAGAAGGGCTCGTGCATGCCCCTCCGAGATCCGGCCTGACTCCAACGATGCCAGCACTTCGTTCGGCAACGAAAGAAGCCTCAACGAGTTGGCAACTGCTGACTGGCTCTTGCCTACCCGTTGCGCCACTTCCTCCTGAGTCAAATGGAACTCTTCGACTAACCTAAGGTAAGCCCGTGCCCTGTCGACCGGATTGAGGTCCTCGCGCTGCAGGTTTTCGACCAGGGCCGCCTCTGCCGCGGCCCGGTCGTCCATCTCCCGTACCACTGCAGGAACGGCACGCAGTCCGGCGGCCACAGCTGCACGCCATCTTCTCTCTCCAGCGACGAGTTCATAGCCTCCCGGTAAGGGTCGAACGATCACGGGTTGCAGAACGCCGTGCTCTCGTACAGAGGCCACGAGCTCCTCGAGAGCCTCCTCTCCAATTGACGCTCGTGGCTGTCTTGGACTCGGACGAATCTGATCGACCGGAATCTCGCTGATCTGGGACGTCGTGGACTCGGTAGCGCCTGGAATCAGCGCGCCCAATCCTCTACCCAGTCCACGATACCGTCCGGCCCTCTGGGGGCTAGGAGAGCGCCGCTCGTCGCTGGCCACGTTCAACAACCTCCCTGGCGAGCTCTCGATATGCCACGGCGCCCCGCGACCCTGGATCGTACAGAGCAACGGGCTTCCCGTGGCTTGGAGCCTCTGCAAGCCTGACGCTTCTCGGGATCACGGTGCGGTAGACTCGATCGCCGAAGTGCTGCCTTACCTCATGCTCGACCTGCGCCGAGAGGTTTGTACGCGGGTCGTGCATGGTGAGGAGCATCCCGGCAAGATCAAGCTCCGGGTTGAGGTGTTGCCGCACGAGGTCGATCGAACGGAGCAAGTGCATCAGACCCTCAAGGGCGTAGTACTCGCACTGAATCGGGATGAGGGCCTCCGTCGCAGCCACCAACGCGTTGATGGTGAGGAGCCCAAGCGACGGAGGGCAGTCGATCAGTGCCATGGGAAACTGCAGGCCTCGCAGGGCGCGCTTGAGCCTGTGCTCGCGATCCGGCATTCCTGCCAGCTCTACTTCCGCACCAGCCAGGTGTATCGTGCTGGGAATGAGATAGAGACCCATGACGGCCGTTGAGACCACGGCATCCACGGCATCAACGTCCCCCAGCAACAGGTCATACGTGGAAAGCCTGACCTCTTGTCTGGGAATGCCAAGCCCGCTCGTGGTGTTGGCCTGAGGGTCCAGATCGATCAGGACAATCGTATGTCCGTCCGCAGCGAGGGACGCTCCGAGGTTAATGGCGGTCGTTGTCTTCCCGACGCCGCCCTTTTGATTCACTATCGCAATGACCCTGATCACCTGGGGCGAACATTCGGCGCCATTTCGGGCCGTTCCCCCCTGGCTCCTGAACGTCCCGCCCAGCGCCGGCGTCATCGCCGTGGCTGTGATCGGTTCCCCACTGGCTCCTGGACGTCCCACAGCAGACGCTGCAATGGTGACCGCTCAGCAGGCGGCGTCCGCGCTGGGCTGCGCCAGGGCGCCCGGGGATTATGAGACGCCCAGGACCGGGCACGTACCGCGGCTCCAGCCCCAAAGGGGGCACCAGGAGAACGTGCTTTCCCCAGGATACCGGGTGGTCCGCTCTGGGAGGCGGGATCAACCTCGTTCAATGGGGGA
>CAZGNA010000100.1:0-9920 GCA_964526945.1 uncultured bacterium
GGGCTCGGTTGGAGTCTCAAAGTGCAAACACCTAGTCCGTACTGGACACCCTAGCGGTCGATCGCGATCTGGATGATCTTCTTCGCCGTCTCGAGGGTGCGCACCACCGCCTGCATGAGCTGCGCCGCCTCGTCGGAGACCCGCGCGGTCTGCACGTCGCCCTCCAGCCCGCCACCGCCGCCGGCTGGCTGCGTCCGCGCCGCCAGCGTCAGGGCTTCGGCTGCCTGCCGGATCGCGCGGTCGACGAGCTGCTGGGCCTGCTCCTCTGGCCGCATCCCGCGGGTGCCCAGCACGCCACTGGGTCCGACCGTGGCGGAGAGGTCCAGCGCCGGCTGCGCGGGTTGCGGGGTCGTGGCCTCGGTGGCGGTCCCTGCCTGGGCGAGCTCGGCCACCTTCCTGGCAGCCGCCTCGCTCCGGCGCTGCATCGCCGCGATCCACTGGACCTCGGCCGCCTCGCGGACCACCCGGGCCTGGATCAGCAGGGGCCGGACGCCCTTGTAGGTGTTGGGACCTCCGGCGATCAGCCGGAACTGGGGCTCCCCGGCCCCCGCCAGCAGGTTCACCGACTCCTGGATGTGCCGCTGCTGCGCTGCCGCATCCACCGCCACCACCGCGAGCTTGGCTTCGTCGAGCGCACGGTCGAGCTCGGCCATGGCCTGCATCAACGGGGTCTTGTCCACGACCAGTTCGGGCAGCGGCTCGTCCTTCTCTTCCTCCGCCTGCGCCGGGGCCTGGGTTGTGGCCGCCTCCTGCTGCTGCGGCTTGGACGGCTCGTTCTGGGCGACGACGGTCTTGCGGACCTCCGGCGCAGGGGCGGGCGCCTGGGGGGCGGGCGCATCGACTGCGACCGGCGTGACCACGGTCTCCTCGGCCGGCGGCGCGACCTCTTCGAGCGGGTGCGTGTAGATGTGCGTGAACGCCAGTGACGCCGTGGCCAGGATCGTCACCGGCACCAGCGCCAGCAGGAATCGCTTTACCGTGACACCTTTCACCGTGACACCTCCGGGGATCAGGATCGTTCCCGTCTCCCCGTAGTGTGCCAGCCGGTCGGGCGCCCGACCATGGTAGGGCCGTTCCCGGAAGGTGGAAATTCGGTCAGCGGCCCCGGCCGGTCGAGGTCGTGGGGCCCCCAGACGACCGCGGAGCGGGACGTCCGGGCGATGCCCCGATGGGCGGTCTCCGCGACGCCGCTGACAAGCAGGCGATGGCGCCAGGCACCCGTGATCACGATGGGCACAGGGTTTCTGCGGAATCGGTAAGGCCCGGACGATGGCGGAGGAGGTGGGATTTGAACCCACGAGGCGCGCATGCGCCCAACGGTTTTCGAGACCGTCCGGGTACCGGGCTCCCGAACTCCTCCACCACCGTATCCTAGCATCCCCGGGACAGGCTGGCGATGGCAGCAGGGCGGGCGCGCACCACGGGCCGTCGGCCACCGGCGGGGCCACGATCGCCTGTGACGCTCTGTTCGCCCGTCAGGCCGGAGCGGAGAGCCCCAGGTACGACGCGACGATCTGGCCGTCGTGCAGGAGCCCCTTCGCCGGGCCCTCCGCGACGATCCGGCCGGTGTCCAGCACGTAGGCCCGATGCGCTGCGCGGAGCGCGCGGGTGACCTCCTGAGAGACCAGGAGGATCGCCAGCCCCTGCCGGTTCAAGCGTTCCAGCACCTCGAAGATCTCGCCGACCAGACGCGGCGCAAGCCCCAGCGAGGGTTCGTCGAGGGCCAGCAGCCGCGGTGCGGCCATCAACGCCCGACCGATGGCCAGCATCTGTTGTTCGCCGCCCGACAACGTACCGGCGTCCTGCTGCTGGCGCGCGCGCAGGACGGGGAAGAGGCTGAAGACGAGCTCGAGGTGCTGCTGCAGCCGTGGCCGCGCGTGGCGGCCGTAGGCGCCCAGTTCCAGGTTCTCGCGCACGCTCATGGTCGGGAAGAGCAGTCGCCCTTCCGGCACGTGCACCAGTCCCCGGGCGCAGATGTCGTGCGGAGCGCACCCGGCGATCGAGACCCCGTCGAACACCACCGAGCCACGGATGGCCGGGTGGAGACCCGAGAGGGTCCGCAGGAACGTGGTCTTCCCCGCCCCGTTGGGCCCGATCAGGCTGACGAACTCGCCGGCGTTGACCACCAGCGAGACGTCGTGCAGGACGTGCAGCTCTCCGTAGGCGGCGCAGAGGTGCTCAACGCGTAACATCGGCGTCCTCGCCCAGGTAGATGCGTCGCACGTTGGGATCCGTCTGGATGGCTGCGGGCGACCCCTGCGCGATCACCTCGCCGAAGCCCAGGACGACCACCTGGTGGCACAGGTCCATCACGATCCGCACGATGTGCTCGACCAGCAGGATGGTGATCCCCAGCTCCTCGCGGATCCGGCGCACGAGCGCCACGGCCCCCTGGCTCTCCGCCGGATTGAGCCCCGCGAACACCTCGTCCAGCAGCAGCAGCGTGGGCCCCGTCGCCAGCGCCCGGGCCAGCTCCAGGCGCTTCTTCCCCGCCAGCGTCAGCGTACGCACGGGTGCGTCGACGGCGTCGTCCAGGCCGACGAACCGCAACCAGCGGCGGGCCTCTTGGCGGGCCTCGCTGACGGAGCGCATGCCACGACCGTAGAGCGCTGCCGCCGCCACGTTGTCGGTCGTGGTCAACCCGGCGAACGGGCGTACCAGCTGAAACGTGCGCGCAATGCCCGCCCGGGCGATCTCGAACGGCGGCCGGCCGGCAAGGGGGCGGTCGGCGAAGAAGACCTGCCCCGCATCCGGCCGATGAAAGCCGGTGATGATGTTGAACATGGTGGTCTTGCCGGAGCCGTTGGGCCCGATCAGCCCGACGATCGTGCCGCGATCGACCTGGAAGCTCACCGCGCGCAGTACGGTCAGCCCGCCGAACCGTTTGGAGACGCGGTCGACACGCAGGAGGGACGCCGTCACCGTCGCACCCCGGCCGCGGCGGCGAGGGGGAGCCGTGGCGCCCGGCGGACGGCCTGCAGCAGCCGCGGCAGCACGCCGTCGGGCAGCACCACGATGACCAGCGCCAGGCACAGGCCGAAGACGATGCGGGCTGCTTCGGTGCCGACGTAGACGGTCAGCGCTTCGTCGGCCAGGCGCACCACCACGGCACCGACGACTGGGCCGGGCCACGACTGGCGCCCGCCCAGGAGGGCCATGAGGACGGCCAGGACCGACAGGTGCAGGTCGAACATGAAGTCCGGGTGGATGTAGGAGCGGTCATAGGCGTAGATGCCACCGATCATCCCGGTGAGGCCGGCGCTGAGGGCCAGGGCTCGCACCTTCAGACGCACGGCCGGGATCCCCACGCTCTGGGCCGCGTCCTCGTCTTCACGGATCGCCTCCAGCCCGACGCCGGTCTTGCCCAGCTGCACGGCGCGGACGATCAGGACCGTGAACACCGCCGCCACCAGCATGCTGTAGTAGAAGATCCGGCGCCCGACCAGCGGTTCCCAGGGCGGGAGCGGCATCCACAGTCCCTCCGACGCGCCGGTCCACGGCACGTTGAGGATCAAGGCGCGCACCGCCAGGGCCAGGATCATCGTCACCACCGCGAAGTAGGGGCCGCGCAGCCGCAGGCACGGGTACCCGGCGGCCACGGCGAACGCGCCGGCGACCACCCCGGCGGCCGGTGCGGTGAGAAACGGCGACAGCCCGGCCCGCACCAACAGCAGCCCCGTGGTGTAGCCACCCAGACCGAAGAAGGCTGCGTGGCCGAAGCTCAGGTATCCGGCGAAGCCACCGATGAGGTTCCAGGCCACGGCCAGCGCGGCGTACATGAAGGTCGAGTACAGCAGCGCCAGCGGGTACTCGCCCAGGCGGAGCCACGGGAGGAGGACGAGGACCGCCAGCAGGAGGCCCGTACCGGCTCTGGGGCTCATCGTCTGAACAGTCCGGTGGGACGCCACAGCAGCAGGATGCCCAGGCACACGAACAGCAGGAACGGCACCCAGGCAAAGGGCACGACCAGCGTGGCGACGTTCGTCAGCCCCCCGACCACCATGCCCGCGACCACCGCGCCGGTCAGGCTGCCCACACCGCCCACGATCACCACGAGGAACACGAAGACCAGCCACGTGAGGTGGGCAGCCGGCGAGAAGCTGTAGATCAAAGCCATGGCCACGCCCGCCACGCCCGCAGAGGCCATGGCCAGCCCGTACGTCAGCCCGGTGACCTTGCGCAGATCGATCGCGCACAGCGCGGCACCGTCCGGGTTCTGCCACACGGCCCGTACGGCCTTGCCGGGGAACGTCCTGTGGAGGAACACGTAGAGAGCGGCGATCGTGACGGCAGCCAGCCCGGCACCGGCAAGATGGGGAATCGGGACGGCCACCGCCCCGAGTCGCAGCGCCTGCCCGGTGTAGCCCAGGTTGACCACCCGGGGGCCGGGCCCCCACAGGGCGGCCAGGGTGTGCTCCAGCGCCGCCGCGAGGCCGAAGGTGAGCACCATGGACGCCAGCACCAGGTCGCCGGCGCGACGCGCGGCCGGCCGGATGACGCCTTCGTAGAATCCCATCCCCACCACGAAGAAGGTGGGCACGACCAGCAGCAGGCTCAGGACCGGGTCGACGCCGCGTTGCGCCAGCGCGTACGCCGCGTAGGCGGCCCCCACGGCCAGCGCCGTGTGGGCGATGTTGATGACGTGCGCAACGCCCCAGATGAGGCTGAAGCCGGCGCCCAGCAGCGCGTACACGCAGCCGGTCAGCAGCCCGGTGATCAGCGCCTGGAGCGCATCCGCCAGCAGCGGCCTATCGCCTCCAGGGGGGTTTGGGGTAGACGGCCTGCGCCGAGCGCCGTCCCGGTGGCCAGATGAGCTCCACCTCGCCGTTGAGCACCTGTGTGGTGTACTCGTAGGGTGCCGGCAGGCCGCGCTCGTCGAACCGCATCTCCCCGGCGATCGTCTTGAACGCGGCCTCGCGCATGTAGCGCACCAGGACGGCGTGGTTGAGGGTCTTGGCGCCCTCCACGGCCTGCTGCAGCACTTGCGCCCAGCAGTAACCGAACAGGAAGTACTGGGGTGCCCACTTGAGGTTCCACCGCTCCCTGGCCGCCTGGTTCAACTCGGCGATCCCGGGGAAGGGCAGCTTGTGGTGGATGGCCGTCCCCGACACCACGTAGTCGCCGTCCGGCCCCAGCTGGGTCACCCACTCCGGGATGAGGGATCCGACGCCCTGCAGGATCAGCTTGGGATTGTAGTCCAGGGCCTTCATCGCCCGGATGGTGAGCACGCCGTCGGGGAAGAAGCCGTTGGCCAGGAACATGTCCGCGCCGGCGCTCCGTGCCCGGGCGACGAGCGGCTCGGCGGAGGCCAGCGGGAGATCGTAGAGCTCGTCCATCACCAGCGGGATCTCCAGCCGCTTCAGGCCCTCGAGCATCGACTCGCGGACGGCCATGCCGACGGGGTTGTTGACCGTGATGGCCGCTGCCCGCGCCGGGCGCTGCCCCCGCGGAATGTTGGCCAGCCACCGCCAGGCTCCCTCGTACCACCACTGGCCCATCAGCGGAGGGCCGCCGAAGCTGTACCTGAACCCCCGCCGGAACGACGCCATGTGGCCCCCCATGGACACGTAGACCTTGCGGTAGCGTTCCGCCAGCGCCATCTGCGCGGCTGCAGCCGTACCCGGGTAACCGCCGAGGATGAGGTCCACGCGGTCGACCGTGATCAGGCGTTCGAGGAGGCTGACGGCACGGTCCGCGCTGCTGGCGTCGTCGAGGATCGTGAGCTCCACCGGCCGCCCGAGCAGCCCGCCGTCCCGGTTCGTCTTCTCGGCCCAGTACCGGTACCCGCGCTCGACCCACACGCCGGTGTCGGCGAAGGGACCGGTGAGGGGCAGCGTGCCGCCCAACCGGATCGGCCGGGATTGCGCCCGGGAGGGGCGTATGAGGAGCTGGGGGACCAGGCATGCCCCCGCTCCAGCCGCCGCTGCGTGCAAAACCTGCCTGCGGGTCAGTCGCACGTCGTGCCCTCCTTTCACCTGTCTCGGTGCCGCACGGCTCACGGGGTGACCCGTTCCTCGACGATCGCCACCGCGCGCGTCCATGCGGCGCTGGCGCCCTGCAGCTTGTAGGGGAAGCAGGCGACCTTGAAGCCAAAGGGCCGGGGGATCTTGTCCAGGTTGGTCAGCTTCTCGATCTGGCAGTACTCCCGTTCCTTGCCGTAGAAATGCGACTCCCAGAAGCGGCCGCGTACGCCGCTGGCGGCTTCCTGGAACATGACGTTGAACGGCCGGTCCAGCCCCCAGGCGTCGATGCCGATCACTTTGACCCCCCGCTCGACGAGGTACTGGGTCGCACTGCGTTCCAGCCCGGGGTGGCGCATGTCGTATCCGGGCTGCTTGAAGCTCTTCCACGCGTCGGTGCGGACCAGCGCGATGTCGTAGGGCTTGATGGTGTAGCCGATGGCCGTCAGGCCGGCTTCCACGTCGGCCGCGCTGATGCCCTGGCCGGGGCGCTTGTGGGTCATGTCGAGCACGAACGCGTCGCTGTAGAACCACCGCAGGGGCAGTTGCTCGATCGTCCTGGCCGGCGCACCCCCCGACGTGGGGCCGTAGTGATAGGGCGCGTCGATGTGCGTCCCCGAGTGCGAGGAGAGCGTTACGACCTCCACGGCCCAGGCGTGACCGTCCGGGAAGAGCGTCGGGAGGAGGGCGGGGTCGACCTTGAACACGTCGACCGCCAGGTGCATCCCCTGCACGTGATCGATGTACTGAATCTGGTGACGGTTGGGCTCGAAGCTGCTGGTGGCGTTCTCCAGCGTGTCGCTCAGGTCGATGAGCGTCACCTTCGTGTCGCCCAGCGTGTAGGTCTCCATCGCTCCTCCTCCTGCCCGACCCTCCGCGTCTGCCTGCTACGGGCCGCCGGGTATACGCGTTGCGCGCTCGGGCACCGGGGCCCCGGCCCCCAGCACCTCGCGGACGATACCTTCGTAGACCGCCGGCGGGAGGGCGTTCTTGAGCCGCAGCGCGACGCTCTTCACCCGTTGTACGATCTCTTCCACCTGCGCGTCGGTGGCCTGCAGACCCCGTTCCTCCAGGCTCATCTCCACGTAGTGCCGCCCCGTGCCCCGCCCGGGCAGCAGGTGGGGGCCGTCGCGCCCCACCAGGGCCGGTGGGTACGGGAACAGCGCCACATCGCCCAGGGGCGTGGTCCGAAACTGGCGCAGGATGTGGATGACGATGCCGGATTCGACCTCGAAGAGTCCCGCGCCGACGATCGGCTTGTTGGACGCCGGGCGGACCTTGGAGATCTCCGCCACCATCTGCGACAGCCGGTACAGACCGTCCAGGCGAATCCCCGTCGGAATGCCCAGCAGGTGCTCGCATGCCACCGCCACTTCTTCGGTGGCCACGTTGCCCGCGCGCTCCCCCAGGTTGTTGACCGAACAGTGGACCTCGTCCACGCCCGACGCGATGGCCATGAGGGCGCTGGCCGTCGCCTGCCCGTAGTCGTTGTGGATGTGCAGGCCCAGCGGGGTCTCGGGGAACCACTCGCGGAGCTTGGTCACGAAGACCCGCATGGCCAGTGGATGGGCCATGCCGAAGGTGTCCGAGACCGTGATGCGATCGATGGCGCCGCGCTCGAGGATCTCGCCAAAGAAGCGCTTGATGTACTCGAGGCTGGGGATCCGAAAGGTGTCCCACCCCATGAACTCCACGTACATGCCCGCCTCGTCCTTCGCCCGGCGCGAGAGGGCGACGATCTTGTCGATGAGCTGTTCGGGCGTGAGGTTGTAGGCGTACTTGATCAGGAAGGGGTTGATGCCAAACTCCAGCACCATCCCGGGCGCGCCGCAGGCGAGCACCGCCGCGAGGTCGTCGTCCCGCACGCGGACCAAGGGCGTCACCCGCGCCCGGAGCTTCATTTGCACCAGGGTACGGATGACCTCGCGATCCTCCTCGGTGGCCGGCAGGCCGGGCTCGATGGAGGGAATGCCGATCTTGTCCATCTCCTGGGCCAGGAACACCTTCTCGTCCACAGTGAACGCCACCCGGGCGGTCTGTTCGCCATCGCGCAGCGTCACGTCGTGGATCGTCAGTCGCGGGGGCACCCGCATCTGCTCACGGACCTCGGGCAGGTAGTTGAGTGGGGACACCCACCGTCCCGGGCCGAAGTATGGCTCGTCCAGCGTGATACCGAAGGCTTCGGGTGTTGCCATCCTCATCCTCCTTCCGGAGCTGTCTGGCGCTCCTTCCGCCGGAACGTCGCGGGCCCATCCGACACGACCGAGGGGGTGCGCCGCACGCGGCCTGCCTCTTGGGACGGAGCGGGCGGTGACGTCGCGTCGTTGGCCGGATGGGGCGGTGCCGGGGCCGTGGGCAGTACACGGTCGGCCGTGACGTCCAGCAGCAGGTCCAGCGTCGGCCCGTAGGTGGCGCGCAGCAGCTCGGCGAACCGGTGGTAGATCTTGTTCACGTAGATGTCGTGCCGGATGTAGTTGCGGATGGTGCGAAGCACGGCGGGATTCGAGGTCCAGACGCCGTGCCACGTGCCATGGGAACGGTCCATCAGGAGGCCGGCGGCGTCGTCGGCTACCAGCAGTAGCTGGTCACCGTGGCGCTCGTAGACCGTGGGCAGCATGACGTGGTGCACGGTGTAGCCGATCGCCACGTCGGGGGCGTCGAACAGCATGGCGGCGATCCGCACGCCGCGTCGGTCGGCGCGGCGCAACAGCTCCAGCAGATCGAGCACCTGGTCGCGCCAGGCGCTGAGGTAGAGGTCCCGACGGGCAGCGGTGATGATCCGTCGCGCCCTGTCCAGCAACGGCTCGTAGCCCTCCAGGTGCCACAGCATCTCCCGGCGGGTGGTGGCTGCGGCTGGCCGCAGGCCGCGGCGGAGCGTGGCAGCCAGCATGCGGAACCGCGCTTCGCGGGCTCGGAGGAACTCGTCGGCCGGAAGCGGCACGTAGGTCACGGGCCGGCTGTCGATGAGGGTGACGAGTCCGCGGTGCAGCAGGCGCCGCAGGGACGCGTAGACCTTGGCCGACGGGACGCCGGAATGCTGGCTGATCTGGTTGCCGTTGGCCGGGTTCACCTCGTGGAGCGCGAGGTAGACGCGGGCGTCGTAGGTGGACAGCCCTAGCTCGCGTAGGGCAGCCAGCAGGCCGGCAGGTGAGTGGCGCGCCATGGAAATGCTCTACTACCCTGGTAGTAGGGAATGTTCGCCCCGACCCACCGGCTTCCCTCTGTCCCAAATGGGCCTCGCGCGGTTGCCTCGGCAGCGCCGTTCCCTGTCGATGCCGGACCGGATATAATCCTGAAGCGTGCCGTTCCCCGTCCTCGCCAACCTCGTCGTCCTGCTGGTGGTCCTGGCGGGCCCGTTCCTCTCCCGCCGGATCGAGGAGAACCTCGAGGGCTTCCTGTTCATCGCCGGCGTGGCCTCGGCCCTGGCGTCGGGCGTGCTCACGGTGCCCCTGATCGGTGAGGCGCTGCGCCATCCGCTGCCGATCACCGCAGCGGTCTTCGGGTTCGGCCTGCTGTTCCTGTGGGCGCGCTCCCACGTGGGGCAGGCCGTCGACTGGGCCCAGGCCCGGATCGGCGCCGGCGCCCTCGTGGCGGTGGCCACGGTGGGGCTGGGGCTGGCCGCGAGTGTCGTCACGGCGATCATCGCCTCGCTGGTGCTCGTGGAGTTCGTCTCGGCCCTGCGCCTGCCCGGGCGCGCCGAGACCCGCATCGTGGTGTGCGCCTGCTTCGCCATCGGTCTGGGCGCCGCCCTCACGCCGGTCGGCGAGCCGCTCTCGACCATCGCCACGGCCAAGCTCCGGCAGGACTTCTGGTTCCTGTTGCGGCTGCTGGGGCCCTACGTCGTCCCGGGTGTCGTCGCGCTGGGGGTGCTGGCGCGCGTGGCAGCGCGGGACGCCACTCAAGGCGCAGGCGACGCCGTATCGACCGGTGCGCTGGGCGCCCCGCCCGCAGGCGCGCCGG
>CAZGNA010000101.1:0-9908 GCA_964526945.1 uncultured bacterium
CGGTACGGCTGGTGCAGCCGATCGCGCAGGGCGTCCCGCAGGGCCTGCGCCTGCCCGGTGGCCAGCGCCGCCACCACCAGCGCCGTGCGCGCCAGGTTGAACACCGCGTCGGCGTGCGCGACCTGTGCCGGCAGCACCCGCCGCGCTGCAGCGGTCTCGATCTCGAGGGCAGGCACCGCCAGCACCACGGCCAGCGGCAGCGCCGGCGCGATGCGCGCCCACCGGACCTCCGGCCCGTCGCGCGCCACGACCACCACGCCGCCGAACAGCGCCGCCGCCACGTTGTCCGGGTGGCCTTCGAGGTCGGTGGCCAGCCGCAGCAGCGTCTGGGCGTCCAGGGCGTCGCCCAACAGCCGGTGCGCGGCCACGAGCCCGCCGACGATGGCTGCCGCGCTGCTGCCCAGGCCGCTGCGCAGCGGGATCGGCCAGTGCGCGCGCAGCGCGAACGCCCCCTGCCAGCCCGCCGCCGCCGCCGCCGCTTGGGCGCTCCGGTAGATCAGGTTCGTGGCGTCCTGCGGGACGTCGACGCCGGCCACCTCGACGTGGGGCGTCGACGCCGGCGCCAGGGTGACCTCGGCGAACAGGCTCACCGCCGCGCCCAGGCAATCGAAGCCCGGCCCGAGATTCGCCACCGTCGCCGGCACCCGCACCGTGACCCGCTCGAGTGCAACCGCCACGCCCATCTCCCGCTGCCACACGTAACAAGAAACCCCTCCACTTCCTGCGCTTGGAGGGGTTCCACCCTCTTATCCGCCGGAACTGGGTTCCGCGGGGCTTGGCACCTTACCGCGGCTGCGGCAGGTTGCCGGGGGTCATCGGGCCCGTCCCTCACCCACTCTTGATAAGAGAACGCGTATGCAGTTTGACTGTCAAACTAGCACAGCGTGGCGCGGGCGTCAACCCCTTTCTTGCACGGTGTAATAGCTCATTGATTTTGTCACCCCCTAACGGCTCAGTGAATCTGTCACCCTTGGGGCATGACTAGGGAGACGATTGCCTTGACCCGCAAAGAGCAACACCGTGTCCAGGTCTTGGCCCGGGTGCAGCACGGGGTGCTCCGGGCCCCAGAGGCCGCCGCGCTGTTGGGCCTCTCTCTGCGCGCGGGCATCGGCGGCCATCGTCCTCACCGGTATCCGCCGCCGTCGTGGACCGCCGTCACACCATGCCCGGCGCCACGGGTCGTTCAGCCCGTGTCACCCGGCGGGGCCGGGGCGTGCGGCACATCGGTTGCGCCCCCGCCGGCCACCAGCTTGCCGGGGTTCATGATGTCGTGCGGATCGAGGGCCCGCTTGAGGGCCCGCATGACCTCCAGCGCTTCGCCGTGTTCTCGGGCCATGTAGGGCAGCTTGCCCAGGCCCACGCCGTGCTCGCCGGTGCAGGTGCCGTCCATGGCCAGCGCCCGGAGGACCATGCGCTCGTTGAGCTGCTTGACCGCCGCCAGCTCGCCGGGGTCGTCGGGGTTGACCACGAACACCAGGTGGAAGTTGCCGTCGCCGACGTGGCCCACCAGCGCCACCGGCACGGGCGAGGTCGCCAGGTCGCGCTTGGTCTCCACGATGCACTCGGTCAGGCGCGAGATGGGCACGCACACGTCGGTGGTCAGCCCGCTGGCGCCGGGCCGCAGGGCGAGGGCCGCCCAGTAGGCGTCGTGCCGCGCCTTCCACAACCGCTCGCGGGCCCCGGCGTCGGTGGCCCAGCGGAACTCGCGTCCGCCGTGCTGGGCGGCCACCTCCCGCACCATCTCGGCCTGCTCGGCGACGCTGCGCTCGCTGGGCCCGTGGAACTCCAGGAAGAGCGTCGGCGCCACGGGACAGTCGAGGCCCGCGTAGCGGTTGCAGGCGTCCATCTGCACCTCGTCGAGGAGCTCGATGCGGGCCACCGGGATGCCCAGCTGGACGGTGGTGATGACGGTGTCCACGGCCCCCGCGATGGTCGCAAAGGCGCAGGTGGCGGCCGCCACGGCGGCGGGCACCCCGTGCAGCCGCACCGTGACCTCGGTGATCACCCCCAGCGTGCCCTCCGAGCCCACGAACAGCCGCGTCAGGTCGTAGCCCGCGGCCGACTTGCGCGCGCGGGTGCCGGTGCGGATCACGCGGCCGTCGGCGAGCACCACGGTGAGGCCCAGGACGTTCTCGCGCATGGTGCCGTAGCGCACCGCGGTGGTGCCCGACGCCCGCGTGGCGGCCATGCCGCCCAGCGTGGCGTCGGCCCCCGGGTCGACGGAGAAGAAGAGCCCGAAGCGGCGCAGGTGGCGGTTCAGCTGCCGGTGCGTGACCCCCGCCTCGACGGTGGCGTCCATGTCCTCGGGGCTGACGCGCAGGATGCGGGTCATCTGCGTGAGGTCGACGCACAGCCCGCCGTGCGGGGCGGCCACGTGCCCTTCCAGCGACGTGCCCGCCCCGTAGGGGATCACGGGCACGTGCCAGCGCGCGCAGGCCTCGACGATGGCGCGCACCTCGTCGAGGGACTGCGGAAACGCCACCGCGTCGGGCGGCTGCGGCGGCAGGTACGTCTCGCCCCGACTGTGGTGGGCGCGCACGGCAGCGGCGGTCGAGAGGCGGTCACCCAGCAGCCCCCGGAGCTCGGCGAGGACGTGCTCGAGGGCATCGGAACGGGTGCGTGCGCTCATGCCGGTATCACTTTTGCCTCACGACGCCCGTCTTCCTGTGAGGGCAACCCGGCACCGCGGACGGAGCGGTGGCCGAAGGACGGGCACGTTTGTCGCGGGCCACCATGCGGTGCTAGACTGGCTCCGGCATGGACCCCGTGATCGTCCAGCTCGGCCCCCTGGCGATCCGCTGGTACGGCGTGATGCTGGCTGTGACCATCGGCGTGAGCCTGTGGGTCGCCTACCGCATGGGACCGCGGCTGGGCGTACCGACCGCCGTGCTCGACCGCACCGCCACCACCGCGGTGCTCGTGATGTTCGTGGGCGCGCGGCTGGGCTACGTCGTCTCCCACCCGGGCGAGTTCGTCCCGGCGCTCTGGGAGATCGTCCGGATCGACCGGGGCGGGCTGTCGTCGCACGGGGCCCTCGCGGCCGGGCTGCTCTACGCCGTGTGGGCGGCGCGTCGCACGGGGGTCTCGGTCTGGCAGTTCGCCGACACGTTCGGGTGGGCGCTGCCGATCGGCAACGTCTTCGTGCGGTTCGGCAACTTCATGAACGGGGAGCTGTACGGTGATCCGACGGGGCTGCCGTGGGGTGTGGTCTTCCCGACGATGCCCGACGCGCCGCGCCACCCCCTGCAGATCTACGAGATGCTCCTGGCGGTCGTCGTCCTGCTGTGGGCGCGCAGGATCGCCGCCCGCCGGCGCTTCCCGGGGGAGGTCTTCTGGCACATCGTGGTGCCCACCTCGGTGGGGCGGCTGGCCTTCGACGCGCTGCGCAGCGAGATGCGGGCGCTGGGGCCGCTGACGCTGGGGCAGCTGCCGGCGCTGGCGCTCGCGGGCTGGGGGATATGGGTGCTGTGGCGCGGGCGCCGGGTCGCGCCATGAACGTCCGTATCGGCGCGGCGCCCATCAGTTGGGGTGTCTGCGAGATCCCGGGATGGGGCCCGCAGCTGCCGTACGAGCGCGTGCTGGACGAGATGCAGGCTGCGGGCTACGCGGGCACGGAGCTGGGCCCGTGGGGGTTCCTGCCGACCGACCCGGCGGTGCTGGCGGAGGTGCTGGCGCGTCGGGGCCTGGTCCTGGCTGCGGCCTTCGTGCCCCTTCCCCTCAAGGATCCGGCCGCCTACCCCGAATGCGAACGCCGCGTCCGCGCCACAGCCGAGCTCCTGCAGCGTCTGGGCGCGCGCGACATCCTGCTGGCCGACGCCGGCGACGACCTGCGCATGCGCATCGCCGGCCGGCCCGACGAGACGCGCGCGCACGGGCTGCGGCCGCGCGAGTGGCCAGGGTACGCGACCCGGCTGGAACGCCTGGCCCAGCTCTGCCGGTTCGACTACGGGCTCGTGCCCTCGTTCCACCCGCACGGCGGCACCTATATCGAGCACCCCGACGAGATCCGCACGCTGCTGGAGCGCTGCGACCCCCACCTGGTGAAGCTGTGCCTCGATAGCGGGCACGCGGCCTTCGGTGGCGGCGACCCTGTGGCGCTGGCCCGCGCGCATGCGGCGCGCCTGGGCTACGTGCACCTCAAGGACGTCGACCTCCCGCGGCTGCGGGCGCTGCTGGCCGGGGGCGCGTCCTACGTCGACGCCGCCCGGCAGGAGGTGTTCGTGGAGCTGGGCCGCGGCACGCTGGACCTGCGGGCGCTGCTGGCAGCGCTGCGGGATGCCGCCTACACCGGATGGGTCGTCGTCGAGCAGGACCGGGTGGTGCAGCCACAGACCGACACGCTGCACGCCGCGCGGCGCAGTCTGGCCACGCTGCGGGCGCTGCTGGACGACCGGTAGGACGACGCGGGGCAAACACCCCGGGGGCCGTGGTGCAGCGCGCTGGTGTGGCCTGCGGTGTGGCTGCACCCTGCCGGTCGGCGTCGGCCAGGCGCAGATGTCGGCACGCCCGGTGCGGACGTCGGCACACCCGGTGTGGCACGGACGTCCGGCCGCGGTCGGCGCGGTCGGCCCCGGGCTAGCGCCCGACCACCAGGGCGCCCACCTGCTGGGCGAACCCGGTGACCGCGGCGGGCAGCACGCCCACCTGCACGATCACCAGCACTGCCAGGGCCAGGGCGGCAGCCGCCAGCGGACTGCGGTGCACGCGCACGCCCGCCGACGACTCGCCCGCGTACATCACGTAGGCCACCCGCAGGTAGTAGTAGACCGAGACCACACTGGTCAGCACGCCGACCAGCGCCAGGCCCAGGCCGAGTCGGCCCCCGCCCTCGATGGCCGCGGCGAAGACCCCGAGCTTGGCGACGAACCCACCCGACGGCGGGAGCCCGGCCAGCGAGACCATGCACACGGCGGTGGCGAAGGCCAGCAGCGGCGCGCGCGCTGCCAGCCCGGCGTAGTCGTCGATGCGGTCGGCCTCGCTGCCCGCCCGCTCCAGCCCGACGGCGACGGCGAACGCGCCCAGCGTCATCGCGGCGTAGATGGCCAGGTAGGTCACGACGGCCGCTGCGGCCGCGGCGGTGCCCGTGGCGACGCCGATGAGCAGGTAGCCGGTGTGCGCGATGCTGGAGTAGGCCAGCAGGCGCTTGTAGTTGGTCTGGGCCAGCGCGGCCAGGTTCGCCACCACCATGGTGACGACCGCCAGCGCCCCCGCCACCGGGCGCCACTGCTCGGCGAGCGGGCCGAGCGCCAGCGGGAAGACCCGCAGCAGCGCCGCGAACGCGCCCACCTTGGCGATGACCGACATGAACGCCGCCGCGGGTAGCGGCGCGCCCTCGTAGGCGTCGGGCGCCCACGTATGGAAGGGTACGGCCGCGGCCTTGAAGCCCAGCCCGATGACCATCAGCCCCATGCCCGCCGCTGCCGCGGGATCGAGCGGCCGCCGGGCCAGCGCCACGGCCAGCTCGGGCAGGCGCGTCGTCCCGCCGACCCCGTAGAGCAGCGCCACGCCGAACAGCAGGAACGCGCTGGCGAAGGCGCCCAGCAGGAAGTACTTCATGCCGGCCTCCTGCGAACGCGGCAGGCTGCGCGCCCACGCCGCCAGCACGTAGAGGGGGATCGAGAGCGTCTCCAGCGCGAGGAACAGCAGCAACAGGTCGCGGCTGGCGGCCATCAGCATCGCGCCCGCCGCGGCCACCAGCACCAGCACGTAGTACTCACCGCGCTCCAGCCCCACACGGCGCAGGTAGTCGGGCGCCACCAGCAGGCCCAGCGCGCCCACCGCCGCGGCGATCGCCTGGATCGTGCGCGTCAGATCGTCGCGCACGTACATGCCGGCAAACCCCACGCCCCCCGGTGCGACGACCGCCGCCCACCCGGCCCAGGCTGCGCCAGCGACGCCGGCGGCGACCAGCCACCCACGCCCAGACGGTGGTGGCAGCCACAGGTCCGCCACCAGCAGGACCAGTGCCGTCCCGAGCACGATCAGCTCGGGGCGCAGCAACGCGAGCTCGACGGGCGGCGGCGCGCTCATCGCACCGACTCCCGGCCGGACGCCGTCTGGGGCGTGGATCGCGCCGGCCGTAGCGTACCCGGGGACGTACCCGACCGCGGCTCCCGCCACGCGGATGCAGGCGCGGGGGATCCCTGGTCTGCAGGCCGCCGGGGGACTGGTGCCACGCCCGCGTCATGGGCACGAGGTGCAGGGTGCACCTCGCGCCCGACGGGCACCGGCGCGTCCGCCACAGCGGCTGGGGACGCTCCCGCCACCACCCGCTGCACGACTGCGGCGACGGTGGCCTCCGAGCGGTCGAGCAGCAGGCGCGGGTACAGGCCGATGCCGACGATCAGGACCAGCAGCGGCGCGAACACCGCCAGCTCGCGGGGCCGCAGGTCGACCAGCCGCTCGCGGTGCACCGCCCGCACCGGGCCGTGCATCACCTGCTGGTAGGCCCACAGCAGGTACACCACCGAGAGGATCACCCCGCCCGCGGCCAGCGCTGCCCACCAGCGCGAGGTCCGGAACGCGCCGAGCAGGATCAGGAACTCGCCGGCGAAGCCGTTGGTCCCGGGCAGCGCCGCCGACGACAGCATGACGATGGTGAACACCGCAGCGAAGCGCGGCATCAGCGCCGCCACCCCGCCGTAGTCGGCGAGCCGGCGCGTGTGGGTGCGCTCGTACAGCACCCCCACGATGAGGAACAGCGCGCCGGTGCTGATGCCGTGGTTGACCATCTGGAGCAGGCTGCCCTGCAGGCCCTGCACGTTGAGGGCTGCCAGGCCCAGCATCACGAAGCCCAGGTGGCTGACGCTGGAGAACGCCACCAGCCGCTTGAGGTCGGCTTGGGCCCACGAGACCGCCGCGCCGTAGAGGATGCCGACGATGGCCAGCGCCGCCAGCACCGGCGCGGCCTGCGCCAGGGCCGCGGGGAACAGCGTGGGGCCGAACCGGACGAAGCCGTAGGTGCCCATCTTCAGGAGCAGGGCGGCCAGGACGACGCTGCCCGGCGTGGGTGCCTCGGTATGCGCATCGGGCAGCCACGTGTGGAACGGCCACACCGGCACCTTCACCGCAAACGCCAGCGCGAACGCGGCGAAGAGCCACCCCTGCACCGCGGGGGCGAGCCGCACCGTCGCCAGGCGCTCCAGGTCGAAGCTCCGGGCGCCCAGCGGGCCGGCGGCCAGCACGTGGAGCGCCAGGATCGCCACCAGCATCAGCACGCTGGCCGCCATCGTGTACAGGAAGAACTTCAGCGCCGCGTAGCGCCGGTGCTCGCTCCCCCACAGCCCGATGAGGAACGCCATGGGGATCAGCACGGCCTCCCAGAAGACGTAGAAGAGGATCAGGTCCAGGCTGAGGAACGTGCCGAGCACCGCGGTCTCCAGCCCCAGCATGGCCACCGTGAACGCCTTCACGCGCTCGGTGATGTCGCTCCAGGCGCCCAGCAACGCCACCGGGAAGATCACCACCGTCAGGCCCACCAGCAGCACGGAGATCCCGTCGACCCCCACGGCGTAGCCGATGCCCAGCTGTGGCACCCACGGGACGCGCTCCACGAGCTGCAGCGCGCTCGATGCGGGGTCGAACGCGGCCCAGACCGCCGCGAACGCCGCCAGCGTGGCCAGGGTGGCCGCGAGCCCGACCCACCGCACGAGGTCCTGGCGGTCGCGGGGCAGCAGCGCCACCACCAGGGCACCGGCAAGGGGCAGGAAGATCAACCAGGACAGCATGCTACCGCAGCATCCAGGCGCCCAGGAGCACGAGGGTGCCGACCAGCACCGCCAGCGCGTACTGGCGCGCGTAGCCCGTCTGCAGCGCGCGCGCCGCCCCACCCAGGCGCGCGCACGTCCGGCCGACGGCGTTGACCGTGGCGTCGATCGCGCCCAGGTCCACCGGACCGGCCAGGAACCGCGCCAGCGCATGCCCGGGGCGCACCACCATCCGGTCGTAGAGCGCATCGACGTACCACCGGGCCTCCAGCGCCGCCCCCAGCGTCCCCAGCGACGGGTCGCGCCGGCCCCGGTAGGTGCGGCTTCCCACGAGCAGCCCGGCTGCCGCCACGGCCACCGAGACCGCCGCCAGCATCCCGGCGGGCGGGTGGGCCTGGGCAGCGGGCACCTGCAGCACCGGTTCCAGGGCCCGCAGCAGCGGCGCGCCGGCGACCCGCGCGCCCAGCACGCCGCCGACCACCGACAGCACGGCCAACGCGCCCATCGGCCACCGCATCACCGGCGGGGCCTCGTGCGGGTGCGCGTCCGGGTCGGCCGGCGGGCCTGTGAACACCAGCATCCACGCGCGGGTCACGTACACGGCGGTCACGAACGCGGTCACCAGCCCCAGCAGGTAGAGCGCGTAGTTCCCGGTGGTCTGCCCCACGGCGAACGCGTGCTCCAGGATCAGGTCCTTGCTGAAGAAGCCCGCGAACGGCGGCACGCCCGCCAGCGCCAGCGCGCCGGTGGCGAAGCCTGCCGCGGTGAAGCGCAGGGGGCGCGCCAGCCCGCCCAGGCGCCGCATGTCGACGACGTCGTGCATCGCGTGCATGACGCTGCCGGCGGCCAGGAAGAGCAGTGTCTTGAAGAAGGCGTGGGTCACCAGGTGGAAGATACCGGCATCAGGCGCCAGCGCCCCCATGGCGAGGAACATGTAGCCCAGCTGGCTGATGGTGGAGTAGGCCAGCACCCGCTTGAGGTCGTGCTCGCGCAGGGCCACGGTCGCGGCGTAGAACGCGGTGAGGGCACCGACCACACCCACGACGGGCAGCACCCCGGGCGCGGTCAGGAACAGCCGGTCGAGCCGGGCCACCAGGAACACGCCGGCGGTGACCATCGTGGCCGCATGGATCAGCGCCGAAACCGGCGTCGGGCCCTCCATGGCGTCGGGCAGCCACACGTGCAGGGGGAGCTGGGCCGACTTGCCGGTGGCGCCCGCGAAGAGCAGCAGGGCCGCCGCGGTCCGCACCCCTGCGGGCAGCTCGAGGGTCCGCTCGCGGATCGCCCTGATGTCCAGCGTGCCCAAGGTGGCGAACACCAGGAACAGGCCCAGCAGGAACGCCGCGTCGCCGATGCGGTTCACCACGAACGCCTTGCGCCCGGCAGCCGCCGCGGCCGGCCGGGTGAACCAGAAGCCGATCAGCAGGTACGAGCAGACGCCGACCAGCTCCCACCCCACGAACAGCACCAGGAGGTTGCCGGCCAGCACCAGCAGGAGCATGGCACCGGTGAACAGGTTCAGGTAGGCGAAGTAGCGCGCAAGGTGCGGGTCGGCCGCCATGTAGCCCAGCGAGTAGACATGGATCAGGAAGCCGACCCCGCTCACCATCAGCGCCATCACCAGCGCGAGGCGGTCGACCAGCAGGCTGGCGTCCACCCACAGCTCGCCGGCCCCCACCCACCGGTACAGCGGCAGCCCCACGGCCACCGCCGCGCCCTCGCCGGCCGCCGGCAGGGCGCCCCACGCCCGCAGGGCGGCGACAAACGCCGCGGCCACCGCCGCGCACGCCAGGCCGCCGCTCGCCGCCTTCGGCAGCCGGGCGCCGACCAGGCCGTTGACCACCCACCCGGCCAGCGGGAACAGGGGAATCAGCAGCGCGACGTCCATGAGCCTACCCGCGCAACAGGTCCACGTCGTCGATGTCGACGGTGGCGCGGGCACGGAAGATGTTCACGATCAACGCCAGCCCCACGACCACCTCGACGGCGGCCACCACCAGCACGAAGAAGACGACCACCTGCCCATCGGGCGCGCCGTGCTGGCGCGCGAAGGTCACGAACGCCAGGTTGACGGCGTTCAACATGACCTCGACGCTCATGAAGACGATGAGGGCGTTGCGGCGCACCAGGACGCCTGCGGCCCCCAGCACGAAGAGCGCGGCGCTCAGCGTCAGGTAGGCGCCCGCCGGCACCATCCTAGCC
>CAZGNA010000102.1:0-9781 GCA_964526945.1 uncultured bacterium
GACCGGCGCGCGGTGCGCGCGGTCAACGAGGCGCTGATGGCGATGGGCCGCGCGCTCATCCCGGTGGACTACACCCAGAGCGGGCGCTTCGACCACGACCCGGCCCTGACCCCCAAGGACCCGCCGCGGCTGGCCGCCCTGCGGGCGCTCGGGCAGGCGTCGGGCGACCAGGCGAAGCACCTGGCCGTGCGCGCCGTGCGCGACCTGAACGCCATCCGCTACGCGCTGGGGCAGGCGGCCACGATCGCCGAACAGGCAGCCGCGCCGGCAGGACCTGGCGTCCGGCGTGTCGCCCGGCGGCGCTGACCGCGACGCGTCACCCGGCGCACCGGTCGACGATCACCCCTCGGGGACGCCCACCGCCAGCAACGGGTCACCGGGATTCGTGGCGGGCGTCGTCACCACGAACAGCACCACGCCGGACGCCGGGCTGGTCACCGCGGCGAGGGGCCGACCGAACCAGTCGCGGATCTCCCCGACGAGCGCGCCGGCCTCCACGCGGTCACCGACGCGCACCCGGGGGTAGAACAGCCCCGCGTGCGCCGAGCGGATCCAGGGGAACGCGACGATCCGCACGGGGGCCGCACCGGCGCGGACCGGCCCCGCAGCACCCCCAGGTGCTTGAGCACGTTGGCCACGCCCCGGATGTGCACGCGCACCATCGCGGGGTCCAGCACGCCCTGGCCGCCGGCTTCGGGCAGGATGGCCGGGATGCCCGCAGCGGCCGCCGCGGCGTAGGCCGCGCCGTCGACGACACCGTCCACGATGTGGCGGATGCCGAACGCCTCGGCCATGGCGCGGGCACGTGCCGCGACCTCGGGCGCAGCGCCGCCGTGGTAGAGCGTGAAGGGCAGCAGGGCCTCGTTCAGGTCGCCGCCGTGCAGGTCGATGTAGGCGTCGGCGCGGGCGATGGCGGCGGTGAAGACCGCGTGGGCGATGCGCTCCGACGGGGTGCCCTCGGGCGCGCCCGGGAAGACGCGGTTGAGGTTCTTGCCGTCCAGGGGACAGACGTAGATGGCGCGCGCGGCGAACGCCGGCGGGTTCGTGATTGGCACCACCACCACGGTCCCCCGCAGCCGTTGCGGGTCGAGGACCTGCACGGTGCGGATCGCGGCCTCGATGCCCACGTACTCGGCGCCGTGGATGCCCGCGGTGATGCACACCGTCGGCCCCGGCCGGCGGCCGTGCAGCACCGCCACGGGCAGCGCCACATCCAGCCCGGGGACCGGGATCGTACCGAAGGCGCGCTGGCCGCGCGCCGCGACGGCGGTCCCCACCGTGTAGGCGTCCATGGATGCCTCCGTGCCGTGATGTCGTCTCGCCGCCCGCCCCGGGCCCGCCCTACACCCGCAGCCGCGGGTCCAGCGCGTCGCGCAGGCCGTCGCCCAGCAGGTTGAAGCCCAGCACCGCCAGCGCGATGGCCAGGCCCGGAAACGTGGCGATATGCGGGGCCAGCAGCAGGAAGTCGCGGCCGGTGCTGACCATCAGCCCCCACGACGGGGTCGGCGGCTGGACGCCCAGCCCCAGGAACGACAGCGCGGCCTCCAGCAGGATCGCGCTGGCCATGTACAGCGCCGAGTAGACGATCACGATCGAGATGCAGTTGGGCAGGATGTGACGCACGACGATGCGCAGCGTCCCGGCGCCCAGCGCCCGCGCGGCCGCCACGTACTCCTGCTCCTTGATGGACAGCACCGACCCGCGGATCACCCGGGCGAAGCCGGGCGTGGCCCAGATGCCGACGGCCAGGATCGTGTTCTCCAGGCCCGGCCCCAGGGCGCTGACGATGGCGATGGCCAGCAGCAGGTACGGGAACGCCAGCAGGACGTCCAGCCCCCGCATCAGCGCCTCGTCGACGCCACCGCCGACGTAGCCCGCCAGCGTGCCGAGCAGCGTGCCCAGCACCAGCGCGATCAGCACCGACACCACGCCCACCAGCAGGGCCACGCGGCTGCCGTAGATCAGGCGGCTGGCGATGTCGCGGCCGAACTCGTCGGCGCCCAGCAGGTACTTCGGCCCCGGCGGCATGCGCTTGTCCTCCAGCACCTGCCGCGCCGGGTCGGCCGGCGCGAGCCAGGGCGCAAAGACCGCCGCGATCACCAGCAGGCTGACGATCACCAGTCCGGCGAGCGCGAGCCGGTTGCGCCGGAAGCGCCGCCAGGCCGCGCCCCCCGCCGAGACGTAGCCCGCGGGTCGGGCCGCCGTTCCCGCCGCCACCCCTTCGGCGCTCATCGGTACGTGATCCGCGGGTCCAGCGCCGCGTACGAGAGGTCGACCAGCAGGTTGATCACCACGAACGTGACCGCCAGCACCAGGACGCCGCCCTGCAGCAGCACGTAGTCGCGGGCGAAGATGGCGCGCACGAGCATGCGGCCGATGCCCGGCCAGGCGAACACCGTCTCGGTCAGCACCGCGCCGCCCAGCAGCTGCCCGGTCTGCAGCCCCATGACCGTCACGACGGGGATCAGCGCGTTGCGCAGCGCGTGGTGGACCAACACCCGCCGCTGGCCAGCTCCCTTGGCCCGCGCCGTCCGAATGTAGTCCTCGCGCAGGACCTCCAGCATCGTCGAGCGGGTCATGCGCGCCAGCATGGCGATCGTCGGAGTCGCCAGCGTGACGGCGGGCAGCACCAGGTGCAGCCACGTGCCGCGCCCGCCCGCCGGCAGCCAGCCCAGCCACAGGCTGAAGACCACGATGAGCACGATCCCGGTCCAGAAGATCGGCATCGAGAGCCCAAACAGCGAGACCACGCGCACGACGTTGTCGAACAGCGAGTAGGGCCAGCGCGCCGACAGCACGCCCAGCGGAATGCCCACGGCGGTGGCCAGCGCCAGGGCGGCGAGGCCCAGCTGCGCGGTCGCCGGCCAGACGTCGGCGATCTCCTCGTTCACCCGACGCCCTTCCCGGATCGACCTCCCCAGATCGCCCTGCGCCAGACGCCCGAGGTAGCGGACGTAGCGCACGGGCAGGGGCTGGTCGAGGTCCAGCGACTTCCGCAGCCGCTCCACCATCTCCTGGGTCGCGCCCTCCCCCAGCATCAGCGCGGCCGGATCGCCCGGGATCAGGTCGATGGTGGCCATGATGAGCAGCACCACGCCCAGCACCACCGGCACGGCAGCCAGGAGTCGACGGACGAGGAAGCGGGTCATGGCGGTCGCAGGATGTGCGGCGGCTCAGGTCACGGCCCGGTGCGGTCGGCCGACCCATGCCGTGGCCGCGTCATGCGGCGGGCCGGCGCCCAGCGTGGCCGCGCGGTGCGGCGGGTCGACCCCCGCCGCGTCCGCTGCGGTGACCCGCACGGGACCGTCAGGGCGAGCCCGGTGCCCCCGGCGCGGGATGGCCAGGTAGCAGCGCCGGTACGTCCCACGGGGCGGGGCCGGCCGGCCCCGCCCCGTGCTCGCCTCACCGGCGACTCCCGGCGCGTCGCCCTCAGCGCTGGATCCAGATGTACGCGAACCCCTGGTTGTACTCGATCGGGTGCGGTACGAACCCCTGCACCGCCGCCTTCATCACCGCGATCTCCTTGGTGGTGTAGAACGGCACGAACATGATGTCCCGCGCGATCAGGTCCTGCGCCCGCCCGTAGAGGGCCTGGCGCTCGGCGGGATCCAGGCTGCGGCGCGCGGCGTCCACCAGGCGGTCGAACTCGGGGTTGACGTAGCGCCAGGTGTTCCACCCGCGGGGCGGCGCCTGGTCCGAGCGGAACATGGGCAGCAGGCTGTAGTCGGCGTCGGCCGTGGTCGTCACCCAGCCCAGGGTGAACAGGTGGTAGTCCAGCGTGGCGGCGCGCACGGTGGTGAAGACCGTCGCCCACTCCAGGAACGAGATCTCCAGCCGCACGCCGATCTGCCGGAGCTGCGCCTGGTAGGCCTCGGAGATCTCGGCGTCCTTGAAGTAGCGGCCGCGCGCCGAGATGAGCGTCAGGACCAGCGGGATGCCCTCGCGCTGCATGATCCCGTCGGGCCCGGGCCGGAAGCCCGCCTCCTGCAGCAGCGCGCGGGCCCGCTCGGGGTTGTAGGGGTAGAGCGTGTCGAGCCCCATGGCCTTGTAGCCGAAGACGCCGGGGGCCAGGATACTGTCGGCGGGGCTCGCCGCGCCCTCGAGGATGTTCTCGAGAATGGCCTTGCGGTTGGCGGCCATGACCAGGGCCCGGCGCACGCGCACGTCGGACAGCGGCGGGCGGGTCAGGTTCATGCCGATGAACACCACGCGCAGCCCGGTCGTCTCGGCCACCCTGAAGTTCGGGTCGCGCCGGAACGCCGGCAACTGGGCGGGCGCCGGCACCAGGACCATGTCCACCTCGCCGGTGCGCAGCGCGATCATCCGGGCCGACTCCTCCGGGATCACGCGGAACACGATGCGGTCGAGGTAGGGCTTGGGGCCCCAGTAGTCGTCGTTGCGCACCACCGAGATCCGGTCGTTGGTCCGCCACTCCTCGAACTTGAACGGCCCGGTCCCCACGGGCCGGCGGCTGAACTCGGCGCCCAGCCGCTGCACGGCCGTGGGGCTGACGATGCCGGCGTAGACCATGGCCACGCTGTAGAGCAGCGGGGCGTAGGGCTCGGTGGTCACGATGTCGACGGTGTAGTCGTCCACGACCTCGGCGCCCTTGATGGGCCCGGCCAGGCTCGCCCAGCGGGCGGGCGTGCGCGGGTCGAAGGCGCGGTCGAAGGTGAACTTCACGGCGGCCGCGTTGAACGGCGTGCCGTCGTGGAACCGCACGCCGCGCCGCAGCGTGAAGCGGATGCGTGTGGGCGACATGACCCGGTAGCCTGTGGCCAGCACCGGCCGGATCTTCATGTCCGGGCCCATGGCGACCAGCGGTTCCAGGATCATCTGGTAGATCCACGCGCCCGGTGCCGTGGTCTCGAAGTGCGGGTCGAGCGACACGGCGTCGACGGGGCGCGCGATGGTGAGCGTCCCGCCGCGGGTTGGGCTGGCCGGGCCCGACAGGACGGGAGGGGCACCCACCATCACGGCCAGGGCCAGGGCCAGCAGTCCCACGCGGACTCGTCGCATGCGTACGTCACCTCCCGGGTCGATGCAGTCGGCACCAACGACGCGCCGCCCGCTGTCGGCACATATCGAGCGCTGCTGAACTCGACAGCGTCCGGCAGCGCCCTGTGCGGCGCGCAAGGGACTCTTGTTCGCGCGCGCAGGGCGTTTCCCTGCGGGATGGCGGTGGCACCGGCGTCACTCGCCGAGCTCGATCCGCCCCGGCCCGCGGCTGCCCTGCCGCTGCCAGCGCTGCACCACCCGGGCGAAGTCGTCGACGGCCTGCGGGCCGGCCCGCCGCAGCCCTTCCTGGAACCTGTCGTTGTCGGTCCACCGGTAGCCCACGAACTCGGCGTAGAACGGCGCCAGCCGCAGCCCCTCGCGCCGGCGCGCGCGGGCGGCCAGCACGTAGTCCAGCGCGTGGCGAATCGTGGCCGGGTCGGTCCAGTCGGCCCGGAAGAGCACCTTGCCGCCCCGCCCGATCAGGTAGGTCATGTTGGGCAGCGTCCCGTAGCGCCGGTGGCCCGTGCCCTCCAGGTCGTCGACCAGGATGGGCCGCGCGATGCCGAACGTGTCGCGGAAGGCGCGGGCATGGGCCAGCTTCTGCTCCATGCTGCGGTGGGCGGGGAAGTGCTCGCCGGGGTGCGCCTCGCGGGTGTACACGAAGACGAACGTCACACCCCGGGCGGCGTACTCGCGGGCCATGGGCTCGAGCGCTGGCGCCGCCAGCGCACAGTAGGGTCAGGTGAACGAGCCGAACTCCACCAGCACGTCGTGCGCACGCCAGTACTGGCTCATGGCCACCTGCTCGCCGGTGTCCAGCAGCGTGGCGGTGAAGTCCGGCGCCGCCGAGCCCACCGGCAGCACCGTCCGAAACGCCAGGAAGTCCTCGGTGCCCTCGAAGCGTGCGTAGTTGTAGGTCTCGACCTCCGTGCGCTCCACCGTCATGTTCGGCCCCCCATCGAGACGAGCACGATCGCCGCCATGCGTTCCTGCGCACCGGCGCCGCAGGGATACCCCACCGCCTCCCCGGCCCGCAGGCCGCCACCTGCACCCGCACCCGGTCGTCGCGACCCGCCCGGGTCGGGCGCCGT
The DNA here is from genome assembly GCA_964526945.1 of uncultured bacterium. GTDB lineage: Bacteria > Sysuimicrobiota > Sysuimicrobiia > Sysuimicrobiales > Humicultoraceae > Fervidifonticultor. Next base: position 6,090 of record CAZGNA010000102.1, read on the forward strand.
CATCGGCCCCCGGGCGCCGACCGCGCCGGCGCGCCCAGCGCTGCCAGCACCTCCTCGGTGTGCCCGTCGACCTTGACCTTCGGGAAGATGTGCGCGATCCGGCCCTCCTCGTCGATGATGAACGTCGTGCGCTCGATGCCAAATCCCAGCCGCCCCGCCAGCGATTTCTCCTTCCACACGCCGTAGGCGGTGACGATCGTGCGGTCGGGGTCGCTCAGCAGCGGGAACGGCAGGCCGTACTTCTCCTTGAACCGCCGGTGCGAGGCGACGCTGTCGGTGCTCACGCCCAGCACCACGGCCCCCCGCGCCTGGAGCGCCGCGTAGTGGTCGCGGAAACTGCAGGCCTCGCGGGTGCAGCCGGGCGTGTCGTCCCTGGGGTAGAAGTAGAGCACGACCTTCTTCCCCCGGAAGTCGGCCAGCGAGACGGTCTCGCCGCTGTCGGTCTGCGCGGTGAACGCCGGGGCACGATCTCCCACCTTGAGCATGGGCCTCCCTCCCGTAGAGCGCGCGGCCTTCCGACCGTACCTAGGCCGCACGTCGGAGCACGTCCTCCAGGGCCGGTCGCAGCTCCGGCCACCGGAACGCGAAGCCGACCGCCTCGAGCGTCGCGGGCCGGACGCGCTGGCTCGCCAGGATCGTCTCGTCGGCCATCGCCCCCAGCACGAGGCGCAGCGCGACCGCCGGAACGGGCAGCACCGCAGGCCGGCGCAACGCCGCGCCCAGCGCGCGGGCGAACTCGCGCTGCGTCACCGGCGTCGGACTCACGACGTTCACGGGGCCGTCGAGCGCGGGCACACGCAGCGCCGCCAGCACCGCGCCCACCACGTCGTCCAGGTGCACCCAGCTCCACCACTGCCGCCCGCTGCCCAGCGGGCTCCCGAGCCCCAGGCGAAAGGGCAGCAGCAGGGGCGCCAGCACGCCCCCGCGCGGTGCCAGGATCAGCCCGAAGCGGGTGCAGACCACCCGCGCGCCGTACGCCCGGGCGCGGCGTGCCTCGGCCTCCCACGCCTGCACCAGGTCGGCCAGGAAGCCCTGTCCCGGGTCCGAGGACTCGGTGAGGACCTCGTCGTCGCGGTCGCCGTAGTAGCCGATGGCCGACGCCGACACGAACACCGACGGGCGCGCGTCCAGGCGCCCGATGGTCTCCACCAGCAGCCGGGTGGCGCCCACGCGGCTGGCCACCATCTCGTGGCGGGCGCGGCGGGTCCAGGGCCAGCGCGCAATGGCCCGTCCCGCCAGGTTGACCACGGCGTCGGCGCCCTCCAGCGCTGCGGGGTCGAGGCTTCCGCCGGCGGGGTCCCAGAAGACCTCGTCTGACGCTGCCGGCGCGCGCCGCACCAGGCGCTGCACCTGGTGGCCCTCCGCCCGCAGCGCCGCGGCGACCGCGCGGCCGATCAACCCCGACGCGCCAGCCATCACCACGCGCATGGGTGCCCCATTTTCACATAGAACCGATGCGGCGGACTCGCTATGCCGCGTCGCCGCCGGCGCGTGCCGCCCGGGAGCGCCGGAGCGGACGTCTGCCGGTCACCGTGCCGTCCACGCGGGCATCGGGTAGATCGGCGCCGCCACCCGCGCCTCCGGCGGCCACACCGCCACGACGCGCTGGTTCTGGATCTGGATGGGCACCGACGTGCCCCGGACGTTCTTGCCCTGCTCGTTCCAGCCGATGGGGCCCCAGAACGTCCGCGGCGCCAGCGACAGCAGCGCCTGCCGCACGGCCTCGCCGTCGACCCTGCCCGCGGCCTGCAGCGCCAGCTGCAACACGAGGCCCGCCATCGTCCCCGAGGCGGTGTGGTAGCCGGGCGTGTACCCTTTCCACCGCTCGATCGCCGTTGCGTAGTCCGCCGCGCAGCCGAACGGCGGGTCACCGCAGTACTTCAGGGTGGGTAGCCACCACTCCGACCCGTAGATGTAGTTGGCGTCGGCGCCCAGCGACCGGACGAAGTCGGGGATGGCCGGACCGGCCGTGAAGCCCATGATCCGCGGCGCAAACTGCAGCTCCTTGGCCTGCTTGGTGATCAGCAACGCGTCCTGGAACAGCGTCGTGGCCAGAAAGACCTCGGGGTTGAGCGCCTTGACCTGCGTGAGGATCGACGACACGTCGGTGGCGTTGGCCGGGTACCGCTCCTTGAAGACCACCTGGAACCCCCGCTGCTCGGCGTAGCGCGCCGCACCTTCGCCCGCCGCGATGCCGAACGGATCGTCGCGGATCATGATGGCCATGCGGGTCGGGCGAGGTGTCGCCGCCGCGGCCATGTCGATCAGGCCCCGCAGGTAGGTGCTGGCGGGCGGCAGGATGGAGAAGATGTAGCGGTAGCCGCGCTCGTAGATGGTGTCGGCGTTGGCCTGGGGCGCGATGGTCACCACCCGGTAGCGTTCGGAGATCGTGCTCGTGGCCTGGAAGATGGCGCTCGAGAACGGCCCCAGCACGAACGCCACCTTGTCGTCGGTGATGAGCTTCTCGGTGAGGCGGGCCGCCGTCTCCGCCTTGGACTCGTCGTCGTAGTACTTGATCTCGACCCGGTAACGCTGGCCACCGACGGTGATGCCGCCGCGCTCGTTCACGGTGCGCACCCAGAAGTCGTAGCCGTCCTTCACGAAGTTGCCTTCCCGCGACACCGGCCCGGTCAGCGCGATGGCCGCCCCGAGCCGGAGGACCGGCTCCTGGGCCTGCACCCGTCCGGCACCCGTGGCGCCCAGGGTGACGAGCGCCGCCGCAAGGAACAGCACGCCGCCGGTCGCCACGCGCCCGTACCATCGCGACGCCCACCCCGTTGCCCTCGACATCCGCATAGGTCTCCCTCCTGTCCGTGGGGGTCCCACGTTGTGTACTCTCCCGAGGCCTGGTCCCTCCTGCCGGCCAGGCCCCTCCGCCCTGCCGCCCGCCTGCCTGCCGCTAGATCCCAACGAACGACTCGCGCACCCGGACGTCGGCGAGGAGGTCGGCGCTGCTGCCGGCCAGCGTGATCGCGCCCGCCTCCAGCACGTAGCCCCGCGCCGCGATGCCCAGCGCCGTGGCCACGTCCTGCTCGACCAGCACCACGGCGATGCCCTGACGGTGGATCGCGTCGATGGCCTCGATGAGCCGGTCGACGACGATGGGCGCCAGCCCCAGCGACAGCTCGTCGATCAGCAGCAACCGGGGGCGCGCCATCAGCGCCCGCCCGATGGCGCACATCTGCTGCTCGCCCCCGCTCAACGTGCCCGCCAGCTGGTCGCGCCGCTCGCCCAGCACCGGGAAGAGCGTCTCCACCCGCTCCAGGTCGTCGGCGATCACCGACGGCGGGCTGCGCCGCAGGAACGCCCCCATGAGCAGGTTCTCGCGCACCGTCATGCCGGGAAACAGCTGCCGGCCTTCGGGCACCATGACCAGCCCCGCCGCGACCCGCTGGTGGGCCGGCCGTGCCGTGATCTCCTGGCCGTCGAACCAGATGCTGCCCGTCCGCGCGGGCAGCAGCCCCGCCAGCAGGCGCAGCAGCGTGGTCTTCCCGGCGCCGTTGGCCCCGATGAGGGCCACCGCCTCGCCGGCCGCCACGTGCATGGTGATGTTCCACAGCACCTGCACGCTGCCGTAGCCGCCACCGAGCCCGCGCACGTCCAGCAGCGCCGGGCCGGTCACGAGCCGTCACCGTCCCCGCCACGCGGCTGGACGCCCGGTCCCGACCACGCCAGCGGCGCATGACCGGTCA
>CAZGNA010000103.1:0-9754 GCA_964526945.1 uncultured bacterium
CTGCGACCGTCCCCGGGGGCGGGCGCGCGGCCGGTGCGCGCGGCCGGTGCCCTCGCGGCCGGAGGCGCGGCGCGCCGCACGGTGACGAGGAGGTCTGCTGATGCGCCAGCACGCCGGGCGTCTCCCGCCCGGACAGTACGTGACCGCGAAGTGGCCGGTGCTGCACTACGGCAGCGTGCCGCGCGTCGATCTTGGCCGGTGGGACTTCCGGATCTTCGGTCTGGTGGAGCGGCCGGTCACCCTGTCCTACGAGGAGTTCCGGGCGTTGCCGACCACCGTGGTGACCTGCGACATCCACTGCGTGACCGCGTGGAGTCGGCTGGGCGTGACCTTCGAGGGCGTGGCCGCCAAGACGGTGCTCGGGCTTGTGACGGTGCGGCCCGAGGCCCGCTTCGTGATGGTGCACGCCGAGCAGGGGTACGAGACCAACCTGCCCCTGGAGTACCTGCTGGCCGACGACGCCCTGTTCGCGTGGCGGGCCGATGGGCAGGACCTGACCCCCGAGCACGGATGGCCGCTGCGCCTGGTGGTGCCGCGGCTGTACTTCTGGAAGAGCGCCAAGTGGGTGCGCGGGCTGGAACTGCTGGCCACCGACCGCGCGGGCTTCTGGGAGCGCAACGGGTACCACATGCGGGGTGATCCGTGGCAGGAAGAGCGCTACGGGTCGCCCTGGTAGACGCGCGCCCCGGCAGATCCCCGCGCCGATCGCGCACCGGTCGTAGGGCAGTGCGGCCGCGCCACGTGGGCTTCGTGCTCGTGGGCGCGGTCGGCGCCTGAAAGCGGGTGCGCGCGTCGGGGCCGGGTTCCAGCCCGTGGACACCACGGATGTGGGCACCGCCGTGCGATGACTGACAGCGACCTGGTACCCGCCGTCGTGTCTGCCCCGCCCGGTGCGGCTGCACCGGCAGACGCCCCGCCCCGGGGTCGGCGCGACCCGCGCGCGGCGTTCGCGGTGCTACGGCTGCGTGACTTCCGGCTGCTGTGGAGCGGCCTGTTCGTCTCCCACGTGGGCTCGTGGATGCAGTTCACCGCCCTGGGGTACCTGATCGACGACCTCACGCGTGCGCCGGTCTACCTGGGGCTGCTGGGGCTCGTCCAGGCCGTGCCCCGGCTCCTGTTCGCCTTCCTGGGCGGCGTGGTCGCCGACCGCCTCGACCGGCGCGCGGTGCTCCTGGTCACCAACGCCGCCCTGATGCTCTCGGCCGCGTTGCTGGGCGTGCTGGCCGTGACGGACCGCATCCAGGTCTGGCACGTGCTGGTGATCGGCGCGTTCAACTCGTTCGCCAACTCGTTCGACATGCCCGCGCGGCAGTCGATGGTGCCCAGCCTGGTCGGCGAGCGCGACCTCATGGCCGCGGTGAGCCTCAACTCCATGGCGTTCAACGGCTCGGGTATCGTCGGGCCGTCCGTCGCGGGGGTGGTCATCGCCGCCGTGGGCGTGGCCGGGTGCTTCTTCGCCAACGCCCTCTCGTACGTCGCGGTGCTGGCGGCGTTGCTGCGCATGCGGGTGCCCCCCCAGCGCGGCCAGGCCCGCGCGTCGGTCGGCCGCGACATCCGCGAAGGCCTGGCCCTGCTGGTGCGCCACCGCCACGTGCTGACGGTGCTGGGGCTGGTGGCGGCCGTGAGTTTCTTCGGCCGGCCCTACATTCGGTTGATGCCGGCGCTGGCCCGCGAGGTGCTGGGCGTGGGCCCTCAGGGGCTCGGGGTGCTGCAGGCCGCGCCCGGCCTGGGCACCGTGCTGGCGGTGCTCGTGATTGGCGCGCTGGGCGATGCGCCGCGGGGCCGGCTGCTCCTGCGCGCCGGCGCGGCCATGGGCGCGCTCGTGGTGCTGTTTGGCCTCTCGCGATGGTTCCTGCTGTCGGTCGCCCTGCTGGTGGCCGTGGGCACTGCCCAGGCGGTGGCCCTGGCCGCCGCCAACACCGTCCTGCAGACCACGGTACGGCCCGAGCAGCGTGGCCGCATCATGGGCCTCTACGGCATGGTCACCTTCGGGATGTTCGCGCTGGGCACGCTGCCGGTGGGCGCGCTGGCCGGCGCGGTCGGGGTCGGCCCGGCGCTGGCGCTGGGCGGGCTCGTGGTCGTGGGGGTGGTGGGGCTGGTGGCCCTCCTCACGCCTCAGGTGGCGCGGCTGTAGCCGTCGGGGGCGTGGATCGCGAAGGCCATCGTGGGGGCAGTCCTCCTCACGGCTCATGTGGTGCAGCTGTAGCCGTCGGGGGCACCGCGCGGCCGTCGCTGGCGTGCTCGTCGCCCGCCCGCGCGGGCGTCCACACCCGGTCCGGCTCGATGATGTGCACCACCCGCCACCCGCGCGCCTCCAGGGCCCGGGCGATGAAGCGCCGGTGACACCGCCAGGGCAGTCGCTCGCTGCAGACGACAGCGGTGGGGACCGCGCGGGCCAGGCGCTCGAGGTCGGCCAGGCCTGCGGCAAACGCCGGGGTGGCAGTGTAGGCCTCGTACCCGCCGGGCCGGTAGCCGCCGAGCGCGGGCCCCAGGTGGACGTAGGCGATGCCCGCCTCCCGCAGGAAGGCGGCGAACGCCTCGCGCACGAACTGCGGGAACCTCCGGCTGGTGGGGAAACGCCGCACGTCGGCGATGCAGCGCACGCCGAAGGCGCGGCAGCATGCGACGAACTCCTGGGGCGTGCGGGTGCTGGTGCCGAGGGTGAAGATCACCGGCGCGCGGCCGGGGCCCGCGCACCGGTCAGCGAGCCTATCGCGGTATCCGCGTCCTTCGCCCGGCGGAGTTCCTCCGCCGTCTGGAGCGCCACGCCGCATCTTCACCTCGGGGCACCGCCCCGGCGCAGGGGGAGGGTTAGGCCTCCACCCGTCCGCATACCAGCACCGCGTTGATGCCTCCAAAGCCGAAGGAGTTGCTCATCACGTAGCGCACGCGCTGCCAGCGGCCGTGGTGGGGGACGTAGTCGAGGTCGCACGCGGGGTCGGGGTCGTCCAGGTTGATCGTGGGCGGCAGGTAGTCGCGGGCGAGGGTCAGCATGCAGATGGCCGCCTCGATGGCGCCGGCCGCGCCCAGGGCGTGGCCGTGCATGGACTTGGTGCCGCTGATGGGCAGGCGGGTGGCGTGCGGGCCGAAGACCGCCTTGATGGCCCGGGTCTCCGTGGGGTCGTTGAGCGGCGTCGAGGACGCGTGGGCGTTGATGTGGTCGATCTGCGCGGGTGCCAGCCCGGCGTCCGCCAGCGCCAGGCGCATGGCGCGGATCGCCTGGGCGCCGTCGGGCAGCGGCGCGGTCATGTGGTAGGCGTCGTTGGTCGAGGCGTAGCCCAGCACCTCGCCGTAGATGCGGGCGCCCCGGGCCAGGGCGTGCTCCAGGCGCTCGAGCACGAGCACGGCGGCACCCTCGCCCATCACGAAGCCGTCGCGGCCCCGGTCGAACGGCCGGCAGGCCGCCGCCGGCGCGTCGTTGCGGGTGGACATGGCCCGGATCAGGTCGAAGGCGCCGAAGATCATGGGGGTGAGGGGGACCTCGACGCCGCCGGCTAGCATCACGTCCACCTCGCCGCTGCGCACGAGCCGCGCCGCCTCGCCGATGGCGATGGTCCCCGAGGCGCACGAGTCGCTGTTGGCGCTGCTGGGGCCGCACAGGCCGAGGTCGATGGCGATGTTGCACGACGCCGCCCCGCCAAACACCGAGAGCGCCAGGGTGGGCCGCACCCGCCGGATGCCTTCCCGCAGGTAGACGTGGTGCTGCTCCTCGGCGAAGGCCGCCCCACCCAGCGCCGTGCCGATGAAGACGCCGGCGCGGTCGCGGTCCAGGCACGCCAGGTCCAGGCCGGCGTCGGCGACGGCCTGCCGGCCGCAGACCACCGCGAACTGCGCGAAGCGATCCAGGCGGCGCGCCTGGCGGGCATCCAGGTGCTGGAGCGGGTCGAAGTCGACGACCTCGGCGGCCACGCGGCAGTGGAAGGGCGAGGCGTCGAAGCGCTCGATCAGGCGCACGCCCGATCGGCCTGCCACGATGCCGTCGAACAGCCCGTCGGCCCCGTGTCCGATCGGGGTGATGGCGCCGATGCCGGTGACGGCCGCGCGATGAGGCATGGGACTGCGCCCTACGCTCGAGCAGCCATGGCTTCCGCCCGTGCCTTGACGGCAGCCAGCGTCTTGCGCGCGATGTGGTCGATGAAGATGGGGCCGACGATCAGGTCGCAGACCCAGCGGCCGATCACCGGCCACCGCAGCACGAGGTCGTGGACGATCTCGACCTCGACCGTGCTGCCGACGGGCGCCAGCCGCCAGACGACGTGCATGCCGGTGGTGAGCCCGCCGATGTGGCGGAAGGTGATGCGCCCGTGCGCGGGGTCGGCGTCCTGCACGGCCACCCAGCGTGCCGGCCAGCCACGGATCCGTCCGCCCATGGCGAAGACCAGCCGTCCCGGTGCGCGCTCCAGCACACGGCACCACCGGTAGTCGGGCAGCAGGCGGGGCCAGCCCTCCACGTCGCGTGCCAGCGCGAAGACGGTCTCGACCGGGGCGGCGATCACCGCACGGTGCACGGTGCGCATCAGGGCCCCACCGCCTCCAGCAGCCAGCGGGGGGACAGCAGATCGGCCGGCGGCCGCAGTTCGCTCACGACCGCCAGCACCCGCTCGGCCAGCGCCGGGCGCGCGGCCAGCCGGCGGACGAGTCCGGGGAGCAGGCGCGGGCGGCGCACCGCCCACTGGAGCAGGCGGCTCGTGCGCCAGACGTCGGCGAAGGCACGCGCGCGCGTCCGGTCGTACGGCGCCAGCGCCCGGCGTGTCGCAGGACCCGCGCGCAGGGCCTGGATCGCCGCCGCCGCTGCCAGCTCCGCGCCCCGCAGGGCCAGCGCGATGCCTTCTCCGGTCATCGGATCGATGGTGCCCGCAGCGTCGCCCACCAGCAGCAGCCCGTCGGCGACCGCACCCCGACGGGCAAAGCCCAGGGGACCGACGGCCACGAACGGCGAGACCCTGCGGGCCCCCACCAATAGGGGCGCCAGCGCGGGCAGCCTGGCCACGGCGGCGGCGAAGGCCGCCTCGGCCGTGCGGTGCGTGCGCAACCAGCCGGCCGGTACTGCGGCGACGACGTTGGCCGCCCCGCCGCCGTAGATCGCAGCGCCGGCGTACCAGGCGGGCCCGAGGTGGAGGTCGCCCCGCGGGCCGTCGACGCACACTCCCTCGAAGTATGCGCCGACCGTGTACCGTGCCCCCGCAGGCGGCGCGAGCGGGCCAGCCCACCGGGCGGCAACCGACCGGAGGCCGTCGGCGCCGACCACCAGGCGGGCCGCAAGCCGCACGCCACGGCCGCGGTAGCGGCCGCATGCTATCGGGGTCGGGCCCGGGTGCACCGCGTCGACCCGGCATCCCTCCATCACGTGGACGCCCGCCCGCGCGGCCGCTGCCAGCAGCAGCGCATCGAGCTGCGCCCGCGGCACCAGCAGCCCGCGCCCTGCGGCAAACGGCGCCCAGAACGTCGTCCCGTCCGGCCCGGCGACGCACATCCCCGAGAGCGCCACGCCGGCGGCCGCCACCTCCGCGGCCAGGCCCAGCCGGTCGAGGGCGGCCACGGCCGCCGGGTTGAGGTATTCGCCGCAGGGCGTGAACCGCGGGAAGACCGCGCGGTCCACGAGGGTGACGCGCAGTCCCGCCCGCGCGAGCTGCAGCGCGGTGGCGCTGCCCGCAGGCCCAGCACCGACGACCACCACGTCGGCGTCCACGGCCTAGCCCCCGTGCTGTCCGCCCGCGGCGGCATGCGCCGCAGCCGGCCACCGCACCAGCACCGCCCGCTGCAGGCGGTGACGGCGGATCTCGACGCCGCGCAAGCCGGCGGCCGCCACCAGCGCGTGGAGCTCGGGCCAGGTGAACGCCCGCAGCACCGACAGCGGGCCGTCGTGCCGGGCCAGCCGGTTGCGCGACAGCAGCCAGACGTCGGCCAGGGCGCCCAGGTACGCGGGCCATGAGCGCAGCACGTCGTTGACCACGAAGCCGCCCCGGGCGACGCGCGCGATCTCGCGCAGCACGCGCACCGCCTCCTCGAACGTGAAGTGGTGGAGGGCCAGGGCGCACGTCACGATGTCGACGCTGTGGTCGGGGCACGGCAGGGCCAGGGCATCGCCGCGCACCAGCGCGACCTCGGGCCAGGCGCGCACGACCTGGCGCGCCACGGCCAGGACCGCGGGGCTGCGGTCGAGGGCGACCACACGCAGCGCCACCTGCCGCCGGCGGGCCCACGCGGCCATCACGGCCGGCACGTCGGCCGAGCACGTGGCCACGTCGAGGACCGTCAGGGGGCGCCGGGGCAGCAGCGCCACGAACCGGTCCAGGTAGCGGGCGATCAGGGCGTAGCCACCGTACCAGCGGTTGGTGCGCCGCACGGCCGCCAGCAGTCCCGCGAACTCGCGCGGGTCCTGTCCGGGGGTATCCAGGAACTCCGGGGTCTCGCGCTTGGGCGGATAACGCACGCGCTCGGTGGCCCTCCGGCACGACGACCGTGCAGCCGTCTGTGCGCCGCGCGGGCCCGCGGGGCACGGTGCGCGCGGACCCGCGCGCTGGCTCCTACACTACACTAGCAGACGTCCTGCAACGGTTGCGTAACGTGCTCGTCGTCGGCGACGGGCAGCCACGCGAGGTGCCTCCACCAGCAGCCGCCCTGCAGCGGGTGCGTCACGGGGCGTCGGCGCGCGGGCGGCGCGGGCGACGCGGGAGGGGGGCAGGGCTCGTCCGGCCGCAGCGCCACCAGCACCGACGAGACCGTCCGCTCGCCGCCGCGCGGCAGCGCGCTCACCACGCGGCCGCCCACGACCAGCGTCGCAGAGCCGCCGCCGTCCAGGTTCATGGCGTCGCGCGCCCCCAGGCGCACCAGGAGCGTCGCCAGTCCCGGGAGGTCGATGCCGGCGCTGTCGCGTCCGGGGCGGTCGACCGTCACGAACAGGACCTTGCCCGTGCTCGTGATCGCCACCGCCGAGCGCGCGGTGCGGACGCGGACGAAGGCCGCAGAGAAGCGCTCCCAGGCGTAGGGGATGTGCACGCGACCGTCGCGCACCAGGCGCGGCCCGCCCTGCAGCCCGTGCACGATCCCCGCGGGACTCAGGCGAAGGTCGAGGGTGAGGGGTTGCCCGATGCGGATGTCCTGGAGCACCGTCTGCTGTGATTCCGCGGCGGCCAGGGCGTAGCCGTCGGGTGGGATCACCGGGCGCCCGCATGTGAACGCGACGACCCGTCCCTCCCGGACGATGGCCAGCAGGGCCTGCGGGGGCGTCAGCGGCCCGAACTCCGGCGTGTAGAGCGCCGGACCCCACCAGCGCGGCGGCCGGTTGATGGCGGAGATGGGCACGGCAAGCCCGGTGTCGGTGACGACGCGGCCGCTGAACGCCACCTCGCCGATCCAGGGCCGGCCCGCGCGGTCGACGGCGAAGACCGACCGGCGGTCCAGCGGCGCCGACAGGATGCGGCCGTCGATGACGATCAGCCCCAGGGGCAGACCCGCAGACGAGTAGAACGACCCGTTGATCGCGGCCACTGCGGCCAGGCGCGTGGCCGCGAGGCTGGTCGGCTCGGTGGCCTTGATGGCCGCCCCACCCAGCGCCGGGCGGATCTCGAGGGCCTGCGGGTCCAACGTCACGACATGCACCGTGGCGTGGCGCCGGCCCGCGGGCACGCGGAGGCGCGCGTACGCGACGCTCTGGGGCACCGGCACGCTGCTCCAGGCGGGCGGAAAGACCGCGACGGTCAGCCGGCCGGTTCCGGTGTAGACCCTGTAGCGGGCGGGCTGGCGGAGCCCGATCTCGAGCCGGACGACCTCGGGCGTGAGGCGGCGTACCAGCACCCGCGCCACCGCGCCGTGGCCCACGGTCACGAGGCGCTCGGCGTCGCCCTCCACGGCCCAGAGGTCGACTGCCACCGTGTCGGCGGTGGCGGCGGTGCGATAGCGTACGGCTCCGGACAGCCGCGTGACGACGTAGACCGCCTGCCCGCTCGACGACCAGGCCACGTCGAGCAGGCGCGCGGGGCTTGCGGCGTGGACGGGGCGCGGGCAGGGGAGGACCGTCAGGCCGACCAGCAGCCCCAGGACAGCCAGAGCGCGTCGCGCGGTGCGACGAATCGCCACGGTCAGGTATGCGGCGCTGTCGGGCCCACGGCCATGACGGCCCGTCTGCGCCGTGATACGCGGTGCGGCGTCCAGACTCCTGCCGGCCGCCTGCGCCCACGCGCCGGCGTGGTGCGCCCCCTGGCTGGGACCGGTGCCCGGGGCCCGCCGCGGCAGCAGGCCAAAAGAAAAGCGCCCCGGCCCACCGAGCCAGGACGCTTCCCGCGCATCGCGCGGTGTGCTACCGGGACATCCTCCACTGGTGGGCCGGGGACATCGGTTGCATCGTCGGCCTCACCTCCTTTCTGGTCAGCCACCTGAACACGGTGGATGATGGGTGGAGCATACCACGGGCGCTCCGGCATGGCAACACCGGCGGTAGCCCGGCAGCCGCGCGTGCTGTCGTCTCGCGCGCGGGGTCACACGTGCGCGCCCGTGGCGTCCGCCCGGGAGCGTTCGAAGGGTACAGCGCACCGGCACGTGAGCCGTGGCGGAGAACGTGATGGTTCGTCTTGTCCGCGGCGTCGCGGCACGGTTGCTGGCGACACCGGCTCCGAGCGGCTGTGCACGCAGGACGTGGGCGGGACGTCCTGTCCGCGCCGCCTGCCCCATGTGCCGCACCGGGGACAGGGCGTCCGGCGCGCCCCGGTCACGGAGCGAACCGGAACTCGATCTGGTCGCCGTCTTTGGGCACGTACCCGTGGACGTCGTCGATGGGGTTCCCGTTGACCAGCACCGCCACGCGGCCCGTCCGGCCGTCAGGGCAGCGGTCGCCGGTCGTGTAGGTCTTCCCGCGCACGGTGAGGGACGTGTCGGTCACCTCCATCCCGACGCTGCGCAGAAAGGCGCCCAGGTTGGCGTTGCGGCCGGCTTCCTCGGGGGTGGCCGGGTGAATGTGGATGACGTCGTCGCCGTGGGTGTGGACGTTGCCCGGTGACGGAGGCAGGGGAGGCGTGCGCTCGCCGCACAGCACGATCCGAAACGGCGCGTGCCAGTGGTCGCCGACGCGCGGCAGGCGCGCACCCGGCCGGCTGCCCAGCGCGATGAGGACGCCGACGACGGCCACCAGCGCCACGGCGGCTGCGGCCCACGGCGCCGGGCTGCGGCGCGGGGCCACCAGGGCCTTCTTGGTCGGCCTGGTCCGGCCCTTGCCCGGCCGCGGACGGTCAGGCACCGGCGTCTCCCGCCGCGCGGGCGCTGTCGAGAGGGCCCAGGACCACGCGACGTGCCATCGGGCTACACGGGGATGCCCATCATCTGCAGCTGCAGCCGGCCGTCCTCGGTGACCCGATCGGGCGTCCACGGCGGCGTCCACACGAACTCCACGGACACCGCCTCCGCCCCGATCGCCTGCAACTTGTTCTCGATCTCGGCGGCGATCATGGGGCCCACCGGGCAGCCCGGTGCGGTCAGGGTCATGGTGATTCGGACCTGTTCGCCCTCGACCTGGAGGTCGTAGACGAGCCCCAGGTCCCAGACGTTGACCGGGATCTCGGGATCGAAGACCGTCTTCAGGACGTCGATGACGCGTTCGCGGGTGATCGCGTCGTCCATCGCGAATTCCTCCGCACGGGCCCGACAGGCCGCGGAACTCGGTTCATTGTACCGGCCTGGCGCGGGCGGGTCAAACAGCGAGGACAACCGGTAGTGTACGGTAGTCTGTGTACTTTCGTTGGGGACCCTTTGAAGGGTCCCC
>CAZGNA010000104.1:0-6799 GCA_964526945.1 uncultured bacterium
TTGCATGTTTGAGGCACGCCGCCAGCGTTCGTCCTGAGCCAGGATCAAACTCTCCAGTGAATCCTCAAAGGATTCAGAGGACCTTGCGTGCGGGCTCCTTGCCACTATGCGGTTGTCAAGGTGCAGGGGAAGGCGACTGGGCCTCCCGAATGGGCAACTTTCTTATACCAACGGCCGGGATGGGTGTCAAGGCCCGCGGGCCCAGGCAGGCGGGCCCAGGCAGGAAGCCCGCGCCCACTCGCCCAACGGGTGCGTGTGCCTCCCGTGCCCGTCGCGCTCGCCTTCGGTCTGGCTGGACTTCTGGCCGTCGCCGCCTGGCGCCTGCGGTGGCTCACGGCCGAGGGCGCAGTCGCGGCGACGGCCGTGGGCGGGACCGTGCTGGGCTTTGCCGGCTGGCAGGCTGGCGCAGCCCTCGCGGTGTTCTTCGTCTCGGGCAGCGCGCTCACCAGGGTGGGCCGGCACCGCAAGACCCAGCCGGAACACGCGCGCGGCGGCCGGGATGCGGGGCAGGTCCTGGGCACGGGGGGTGTGGCCGCGGCCGCGGCACTCGCATGGGGCCTCCCGTTCCTTCCGGATAGGATCCATGACCTCCTGATGCCGGCGATGCTGGGGGCGCTCGCCACCGCTGCGGCCGACACCTGGGCGACCGAAGTGGGCATGCTCAGCCCCGGTCCGCCGCGGTTGATCACCACCTGGGCGCACGTCCCGGCGGGCACCTCGGGCGGGGTCACGCTCGTGGGCAGCCTGGCTGGCGTCGCGGGTGCCGTGCTCGTGGCGACCGTGGGTGCGGGCCGTGATCCGCACTTGTTCACCGTCGCCTGGATCGCCGGGACGGTGGGGATGGTGGCCGACAGTTTGCTGGGGGCCACGGTGCAGGCCGGGTTCCGACGGCCGGACGGTACGACGACCGAGAGCCCGGAGGGTGCGGTACACGTCCGTGGCCTCCGCTGGATGACGAACTCGACGGTGAACGCCCTGGCCACGCTGGCCGGCGCCCTGGCGGCTGCGGCCCTCAGCCGCATCGTGTAGCGTCCGGATCGGCGGGGGCTGTCCCGTCGACGCCTGGCCCCGCGCGACATACGACAGATGCACCCGGCAGGGCGCGGGGCGCCGGCGGTACCGTCGACTGTCATGGTGTGGTCGCCCCGTCGAAACGCGGGAACGGCGCGGGCAGCGCCACACTACTGGTCCAGGCGGATGTCGGGGGCGTTCTCCGGCCCGAGTGTGGCCCCAGGTGGCAACAGGCGGTTCGCGTCGAGGATGAACGCCAGCACGTCCCAGTACTCCTGCACCTGCAGACTGCCGGGCGCGCTGGCCGGCATCTCGCTGCGGACGAACTCGAACAGGCGCTGGGCAGTCTGGTACCCGCGCAGGCCGGTGCCAGGGCCGATCAGGCGCGGGCCGTCCTCCGTCCCCTGCCCCTGGTCGCCGTGGCACCGGCTGCACTGCATCGCAAAGATCTCGCGGCCCCGGACGACCTGCTCCGTCTGCACGACGAGCGCCGGCATGCCCGCCGCCGGCCGCCCCCGCCCCAACGGCAGGCCCAGCACCACCAGCACCGCGAGCCCGCTCAGCATCACTGCGCGCCCGTAGATCATCATGGCGGGGTTCAATGCCGGAAGTGCCGTTCCTCCGTCAGCACCATCGCCAGGCCCAGGCGTTCGGCTGCAGCCAGGACCTCGGCGTCGCGCACCGAGCCGCCCGGTTGGATCACCGCCGTGACGCCGGCTGCCGCCGCGGCCTCCACGCCGTCCGCAAAGGGAAAGAACGCGTCGGACGCGCAGACCGCGCCCTGCGCCCGCTCCCCGGCCTTGCTGGCGGCCAGGCGCACGCTGTCGACCCGGCTCATCTGCCCGGCGCCCACGCCGACCACCTGCCGGTCGCGGGCGAACACGATGGCGTTGGACTTCACGTGGACGCAGATGGCCCAGGCGAACAGGAGATCGTCCCACTCGGGCGGGGTGGGCTGCCGTGTGGTGACGACGCGCCAGGCGGACCTGTCGGTCCGAAGCACGTCCGCTTCCTGGACGAGCGCGCCGCCCCGCACGCTGCGCAGTTCCAACCCGGGGGGCGCGCCGAACCCCCCGGTGGCCAGCAGGCGCAGGTTCTTCTTCTTGCGCAAGATCTCCAGCGCCGCGGGGTCGAACGCAGGCGCCACGACCGCCTCCAGGAAAATCTCCGCCATCACCTGTGCGGCGGCAGCGTCGACCGGCGCGTTCGCTGCCACGACGCCGCCAAACGCGGCTACGGGGTCGCCCTCGCGCGCCCGCGCGAACGCGTCGGCGAGGGTGGGCCCCACGGCCGCGCCGCAGGGGTTCGTGTGCTTGATGATGGCCGCGGCGGGCGCGGGCAGGTCGCGCACCAGCGCCCAGGCGGCCTCGAGGTCGGCGATGTTGTTGTAGGAGAGGGCCTTGCCACCCAACAGCTCGGCCGTGATGATCTCTCCCGCCGGTGGGTGGGCCACGGCGTACAGGGCGGCGCGCTGGTGCGGGTTCTCGCCGTAGCGCAGCTCGGCGCGCTTGCGAAACGTGAGCGTCAGATGCGCGGGAAACGGGCCCAGCCCGGCAGTCTTCTGGAGCCAGCCGGCGATGGCGGCGTCGTAGGCCGCGGTGCGCGCGAAGGCCGCGGCAGCGAGGCGCAGCCGCAGCGCCTCGGGCACGCCGCCGGCGCGCACGGCGGCGATGACGTCCGGGTACTGCGCCGGGTCGGAGAGCACCGTGACCCGCTGCCAGTTCTTGGCCGCGGCGCGGAGCAAGGTGACCCCGCCGATGTCGATCTCCTCGACCAGGGCGGCAGGCGGCGCGCCGCGTGCCAGGACCTCCTCGAACGGGTAGAGGGTCACGGCCACCAGGTCGATGGGCACGATGCCGTGCGCGGCGAGTTCTGCCGCGTCCTCGGCCGTTGGCCGGGCCATCAGCCCGGCGTGGATCACCGGGTGCAGCGTCTTCACGCGCCCGCCCAGCAGGGCGGGTACCCCTGTGACATCCTCCACGGAGCGCACGGGCAGGCCCGCCGCGCGCAGGTGAGCGGCCGTGCCGCCGGTGGACAGCAGCTCGGCACCCGCCTGGTGCAGCGCGGTGGCGAGGTCGACGAGGCCGGTCTTGTCCGCCGCGCTCAGGAGCGCGCGCCGGATCGCAGTCATGACGGTCCCTCCTACGGTGTGGTCTGTCGGGTGGGTGCCGTACGTGCGACGCCGTCAGCCGCCGTCCCTCCGGGCCCGCGCGCGGTGGCCTCCACAGGCGGTGCCTGGCCCGGGTGCCGCGCGGGCTCGCCAGCGGGCACGGCTGTGGCATGCGGTGCCTGCCCGGCAGACAGCGGCGCGCCAGCGGACGCGCCCGCAGGGCCCGGGCGCCACACCACGGTGCGCCCGCGCACCACCAGGCGCCCCTGCGCCCACCAGCGTACGACCTCGGGGTAGAGTCGCCGCTCTTCGGCCTGCACGCGTGCGGCGAGCGTTGCCGGGGTATCGCCGGGGAGCACCGGGACGGTGGCCTGGGCGACGATCGGGCCACCGTCGGGAACCTCGTCCACCAGGTGGATGGTGCACCCGCTCACCGCCACGCCCGCGGCGAGGACCGCTTGGTGCACCCGCTCGCCGTACATCCCCCTGCCGCCGAAGGCGGGCAGCAGCGCCGGGTGGGTGTTCAAGATGCGGGTGGGATAGCGGCCGACGAACTCGGGCGAGAGGATGCGCAGGAACCCTGCGAGGCAGATCAGGTCGACCCCGTGGGCATCGGTGACCGCGGCGAGCTCGGCCTCGAACGCCTGCCGACTGCGGCCCCGGTGGTCGACGACCGCCGTGGGCACGCCGGCACTGCGGGCTCGCGTCAGGGCCGCGGCGTCGGGATTGTTGGAGACCACCAGCACCACGCCCGCGACCCCGCACCGTCCGGGACCGAACGCGTCGAGCAGGGCCTGCAGGATGGTGCCCGTGCCCGAGGCGTAGACAGCCACGCGCATCACCCGAGCTCGACCTCCCGTGCACCCGGGACGACCTCGCCGATCTCATAAGCGGGGACCGCGCAGCGCGCGAAGTGGGCGAGGGCCACCGCTACGTCGGACGGCGCCACGACGAGCACCATGCCGATCCCCAGGTTGAACGTGGCGACCATCTCGTCCTCGGAGACTCCCCCGACCCGGCGCAGCCAGCCGAAGACCGGTGGCTCCGGCCAGGACCGCCGGATGCGCGCGGCACAGCCGGCCGGGAGCACGCGGCGCAGATTCGCCCCCAGACCGCCGCCTGTGACGTGTGCGATACCCTTGACCTGCACGGCGGCGAGCAGCGCGAGCACCTCGGTAGCGTAGCACCGGTGGGGCGCCATGAGTGCCTGCGCCACGGTGGTCCCGCGGTCGTCCAGGACGGCATGGAGGGTCGCGGGGGCCCTGGCGAGCACGCGACGCACCAGCGTGTACCCGTTGGTGTGCAGGCCGGTGGAGGCCAGCCCCACCAGGCGGTCGCCGGGGCGGATGCGGGCGCCGGTGATGAGCCCCTCGGCCGGCGCCAGGCCGACCATGGTCCCCACGACGTCGTACGCGTCGGCCGCGTACACGTCGGGCATCTCCGCCGTCTCGCCGCCCAGCAGCACCACGCCCAGCGTCCGACACGCCTGGGCCATGGCCCCGAGCAGCGTGGTGACCAGGTCGCCGTCGAGGCCGCCCATGGCGATGTAGTCGAGGAAGGCCAGTGGGCGCGCACCCTGGGCGACCAGGTCGTTGGCGCAGTGGGCGACGATGTCCCATCCGATGACCGCATCCTGCCCCAGGCGGCGGGCCAGCAGCGTCTTGGTGCCCACACCGTCGGTGGTAGCCAGGAGCACTGCGTCCCGTTCCCCGAGGAGGAGCGCCAGGGCGCCCGCGAACGCCCCGACCCCGGCGAGCACCCGGGGAGAGTGGGTCGCACGGATGCTGGACGCCACCTGCGCCAGCAGCCGTTCCTTCGCCGCGGTGTCGACCCCGGCGTCCCGGTACGACAGGCCGGGCGACGGACCGGAGGGGGTATCACGCGACTCCATCACGTGGGCCTGTCGGTCACCACACAGCGGGCCAGGGGCTCACGAGCGGCTGGGCGCGGCCGCCCTGGCGAAGGCATCCAGCGCCCGTCGCCCCGCTTCGGCTTCGGTGGGCACGCGGGTCGGGTAGCGCCCGTCCAGACAGGCCATGCACAGGTCGCTGTGCGCGAGCCCCACGGCCTCGGCGAGCCCCGCCTGGCTCAAGTAGCCCAGGCTGTCGGCGCCGATCAGGCGGCGGATCTCGTCCACCGTGTGGCGTGCTGCTACCAGCTCCCCCCGGCTGCTGGTGTCGATGCCGTAGAAACACGGGAAGCGGATCGGCGGCGAGGAGATGCGCACGTGGACCTCGCGGGCACCCGCCGCCCGCAGCAGGCGCACGATGCGTCCCGAGGTCGTGCCGCGGACGATCGAGTCGTCCACCAACACGACGCGCCGTCCGGCGATCACCTCGACGTTGGGGTTGAGCTTCAGGCGCACGCCAAAGTCGCGCGTGGCCTGATCCGCCTGGATGAAGGTGCGGCCGATGTACCGGTTCTTGATCAACCCGACCTCGAAGGGGAGGCCCGCGGCTTCGGCAAAGCCCATGGCCGCCGACGTGCCGGAGTCGGGCACGGGGATTACGATGTCGGCGTCGGCCGGGTGCTCGCGGGCCAGGATGCGTCCCATGCGCCGGCGGGCCTGGTGGACGTTGCGCCCGGCCAGGACGCTGTCGGGGCGGGCGAAGTAGATGTACTCGAAGACGCAGGCGGCGCGCGGCGCGGGCGAGAGCACCTGGCGCGTGCGCAGCCCGTCGCGGTCGAGGACGACCAGGGCACCCGGTTCCACCTCGGCGACGTACTCCGCGCCGATGTGGTCAAAGGCGCACGTCTCGGACGCCAGCGCCCAGCCCCACGGCCCGCGCCCGACGACGAGCGGACGGATCGCCCAGGGGTCGCGGAAGCCGTAGAGCCGGCCACCCGCCGCTGCCACGACCGTATAGGCACCCTCCAGCCTGGCCATGCACGAGGCCACCGCGTCGTCGGGATCTGCGGCCGGGGCCCGAGCGATGAGGTGGGCGATCACCTCGCTGTCCGTGGTACCGGCGAACATCACGCCCTGGTCTTCGAGGGCGCGGCGCACCTGCGGCGCGTTGATGAGATTGCCGTTGTGCGCGATGGCCACCGGCCCCCACGGCGAGGCGACGACGATGGGCTGCGCGTTCTCCAGCCGCGCGGAGCCCATGGTCGCGTAGCGCACGTGCCCGATGGCCACGGCACCGGGCAGCGCCTCGATCCGGGCCGCGTCGAAGACCTGCGCCACGAGCCCCATGCCGCGGTGCAGGCGTACGTCGCGACCGTCGAAGGCGGCGATGCCCGCGCTCTCCTGCCCGCGGTGCTGGAGGGCGTACAGGGCGACATGCACCAGCGGCGCCGCCGCGATCCCGTCGCGGCAGACGACCCCGGCCACCCCGCACTCCTCCTTCCACGCATCCGCGGGCCAGGCCGGATGCCCGCCGTCTTCTGCGGTCTCGCGCGGCGGCTCCACGGGCGCCGGGTGGAGGGCGCGCGCGACCGGATCGCCATCGCCACCTGCCATCGCTACACCTCCAGGCTGGTCCACGCGGCCGCGAGCGCGTCCAGGGGCAACGAGGTCGTGCAGGTGGTGCCGCCCGCGGTCCACTGCATGCAGAGCGCGTCGCCGCCCACCGTCCCGAGCACGGCGCACGGCACCCCCGCTGCGGCGGCCGCGGCCGTGATGGCCTGCAGGCGCTCCGGAGGGCACGAGACGACAAACCGGCCCGGCCCCTCGCC
>CAZGNA010000104.1:6840-9615 GCA_964526945.1 uncultured bacterium
GCGGGCGCCGGCAGGGCCACCGTCGCACCCACCCCGCCCGCGATGCACGCTTCGGCGAGCGCGACGGCGAGCCCGCCCTCGCTGCAGTCGTGCGCGGAGCGCAGCATCCCCTGGCGCACGGCATCCCGCACCAGCGCGATGGCGGCGACCGCAGCGCCAAACGCCGGAGCCGCAGGGCGTCCGCAGTCCCTGCCGGTGACCAGGCGTGCGTGCAGGCTCCCGCCGAGCGTGGCGCTGTCGGGCCCCAGCAGCACGATGCGGTCGCCAGCGCGCGCGAACCCCATCCGCCCGATCGCCGCCACGTCGTCCACCAGGCCGACCATCGCGACGATCGGGGTGGGCAGGATGGCCCGATCATGGGCGCCCTCCGCCTCGTTGTAGAACGAGACGTTGCCGCCCACCACGGGGATCCCCAGCGCGCGGCAGGCCGCGGCCAGCCCGTCGACGGTCTCGCGAAACGCCCAGAAGACCTCGGGGCGCCGTGGGCTGCCGAAGTTCAGGCAGTCGGTGAGCCCCAGCGGCGTGGCACCCACGCAGGCGAGGTTGGCGGCCGCCTCCAGCACGACCAGCGCGGCGCCGCGCGAGGGGTCGAGCGCGCACCAGCGCGCGTTGCCGTCTGCGACGACCGCCACTCCCCGCGGCGGGACCTCCAGCAGCCGCAGCACCGCCGCGTCGGCGCCCGGCGGCGCCACGGTACGGATCCCGACCATGTGGTCGTACTGTTCGTACACGGCCTGCTTGCTGGCCACGTTGGGATGGGCGAGCAGCGCCAGCACCGCGTCGCCCGGGTCGTCGAGGGGCGGCAACGCGGGCAGCGCCCAGCGGGCCTCGAGGTCTTCGGGCACCGCCTCGGCCGGCTCGTAGGCCGGCGCGTTGGCCAGCGCCCGTGGCGGCAGATCGACGACGACCTGCCCGCCGGCCAGGACGCGCAGCCGGGGCTCCGCGAGCACGGTGCCGAGCACGGCCGCTTCGAGTCCCCACCGGCGGTAGATGGCCGCCACCCGCGCGACGTCGTCACGGCGGACGACGAGCAGCATGCGCTCCTGCGACTCGCTCAGCAGGATCTCGTCGGGACGCATCTGTGGTTCCCGCAGCGGCACCCGGTCCACGTCGAGCTCCATCCCGACGCCACCGCGGGCGGCCATCTCAGCGGCCGCGCACGTCAGGCCCGCGGCCCCCATGTCCTGGATGGCCACCACGGCCCCGGTTTCCAGCGCCTCCAGGGTGGCCTCGATCAGGAGCTTCCCGGTAAATGGATCGCCCAGCTGCACCGACGCGCGGTCGGCCTGCTCCCGTCTCGCGTCGAGCTCGGTGGAGGCGAAGGCCGCCCCGCCGATGCCGTCGCGGCCGGTGCGCGCGCCGGCGTAGAGCACCACGTTGCCCGGCCCCGCGGCCGCCGAGGATGCCACGCGGTCGGCGCGCACCAGGCCCAGGCAGGCCACGTTCACCAGGGGATTGTCACGGTAGCAGGCGTCGACCAGGATCTCACCGCCGACGGTGGGCACCCCGATGGCGTTGCCGTAGCCGGCGATGCCGGCCACGACGCCGGCCAGCAACCGTCGGGCCCGCGGCTCGTCCAGCGGGCCGAAGCGGAGGGCGTCGAGCAGCGCGATGGGACGGGCCCCCATCGCGAGCACGTCGCGGATGATCCCGCCCACGCCCGTTGCCGCCCCGTTGTACGGGTCGACCGCGCTGGGGTGGTTGTGGCTCTCCATCTTGAACGCCACGGCCCATCCGTCGCCCACGGCGACGACGCCGGCGTTCTCACCCGGCCCGCGGACGAGCCGTGGCGACGCGGTCGGCAGCCGGCGCAGCACGCGTTTGGAGTGCATGTAGCCACAGTGCTCCGACCACATCACGGCGAACATGCGAGCTTCCACGGGGTTGGGCGCCCGCCCCAGGGTCCGGCAGATCAGCGCGTAGTCTTCGGGAGTCAGGCCGGCGCGAGTGGCCAGGTCCGGAGCGACCGCGCTCACCGGGACCCTCCCTGGCTCGCCCACCCCGCACCGGTGCGCACCGCCTGCGGCTGCTGGTGCAGCCACGCCACGGCCGAGGCGAACAGCCGCAGGCCGTCGGTGGAGCCCAGCACCGCTTCGGACGCCCGCTCGGGGTGCGGCATCAGCCCCACGACGTTGCCTGCCGCGTTCGCCACGCCGGCGATCCCCGCCACCGAGCCGTTGGGGTTGGCCTCGGGCGTGACGCGCCCGGAAGGGTCGCAGTACCGGAAGACGATGCGGCCGGCCGCGTCCAGCGCTGCGACCTCGTCGGGCGGCGCCAGGTAGGCGCCCTCGCCGTGCGCGATGGGCATCTGCAGCACCGTGCCCACGGGCAGGGCCGCGGTGAACGGCGTGCGCTGAGAGTCGACCCGCACCCAGACCGGCCGGCACCGGAACCGCAGGCCCGCGTTGCGCACCAGCGTGCCCGGCAGCAACCCTGCCTCGGTCAGGATCTGAAACCCGTTGCAGATACCCAGCACCGGCTTGCCTGCTGCCGCCAGGGCGCGCACCGCGTCCATCACGGGTGCCGTGGCGGCGATGGCGCCTGCCCGCAGGTAGTCGCCGTACGAAAAGCCACCGGGCAGCACCAGCGCGTCGACCCCCGCCAGCGCACGGTCCTCGTGCCAGACTTCCACCACGTCGACGCCCACCACGTGCCGCAGCACGTGCACGGCGTCACGATCGTTGTTGGAGCCCGGGAAGACCACCACGCCCCAGGTCACGGCCGGGCCTCCCCCAGCAGGGACGCAGTCCCCGCGCGGGCGGCCGGCCGCGCGAC
>CAZGNA010000105.1:0-9485 GCA_964526945.1 uncultured bacterium
CAACGCCTGCGGACGCGCCAGGGCCAGCACCGCAGCGCCCAGGCAGGCGACCAGGGCGGCCAGCGCCCGGGCCCGCACGGCCGGGCGCCTAGTCCGCCGGCTGCCGCGCTGCCGGTGCTGCTAGCGGGACGGGGTCCCCGGGCGGCTTGAAGCGCTCGATGGGATTGCGACAGTCGCGGCAGTAGTAGACTGCCCGGCAGAGCGTGGGGCCAAAGGCGTTCTCCAGGGTGGTGTTCGTCGAACCGCAGTAGGGGCAGGCCGCCGGCTCGGCCAGGGTCCGGTGCGGGACGCTGAGCCCGTGGGCGGAGAGCCGTGCGCGCGCCGCGGGCGTCAGGCGGTCCACGGTCCAGGGCACGTCGTATCGGAACTCGACGTCGGCGCTGCGCACCCCCGGCAGCTCCAAGACCCGGGCGCGCACCCGCGCGCGGATCACCTCGAGGGCCGGACACCCAGTGAAGGTGGGCACCAGCCGCACCCGCACCCTGTCGTCGCAGACCTCGACCGCCTCCACGAGGCCCAGGTCCGTGATGGCCACGGGCAGTTCCGGGTCCTCGATGGTCCCCAACGCCCGCCAGACCTCGTCACGGGTCACGGTCGCCATGAGCGCTCACCAGCGCGCGGTGGGATCGGTACGCCACACCGACGTCATCTCCTCCAGGAGCGCCTGCAGCGCGGCCGTGTGGCGGCCGCGCCGGCCGCCGGTGGCTGCGGCCACCGGCGGGGGACGCAGGCCCAGCGTCTCCAGGCGCGGCCGTGTGGCGGCCTCGAACCGGTCGCGCTGCGTCACCGGCCCGGCGGGCAGCAGCCCGACGCCAACCAGGCGCGCGTGATCGTCGGTCTCCTCGAACAGCCCGAGGGCGTCGGGCCAGATGGCGTCCAGCGCCGCCTGGAGCCGGGCGGACGCCTCGTCGCCGGCGCGGGCCAGGCGCACCAGCCACGCATCGCTGAACAGGAGGTGGTACTTCTCCTCGCGCTGCAGCGCCCTGGCCAGCGCCGCGAACGGGCCCAGGGGCGCGTCGGCCAGGTCGGCCAAGCGGACGGCGTCGGCGTGATCGTACAGCCACGCGCGCACGATGGTGAAGCCCCAGTCGCCGTTGGGGTGCTCGACCAGCACCGCGTTGCCAAACGCCGACGCGTCCCGCCCGAAGGCGAGCCCGTCGGGTGTCGTCCCGGTCGCCGCAGCCACCTGCTCGTAGAACACGCGGGCATGCCCGAGCTCCTCCTGGGCGATCGACGACAGCGCGACGTCGGACTCGATGTCCGGCGCGAACCCCGTCCACTCCGCGTGGCGGTGACCCAGGATCAGCTCGTCGTCGGCCCAGGCCCGCAGCACGCCGCACAGCGCGGCCCGGACGGCGTCGTCCCGCAAGGCGACGGGCGCATCGGCCGCCGTCCACAGCCCCGTCATCGCCGGCGGTAGACCCGTTGCTGCTCCCGGTACGAGCCGCCGAACCGGTAGCTCTTGTCGGTGGCGGGCGCGAAGAGGTCGGCGTCCTCGTAGCGGGTCGCCGTGATGTCGGTGTAGCGCACGACCCAGAGGTTCACGCACGGGTCGCGCCGGGCGAACTGTTCCTTGGCCAGCACCAGCGCCATCTCCGGATCGGGCGCGTGCACGTCGCCCACGTGCACGTGGGGCTCGGCCTTGGAGTCCTGACGGAAGACGGCGAAGACGGACGCGGCCTCGGGGACCACGTCGCCCAGGTTCACGGCCGGGGCCCGCCGCCGGGTGTCCACCGGGTGGTCGCCTCGTGTCGTGTCGCGCCGCGGCGTGCGGCTCCGCGCCGTCGGGAGCCAGCCGTCCTCCCCAGGCGCCCTACGCGGCCGCCGCCCATCGCCCCAGCGCCTCGCGCACCCACTGGTGCTGCGCGTGGTAGCGGTTGCGCACCTCCAACCGGGCCCGCGTCCTGGGGCCCTCGCCGCGCAGGATGCGCCGGAACTCGTCCCAGTCGGGCTCGGTGTAGACGTACTGGCCCGTCGCCTCGTCCCACCGCAGGCCCGGATCCGGGACCCGCAGCCCGTACTCCTGGATGAGCGGCACGAACTGGCGGAGAAACTGCTGGCGCAGCTCGTCGTTGGTCTTGACCTTGATGCGCCAGCGCATCATCTGCTCGAGGTGGGGCGACGCCTGGTCGCGGGGGCCGAAGAAGTGCATCAACGGCGTCCACCAGCGGTCCAGCGCGTCCTGCAGCATCGCCCGCTGCGCGGGCGTGCCCTCGGCCAGCGCCTTGAATCCGTCGATCCCCAGCCGGATGTGGAAGTCTTCTTCGTAGCAGATCCGGCGCAGCACCCGCGCGTAGGGGGCGTACGAGCAGGCGCGCAGCGCCCCCTGGGTCTGCATCGCCGCGCCGTCGACGAAGACCTGGATGACCACCACGTCGGCCCACGTCTCGGCGGGGTAGTGGAAGACGTTGTGGAACTTGGCCCGGCCCGCCAGCAGGTCGTCGATCATGGCCGCGCGGGGCCGGCCCAGGTCCTCGGCGACGCGGTAGAGCAGCTGGGCGTGCCCGATCTCGTCCTGCACCTTGGCGATCAGCGCCATCTTGCGTGCCAGCGTCGGTGCCCGGGGAATCCACTCGCGCTCGGGCAGCGCGCCCATGAGCTCGGAGTTGGCGTGCATCTGGATCAGCCGGAGGCATTCGGCACGGTAGCGGGCGGGCATCCACTCGCCCGCCTCCACCCGTTCCCCGGCGGCGATCCGCGCCTCGAACGCCGCCAGCTGTTCGGGATCGTCCTCGGGCGCTGCCGGCTGGTGGTGCATCATCCGGTCACACCCCGCCCCCAAGATCGTGTCCCATTGTACGCACCTGGCGCCGCGACCGTCAACGCGACGCCGTCGCCAGCGCAGCCTGCAGCCGGTCGTAGGTCTCCGCCAGGTGCTGGGGCAGCACCTTGGTCGCCGCCAGGACCGGCATGAAGTTCGTATCACCCACCCACCGGGGAACCACGTGCACATGCAGGTGGTCCTCCACCCCGGCCCCAGCGGCCCGCCCCAGGTTCAGGCCGATGTTGAACCCCTGGGGAGCCAGCGCGGCCTCCAGCGCGCGCACCGCCAGCGCGGTGACGGTCACCAGCGCGCCGGCCTCGTCGTCGGTCAGCGCGTCCAGCCGGGCGGCGTGGCGGTAGGGGACGACCATGACGTGCCCGCTGTTGTACGGAAACTGGTTGAGCATGATGAACGCGTGGGCCGCGCGGTGGACGATGAGCCGGCCCCGGTCGTCGCCTGCGGCCAGCGCGTCGCAGAAGATGCAGCCGTCGGGCTTGGGCGCCATGACGTAGACGCCGCGCCACGGGGCCCACAGCACGTTCATGGCGCGCCGCGGTCCAGACGCGCCAGCGCCTGCGCGGCCGCGGCCTGCTCCGCCTCCTTCTTGCTGCGGCCGCGCCCCTCGCCCAGGAGCTTGCCGCCCGCCTCGACCACCGCCACGAAGACGCGGGCGTGGTTGGGACCTTCCTCCTGCGTGATGCGGTAGCGCGGCATCTGCCCCCGGCGCTGCAGGCGCTCCTGGAGCTGGCTCTTGAAGTCCTGGCCGGCGCGCTGCATCTCCTCCGCCAGGTCGGCGATCCACCGGGACACCACGGCGTGCGCCACGCCGTAGCCGGAGTCCATGTAGATGGCGCCGATCACCGCCTCCACCGCGTCGGCCAGCAGTGCGGGCCGCTGGCGCCCGCCGCCCTTCTCCTCCCCTTTCCCGAGCAGGATGTACCGCGCCAGCCCCAGCCGGCGCGCGATGGAGGCCAGGGCCGCCTCGTTGACCAGGCGCGCCCGCTGCTTGGCGAGCCCGCCCTCGTCCACGTCGGGATACCGGCGGTAGAGGTCGTCGCTGACCACCAGGCTCAGCACCGCGTCGCCCAGGAACTCCAGCCGCTCGTAGCTCTTCAGCGGGGTGCCGCGCTCGTGACTGAACGACCCGTGGCGGAGCGCCAGGTCCAGCAGCGAGCGGTCGCGGAAGCGCACGCCCAGGCGCTCCTCCAGCTGCGCCAGCTGCGCCAGCCGCTCCTGCGAGAGCACCTCGCCGACGGCGCCGGTCTCGTCCGGCGGGCTCTGGCCCCGCAGGGGTCTCACCATATGGCCCGCAGCACCAGGGTGGCGTTGTGGCCCCCGAAGCCAAAGGCGTTGGACATGACGGTGCGCAGCCGCGCCGGGCGGGCGGTGTTGGGGACGTAGTCCAGGTCGCACTCGGGGTCGGCCACCCGGTAGTTGATGGTCGGGGGGATCACCTGATGGCGCAGCGCCAGACAACAGGCGATCGCCTCGACGCCGCCGGCGGCGCCCAGCAGGTGGCCGGTCATCGACTTGGTGGAGCTGACGGCCAGCCGGCGGGCGTGGGGCCCGAAGGCGCGCTTGATGGCCAGCGTCTCCAGGCGGTCGTTGTAGGGCGTGCCGGTCCCGTGAGCGTTGACGTAGTCCACCGCGTCGGGGGGGAGCCCGGCATCGCGCAACGCGGCCGCCATGGCACGGGACGCGCCGTCGCCCTCGGGATCGGGCTGGGTGATGTGGTGGGCGTCGGTGCTGGTGCCGTACCCGACGAGCTCGGCGTAGATGGGCGCCCCACGCCGCTCGGCCACCTCCAGGGCCTCCAGCAGCACCACCCCGGCGCCCTCGCCCATGACGAACCCGTCCCGGGTGGCGTCGAACGGCCGTGACGCGCCCGCCGGGTCGTCGTTGCGGGTCGTCATTGCCTTCATGGCCGCAAACCCCGCCAGGGAC
The DNA here is from genome assembly GCA_964526945.1 of uncultured bacterium. Lineage (GTDB taxonomy): Bacteria > Sysuimicrobiota > Sysuimicrobiia > Sysuimicrobiales > Humicultoraceae > Fervidifonticultor. The sequence continues at coordinate 4,709 of CAZGNA010000105.1, forward strand.
AGCGGCGTGATGGCGGCCTCCGACCCGCCGGCCAGCATCGCGTCGGCCTCCCCGTACTGGATCAGGCGCGCCGCATCGCCGATGGCGTTCCCGCCCGTGGCGCACGCGGTCACCACGCCCTGGCTGGGCCCCTTGGCACCGACCAGGATGGCGGTCACACCGCTGGCCATGTTCCCGATGACCATGGGCACGAAGAACGGCGAGACGCGGTCGGGACCGCGCTCGAGGAGGGTGCGGTGCTGGGCCTCCCAGGTGATCACCCCGCCCATGCCCGAGCCGATGACGACGCCCACCCGCGTGGCGTTGGCGGCCGTGATGGTGAACCCCGCGTCCTCCAGCGCCAGGCGGGCGGCCGCGTAGGCGAACTGCACGAACCGGTCGTTGCGCCGCGCTTCCTTGCGATCCATGAACGCCGTGGGGTCGAAGTCCGGCACCTCCGCCGCGATCTGCGTGGCGAACCCCGAGGGGTCGAACGCCGTGATCCGCCGGACGCCGGACCGCCCGGCCACCAGCCCGGCCCAGAAGGCCTGGTGGCCGATGCCCAGCGGGCTGACGACCCCCAGCCCGGTCACGACGACCCGCCGCCGCGTAGGTGCCACCGCATCGCCACCTACTGGGCCTGATCCTTCATGTGGGCCTCGATGAACTTCACCGCGTCCCCGACCGTCACGATCTTCTCGGCCTGTTCGTCGGGGATCTCGATCTCGAACTCCTCCTCGAGCGCCATCACCAGCTCCACCACGTCCAGCGAGTCGGCGCCCAGGTCCTCGACGAAGGACGACTCCCGGGTGATCGTCTCCTCATCCACGCCGAGCTGGTGCGCCACCCGCGCGCGCACACGTTCGAACACCGACGCCATCGTCCACATCACCTCCGCACCGGCCGGGCTGGACGCGCCCGGCCCGGGTCAATGCATGATCATACCACCGTCGACGTTCAAGACCTGCCCCGTGATGTAGGCCGCAGCCTCGGAGGCCAGGAACACCACGGCCGCCGCCACCTCCTCCGGCGTCCCTGCCCGGCCCAGCGGAATCTGCTGGAGGTAGCGCGCCGTCACCTCGGGCGGCAGACGCTCCGTCATGCCCGCTGCGATGTACCCGGGCGCCACGGCGTTCACGGTGATGCCCCGGGAGCCGACCTCGCGCGCCACCGCCCGGGTCAGGCCGATGAGCCCTGCCTTGGCGGCCACGTAGTTGGCCTGCCCGGCGTCCCCCGCCTGGCCGGCCGCCGAGGCGACGTTGATGATCCGCCCGCTGCGCTGCCGGAGGAACTCACGCAGGGCCGCCCGGATGCAGTAGAACGCGCCTGAGAGGTTCGTGGCCAGCACCTCCTGCCAGTCCGCGTCCGTCATCCGGAGCACCAGCCCGTCACGGGTCGTGCCGGCGTTGTTGACCAGGATGTCGAGCCGCCCGAACGTGTCGGTGGCAGCCGCCACCACGGCCGCGGCCTGCTCGGGCGACGCCAGGTCAGCGGCGACGGCACGCGCGCGGCCACCCAGGGCGGCGATCTCCGCCACCACCGCCTCGGCCGCCTCCCGGCGGTGCGCGTAGTGCACGATGACGGCCGCGCCCTCCCGGGCGAGCGCCACGGCGATGCGGCTGCCGATGCCGCCCGACGCGCCGGTGACCACGGCCACACGTCCGTCCAGCACCCCCATGGCGTCTACCCGCGGGCGTCGCCCGCGTCGGCGCCCACGGCGTCGGCCAGGAGCGTGCGGGCGGCATCCACGTCGGCGGGGGTCGCCACCGAGAGCACGCGCGCCTGCGGGAGCGTCCGGCGGACGAGACCCGCCAGGGTCGTTCCGGGTCCGGCTTCGACGAACGTCGTGGCGCCAAGCCCATGCAGCCGACGCACCGACTGCTCCCAGCGCACCGGGCGCGCCACCTGGGCGATCAGGAGCTGCCGGATGGTCTGCGCGTCCTGGACCGGCTCGCCCGTGACGTTGGCGATGACCGGGATCGCGGCGTCCCGCAGCGGCACCGCGGCGAGGACCGGCGCGAGCCGCGCGGCTGCCGCCTCCATGAGCGACGTGTGGAACGGCGCGCTGACCGCCAGGGGCACCGCACGGCGGGCGCCCTCGGCCCGCAGGCGTGCGCACGCGGCCTCGACAGCGGCCCGGTCGCCCGCGATGACCACCTGGCCCGGCGCGTTGATGTTGGCGACCTCCACCACGCCGGTCACCGCGCGGCAGACGCCGTCCACCGTGTCGACGTCCAGCCCCAGCACCGCCGCCATGGCGGTGGCCCGCCCGGCCACGGCCTCCTGCATGAAGCGGCCGCGGAGCCGCACCACCCGCACGGCATCGGCTAGGTCCAGGGCACCCGCGGCCACCAGCGCCGTGTACTCGCCCAGACTGAGGCCGGCCGCGTACCGGGGCCTGATCCCGTGGGCGATCAGGACCGCAGCGATGGCCCAACTGCAGGCCAGCAACGCCGGCTGGGTGTTCTCGGTCTCGCGCAGCACCTCGTCGGGGCCGTCGCGGCACAGCGCCAGCAGGTCCAGGTCGATGGCGGCGCTGGCCTCGTCGAAGACCCGGCGCGCCTGCGGAAACCGGTCGGCCATGGCGACGCCCATGCCGACGTGCTGCGCGCCCTGGCCGGGGAACACGAACGCGATCACGGCGTCTGCGGCCGACCTCCCCTGGGCCCTGCCGTCCAGCGCATCGCCGCCGCGCCCCACGTCAACCCGCCGCCGAACGCCACGAACGCCACCAGGTCGCCCGGGCGCACTCGCCCCTGCTCCACGGCCTCGTAGAGCGCCACCGGGACCGACGCGGCAGAGGTGTTCCCGTACCGGTCCACGTTGATGAAGAACTTCTCCAGCGGCTGGCCGAGGCGACGGGCCGCCGCCTCGATGATCCGCAGGTTGGCCTGGTGGGGGATGAAGCAGTCCACCTCGTCGACCGTGTACCCCGCCTGGGCCACGACCTGTTCGAGCGCCCGCGGAATGGCCCGCACGGCGAACTTGTACACTTCCCTGCCGTTCATCTTGATGAAGTGCTCCCGCGCCGCCACCGTCTCCGGGCTGGCCGGCCGGCGCGAGCCGCCCGCGGGCAGGGAGATGAGCTGGGCTCCCCCGCCGTCGGCGCCCAGGTGGAAGGCGAGGAATCCCTCGTCGGCCGCGCAGGGGCGCAGCACCACCGCGGCGGCCGCGTCGCCGAACAGCACGCACGTGGCGCGGTCGGTCCAGTCGGTGATGCGCGAGAGGGTCTCGGCCCCGATCACCAGCACGGTCTCGGCCGTGCCGGCCGCGATGGCGGCGTGTCCCATCGCGACGGCGTACGCCCAGCTGCTGCACGCCGCCGAGACGTCGAAGGCGCCTGCCCGCACTGCCCCCAGCCGGTGCTGCACCAGGCAGGCGGTGGCGGGAAACAGCATGTCGGGCGACGCGGTGCCCACCAGGATGAGGTCCACGTCACGGGCGTCCAGCCCCGCGTCCCGCAGCGCGTCCCGGGCGGCCTCGACGGCCAGGTCGGAGGTGGCGATCCCGTCGGGTGCGACGCGCCGCTCGCGAATACCGGTGCGGGTGACGATCCACTCGTCGCTGGTGTCCACCAGCCGCTCGAGCTCGCGGTTGGTCACCACCCTGGCCGGGACGCTCCGCCCCATGCCGGCGATGGTCGCGCCCCGCCGCGTGGCGGTCCGCGCCGCAGCCTGCACCCGCGAAACGGGATGGACCGTGCTCATGGGAGACCTCCTGTGGCGAGGATCGACATGGGTCGGCGAATGCCAGCGGTCAGGGGCGTCGCGGTCACACCGGGCATGGGATCACGGTCCACCGCATCCACCGTCCGGATGCGATGTACATCGGCCACCGGCAAGGAGCACGTCCGACACACGGTCACGCATACGGGGACCGGGGTCCCCAACAATCGCGCCAGGCGACTCTTGGGGTGATCTAGGCTTCCTTCCTCTTCTTCGCGCCGGACCGCGCGCGGGGAGCGACGACCTCCCGCCCGGCGTAGGTACCGCACGAGGGGCAGATCCGGTGCGGGAGCACGCGAGCCTTGCACTGCGGGCACGTGACGAGGGTGACGGGCGCAAGCGTCCAGCGGCTGCGCCGGTGTCCGGTCCACGAATGGGGATGTCGTCGTTTCTGCGCCACGTGGTGTCTCCTCCGTCTCGCTGACGCCCGTCGTTCAGGTCGCGGGGCTCGCGTCGCCGCCCAGCAGGGCCCGCAGCGCCGCCAGGGGCTGGAGCCGCGTCGGTGCGGGGTCGTCCGGACACCGGCAGCGGCCGTCGCGCCGATCGGCGCCGCACCGCTCGCAGATGCCCTCGCAGGTCTCGCGGCAGTGCACGACCATGGGCAGGGCCAGCACCAGCTCCTCGCGGGCCAGCCCCGAGAGGTCCAGCCCGATGCTGCCGCCCGCCGGCACCAGCACCGGGTCGTCCTCGTCCCACGCCAGCTCCTCGTCCACCGCGGCCGCCAGGTGGTACGGAAACGGCCGCGCGCACCGGTCGCACCGAAGCTCCACCTGGGTCCGCACCCACCCTGAGACCTTCAGGACCGCGCCCAGGTTGGTCAACGTGAACTCGCCGTCGACCGGATCCGTGAACGGCACCTCGGCGATCTGGCTGGCGAGCCTCTCGTGGTAGCTGACCACGAGGACGGCGCCCCGCTCCGCGCGGAGTCGGTGCAGATCCACGATCATGGTGCCAGGCCCTCCGCCAGGCTGTCCCATTATAGGGAGCGCGTTTTTGCAGTGTCAACGAACCCGCCGGGGCGGGTAGTGTACGGTAGTCTGTGTACTTTCGTTGGGGACCCTTTGAAGGGTCCC
>CAZGNA010000106.1:0-9479 GCA_964526945.1 uncultured bacterium
GGCCCGTCGCGTGGACCTGGGCGGGCGGCCGGTGTTCCCCGGGCTCGTCGACGCCCACGTGCACCTCGTCGCCTACGGCCTGGGACTGCTGCACGTCGACCTGCGGGGGACGCGCTCCATCGCCGAGGCGGCGCGGCGCCTGGCCGAGGCGGCCGCCCGTCGCCCGCAGGACAACTGGGTGCTGGGGCGCGGGTGGGACAAGAACACCTGGGTCGACGACCGCTTCCCCACACGCGCCGACCTCGACGCGGTGCTGCCGGATCGACCGGCGGCGTGCACGAGCAAGGACGGGCACCTGCTCTGGGTGAACACAGCGGCCCTCCGCCTGGCGGGCATCACCCGTGCGACGCCCGACCCGCCCGGCGGCGCCATCGGCCGTGGGCCCGACGGCGAGCCCGACGGGCTGTTGAAGGAAGAGGCCAGGGCGCTCGTGCGGCACGCGATCCCCGCGCCCTCGGCTGCCATGCGCGAGGAGGCGATTCGGGCGGCGACGGCCGAGTTCCACCGGTGGGGACTCACGGGCGTGCACGCCTTCACCGGGGGCGGCGACGAGGGTGCCGAGCAGTTCGCGGCGCTGCAGGCGCTGTGGGCACGTGGCGAGCTGGCCCTGCGCACCGTGGCGACGCTCCCCGACCATCTGCTGGACGCTGCGACGGCGGTGGGGCTGCGCGGGGGGTTTGGCGACGCGATGCTGCGCCTGGGGCCGGTGAAGATCTTCGCCGACGGCACGCTGGGCGCGCAGACGGCGTGGATGCTGGAGCCGTTCGACGGGCAGCCGCACAACACGGGCATCGCCGTGCGCACGCCCGACGAGATCGACGCGCTCGTGCGGCGCGCGGTCGCCGCGGGGCTGGCCACCGCGATCCACGCCATCGGCGACCGCGCCAACCGGACGGTGCTGGACGTGCTGGAGCGGTACGCGGCGGCCTCCGCGCGCGCCGGGCTGCGCCACCGCATCGAGCACGTGCAGCTGCTCCACCGCGACGACCTGCCGCGCCTGGGCCGCCTGGGGGTGGTGGCGTCGATGCAGCCCGTCCATGCCACGGCCGACCGCGACGTCGCGGAGCGGTACTGGGGGCGCCGGGCGCGCTGGGCGTACGCCTGGCAGTCCCTGCGTCAGACCGGGGCGGTGCTGGCCTTCGGCTCGGACGCGCCCGTCGAGACGCCCGACCCCTGGCGCGGCCTGTACGCGGCGGTGACGCGCCGGCGGGAGGACGAGCCGCAGGCGCCGTCGTGGTACCCCGACGAGTGCCTGACGCTGGAACAGGCGCTGTTGGCCTACACGCATGGCCCGGCGTACGCCGCGCGTGCCGAGCAGGAGTGGGGGCGGCTCGCGCCAGGCTACGTGGCCGACTTCATCGTGCTGGACCGCGATCCCTACGCGGGCCGGCCCGAAGACCTCCTCCAGGTGCAGGTCCTGGCTACCGTGGTGGACGGCCGGGTCCGCTACGCCGCGGGCCCGCTGGCGGGGCTGGCGGCGGCGCCGGGCGTGGGCGCGGGGACACCGAGCGGATGAGCCGGGCCGTCATCGGCGAGGCCGCACGGAGCGATCGTGGACGGAAGGCACAGGGTGCGTGCGTCGCAAGACTCGAGCATGGAGGCGATGCGTGAAGGACACCGTGCTCCTGGAGGAGCTCTCGTGGCCCGAGGTTGAGGACGCGCTGGCGCGGGGCGTGCGGACGGTGGTGATCGTGACGGCCTCCACCGAGCAACACGGCCCGCACCTGCCGCTGCTGACCGACGCGGCCATCGGCCACGCCGTGGGCGAGCGGCTGGCCAGGCGGCTCGGCGCGTTGCTGGCCCCGGTGATCCGCCCGGCCTGTTCGGACCACCACCTGGCCTTCCCCGGAAGCCTCTCGATCCCGCAGGAGGTGTTCATCCAGACGGTGGCGGCCTACGTGCGCTCGCTGGTGCCCCACGGCTTCGACACCTTCGTGCTGCTGTCGTCCCACGGGGGCAACTTCGGGCCGCTGGAGATCGCGGCGCGCCGTCTGCGGGAGGAGTACGCGCAGACCCGGGTGCGCATCGTGGACGTGGCCGGGAGCAGGGCCCTGATGGAGATGATGCGCGTGATGGTGGAGACCGCGGCGGCGCTGGGCGCGCCGCAGGACGTCGACGCGATTCACGCCGACGCCTGTGAGACGTCCATCATGATGGCGCTGCATCCTCACCTGGTGGATGTGGCGCAGCGCGCGCAAGGCTATCTCGGCCCGATCGATCCTGATGAGCTGTTCCGCCGCGGGCTACGGGCGATCACCCCCAACGGCATCCTGGGCGACGCGAGGCACGCCAGCCCGCAGATCGGCACCGCCGTGCTGGACCGCCTCGTGGACCACCTGGCCGCCGCGGTGCGGCAGCAGCTCGAGGCGTGACGGCCGGTCAGTGCGCCTGCGCTCGACCGTCCCCGGGGATCGCTGCACGACCTCCCCAATGCCGGGCCGTGGTCTGGCGGGGCGTGTGGCGGACGCGCGCTAGCGGTGCAGTGGTTGCGGCAGCTCGTCGTCGGGCGTCTCGAAGCGCCTGCCCCGAGGAATCGCCCGGTGCCCGCAGATCGGGCACTCGTACCAGACGTAGTCCGGCATGTGCAGGAAGTAGCGCAGGTCCATCACCGTCTCACAGTTCGGACAGGTCAGCTCCTGCGGGGGCATGACGAGCCCTCCCCGACTCCCCGCCGCTCCCGTTCGCGGGCCAGGGGACGGGCTCCTGCCGGCACGTACCGTCCGCCGGGGTGACGCGGTCCGGGCGCCCGCGACCCGGGGAGGAGCGGATGTGGCGCACCCGGCCGGGCCGTCAGCGTGTTCTCATCCACTCCTGGGCGGCGGCGTAGTAGCGCGCCACCTCGTCCCAGTTGACGACGTTCCACCAGGCCTGCAGGTAGTCGGCCCGACGGTTCTGGTACTTGAGGTAGTAGGCGTGCTCCCAGACGTCCACGCCCAGCACCGGCGCCAGGCCTTCCATGATGGGCGTGTCCTGGTTCGGGGTGCTGGTGACCGCGAGCCGTCCATCCCGCCCCAGCACCACCCAGGCCCAGCCGCTCCCAAACCGGCCCAGGCCCGCGGCGTTCACCGCCTCCTTCATCTTGTCGACCGAGCCGAACGCCGCCTCGATGGCGCTGACCAGTGCCCCCGAGGGCGCAGCCGGCCCGCCGGGCTTCATGATCTCCCAGAAGAGCGTGTGGTTGTAGTGGCCGCCGCCGTTGTTGCGCACGGCGGTGCGAATGTTCTCGGGCACCGCCTGCAGGTTGGCCAGCAGCTCCTCGATGGGCTTGCCGGCGAGGTCGGGCGCGCTCTCGAGCGCCTTGTTCAGGTTGGCCACGTACGTCCCGTGGTGCTTGTCGTGGTGGATCCGCATCGTCATCTCGTCGATGTGCGGCTCGAGGGCGTTGTACGGGTACGGCAACGGGGGCAGTTCGAACGGCATGGGCTCCTCCTCCTTGGCGCGCGTCACGTCCCTGGCGTCCTGCCAGGCTCCAGACCATCCATACAGGGAACGCTTACAAATTCGCGACCGAATGGACGCTTCCCTGCTCCCTGTGCGGGCCACGGTCGTCCCGGGCCGTCTCTGAGCGACACCCACGCGGGGTGCACCACGTGACGGTGATGCGCCGCAGCCCCCTCGGGCGCGAGCCTGTGCGCGCGGCACACCGCCGGGCGCGCGTCGCCGCGCCCGATCCTGTCGCCTCCAGGCTTGGGACTGGGCGCGCGCGGCACACCGTTCCGGTGCAGGCCGGCGGTCGCCTGCTGGCGGTCTCCTCGAGGTTGGGGACTAAACGCAGGCGGGGGCGCGGGATGTTACAGTAGTAGACGAGGGATACGGATGCAGGCCGAGGACGAGCGGCTGCTGGAGGCGTTTCGGCGCGGTGAGGAGAGCGCGTTCACCGCGCTCGTCATCAAGTACCGCGAGGCGGTCTACCGACTGGCCCGGCGCATGCTGGGCAACCACGAAGACGCCGCGGACGCCACCCAGGAGGTGTTCGTCCGCGCCTTCCGGGCGCTGGCGCGCTTCGACGGCCGGTCGAAGCTCTCCACCTGGCTGTACCGCGTCACCGTCAACCTGTGCCTGGACGTGCGGGCGCGCGTGGCGCGCGCGCCGCTGCTCGACGACGACGGTCCCACGACGGAGACCGCAGCGGAGGTCGATCTCGAGGAGGAAGCGGCCGCGCGCGAGACGGGCCGGCTGGTGCGCCGCGCGATCGCGGCCCTGCCGCCGCGGCAACGCGCGATGGTGACCCTGCGGGTGTACCACGACCTGCCCTACCAGGAGATCGCCCGCATCATGGGCTGCTCGGAGGGCACGGTCAAGGCCACGATGTTCGCGGCGCTGCGCAAGCTGCGCCGGGCGCTGGACGCGCAGGGGGTGCGGGTGTGAGCCTGTCCTGTCGCGAGGCGCTGGAGCGGGCCACGGAGCTGGCGACAGGCTCGATGCCGCCCGATGCGCGTGCCCCGGTGCTCGCGCACCTGGCGGCCTGCGCGGCGTGCCGCGACGAGGTGGCCGCGCTGGAAGCGACCACCGCCCTCTTGCGCCGGCACGCGCTCGCGGCGCCGCCGGGGTTCTGGCCCGCGTTCATGCGGCAGCTGGACCGGCGGCTCGCGCGCGAGCGGCTGCCGGCGGGTGTGCGCCTGCGGCGGTGGCTGGCCGTCCCGCGTCGTGCGTGGGTGGCCGCGGCCCTCGGGGTGGTCACGGCCGCCGGGGTGTGGCTCGCGGTACACCCGGGTCCGCCGCCGGCCGATCCCGACCTGGCGCAGGCGCGGGTCCTGGTGACCGAGGCGATGACCACGACGCTGCCCGCCCTGAACGAGACGCTCGACCTCTGGCGGGTGGGGCTCACCGAACCCGACGTGGTGTTCACCCGCAGCGGCCGGTAGGGGGCGGGCGATGGGACGCGGCAGAAGACCTGCAGCCGCCCGCGGGGGCGGCGACGACGGGACCGTGCGTGGGTGCGTCCGAGCGTCTGCGGTCGGGCAGGCCGGTCCCCGGACGGCGCCCGCCCCGAGAGCAGCCGTGCGCCTTGCGGTGGCGGCGCTCGTCGCGCTGGTCGCGCTCGCCCTGCCCGCGGTGGGCCAGGAGTCGCGCCCGGCGCCCCCGCGGCCCGAGCGCATCATCGAGGCCCTGCTCATCTGGCGCCTGGTGGACGAGCTCGACCTCACCGAGGCCCAGATCGCGCGGATCTTCCCGCGCGTGCGGGCGCTGAAGGAGATCCGCCTGGAGATGGGGCGGCGTGTCCGCCCGCTCGTGAAGGAGCTCCGCCAGCTGCTGGCCGCACAGCCGCGCGACGAGGAGCTGATACGCCAGCGGATGGCCGAGCTGAACCAGCTGCGGGCCGAGATGGAACGACGGCGGCGCGAGCAGCTGGCGGGGATCGCCGAGGCGTTGACACCGTCCCAGCAGGCCCGCTTCGCCCTCATCCACGAGACGTTCGAGATCGAGACCCTCCGGCTGCTGGACGCCGCCCGCCGGCTGGCCGAGGAGCAGGGCCGGCGGTAGCTTCGCGGGTCCCGGTGGGGCCCCCGGAGGGCGGCGCCGGCGGGCCGGCCCGTCCGGGCAGCCCCCGCGCCATCGCCCCGCGGCCCCGTCCCGGCCCCATGAAGCCCCCGGCCCGGTGGTTTCCCCGATCCCACAGGAGACGCCGCCTGCCGCGGTGTAGTCACCCTGCGCAATGGAACGTCTCGTCTCGCGCGTCGACGTGCGTAGCCCGGAGTTCGAGGCCAACCGCCGGTACCACGAGGGCCTGGTCGCGCAGCTGCGCGAGCGCCTGGCGCTGGTGCGCCAGGGCGGGGGCGAACGCGCGCGGCGCCGGCAGCGCGAGCTGGGCAAGCTGCCCGTGCGCGAGCGGATCGACCTGCTGCTGGACCCCGGTTCGCCCTTTCTCGAGCTGTCGCCGCTGGCCGCCTGGGACATGTACGACAACGAGGCGCCGGCCGCCGGGATCGTGACGGGCATCGGGCGGGTCGCGGGTCAGGAGGTCATGATCGTGGCCAACGACGCCACGGTGAAGGGCGGCACCTACTACCCGATGACGGTGAAGAAGCACGTCCGGGCCCAGGAGATCGCCCTGGCCAACCGCCTGCCCTGCGTCTACCTGGTGGACTCCGGCGGAGCGTTCCTCCCGCTGCAGGCCGAGGTGTTCCCCGACCGCGAGCACTTCGGGCGCATCTTCTACAACCAGGCGCGGCTGTCGGCTGCCGGCATCGCGCAGATCGCGGCGGTGATGGGGTCGTGCACCGCGGGCGGGGCCTACGTCCCGGCCATGAGCGACGAAGCCGTGATCGTCCGGGGCACGGGGACCATCTTCCTGGCGGGTCCGCCCCTGGTGCGGGCCGCCACCGGCGAGGACGTCACGGCCGAGGAGCTGGGCGGTGCCGACGTGCACGCGCGGCGCTCGGGCGTGGTGGACCACTACGCCACCGACGACCGTGACGCCCTGCGCATCGTGCGCCACATCGTGAGCACGCTGAACCGCCGGAAGACCCCCGAGGTGGACGTGGCCGCGCCCGAGCCCCCCGCCTACGACCCCCAGGAGCTCTACGGGATCGTCCCCGCCGACCTGCGCCGGCCCTACGACGTGCGCGAGGTGATCGCGCGCATCACCGACGGCAGCCGCTTCCACGAGTTCAAGGCCCTGTACGGGACGACGCTGGTCTGCGGCTTCGCCCGCATCCACGGCGTGCTGGTGGGCATCGTCGCCAACAACGGCGTGCTCTTCGTGGACAGCGCCGAGAAGGGGGCGCACTTCATCGAGCTGTGCGGCCAGCGCCGCATCCCGCTGGTCTTCCTGCAGAACATCACCGGGTTCATCGTCGGGCGCCAGTACGAGGCGGCGGGCATCGCCCGCGCCGGGGCCAAGATGGTGCACGCCGTGGCCACCTGCGGCGTGCCCCGGTTCACCGTGATCATCGGCGGGTCCTACGGCGCGGGCAACTACGCCATGTGCGGGCGGGCCTACGAGCCGCGCTTCCTCTTCATGTGGCCCAACGCGCGCATCAACGTCATGGGTCCCGAGCAGGCCGCGGGGGTCCTCGTGACCGTCAAGCGCGAGCAGCTGGCGCGGGAGGGCAAGACGCTGACGCCCGAGGAGGAAGAGGCCATCGCGCGGCCGATCCTCGAGCAGTACGAGCGGGAAGGCAGCCCGTACTACAGCACGGCGCGCCTGTGGGACGACGGCATCATCGACCCGGCCCAGACCCGCGATGTGCTGGGGCTGGCCATCTCGGCGGCCCTGAACGCGCCCATCGAGCCGGCGCGCCCCGGCGTGTTCCGGATGTGAGCCGGTGAGCGACGTCCTGCGCCGTACGCGCCATGGCCCGGCCCTGCGTCTGGCCCTGGCGCGTCCCGAGGTCCACAACGCGCTCGAGCCCCGGCTGATCGGGGCGCTGACCGAGGCGTTCGCCGCCGCCGCCGTCGATCCCGACGTCCGGTACGTGGTCCTGGCCGGCGAGGGCCCCTCGTTCTGTGCCGGCGCCGACCTGGCCTGGATGCGCGCGTCGCTGGCCCTCGCACCCGACGAGAACCGTGCCGACGCGGCGCGGCTGGCGGCGCTCCTGGACGCCATCGTGGCCTGTCCGAAGCCGGTGATCGCCTCGGTGCACGGCGCGACGCTGGGCGGTGGGGTGGGCCTGCTGGCGGCCTGCGACCTGGCGGTGGCGACGCCGGAGGCCACCTTCGGCCTCACCGAGGTGCGCCTGGGGCTGGTGCCGGCCATGATCTTCCCGTTCCTGCTGCGCAAGGCCGTGCGCCACCTGGTGCTGCAGGCGGCGCTGACCGGTGCGCGGTTCGGCGCCGCCCATGCGCAGGCCATGGGGCTCGTCAACGCCGTGGCGGAAGACCGCGAGGCGGTCATCGCGCGCTGGGCGCAGGCGATCCTCGCGGCAGGCCCGCAGGCCCTGGGGGGCGTCAAGGCGCTGTTCGACACCATACCGCGCCTGTCGTGGGAGCAGGCGCGGGCGTACACGGTGGACCTCATCGCCCGTGTGCGCGCAGGGCCCGAAGCGCAGGAAGGCATGCGGGCGTTCCTCGAGCGGCGTCGGCCCGCGTGGGCGCCCGGGACGGCCGACCCCGGGCGGCCGGAGCCCCGGTGAGGCTCTCGCGGGTGCTGATCGCCAACCGCGGCGAGATCGCCGTGCGCATCATCCGCGCCTGTCGCGAGCTGGGCATCGCCGCCGTGGCCGTCTACTCCGAGGCCGACGCCGCCGCGCCGCACGTGGCCCTGGCCGACGAGGCGGTCTGCATCGGCCCGGCCGAGCCCGCGCGCTCCTACCTGGACGGGGCGCGCCTTGTCGACATCGCGCGGCGCGTCGGCGCCGACGCCATCCATCCGGGCTACGGGTTCCTGGCCGAAGACGCGGCGTTCGCGCGGGCCTGCGCGGACGCGGGTCTGGTCTTCATCGGGCCGCCGGCCGACGTGATCGCGCGCCTGGGCGACAAGACCGCCGCCCGGCGTCTGGCGGCCGAGGCGGGCGTGCCCGTGGTGCCGGGCGCGGACGGCCTCGCTGACGACGGCGCGCTGCGGGAGGCCGCGGCGCGTCTGGGCTACCCGCTGCTGGTGAAGGCCGCGGCCGGCGGCGGCGGGCGTGGGATGCGCGTGGTGCATCGGCCCGACGACCTGTCGGCTGCGGTGGCCGCCGCACGCCGGGAAGCGCGGGCGGCGTTTGGGGACGATGCCATCTTCCTGGAGCGGCTGCTGGAGCGGCCGCGTCACGTCGAGGTGCAGATCCTGGCCGACGCGCACGGCGGCGTGGTCCACCTGGGCGAGCGCGAGTGCAGTGTGCAGCGCCGCTACCAGAAGGTCGTCGAGGAGGCGCCGTCGCCGGGCCTGACCCCGCGGCTGCGCGAGGCGCTGGGCGACGCCGCCGTGCGGCTGGCCCGGGCGGCGGGTTACGTCAACGCCGGGACGATCGAGTTCCTGGTCGACGGCGAGGCGTTCTTCTTCCTCGAGGCCAATACCCGGCTGCAGGTCGAGCATCCGGTGACCGAGCTCGTCATGGGGGTCGACCTGGTCGTCGCGCAGCTGCGCGTGGCTGCGGGCGAGCCGCTGCCGTGGCAGCAGGCGGACCTCGTCCCGCGGGGCTGGGCGATCGAGGCGCGCGTGTACGCCGAGGATCCCGAGGCCGCGTTCGCGCCGGCGCCCGGCCGCGTGCTGCGGCTGGTCGAACCGCACCTGCCCGGGGTGCGCATCGACTCCGGGGTCGTCGCGGGCCTGGAGATCCCACGGGTCTACGATCCCCTGCTGGCCAAGGTCGTCGCCTGGGGCGTCGACCGGGAGCAGGCACGGCGGCGCCTCGCGCAGGCGTTGGCCGAGTACGTGATCCTGGGGCCGAAGACCAACGTGGCGTTCCTGCGGGCCATCGTCGACCACCCGGCGTTCGTCGCGGGCGCGCTCAGCACCGGCTTCCTGGCCGAGCACCTGGCCGGCTGGCGGCGCCCCGAGCCGCCGCCGGCGGTCGCGGCGATCGCCGCCGTGCTGGCGGCGCTGCACGAGGCGG
>CAZGNA010000107.1:0-9446 GCA_964526945.1 uncultured bacterium
GGAGCGGGTGTAGGGAGCGGGTGGAGGAACGACGGAGACGCACGAAAGGAGCGTTGCGCGATGGACGAACGGGTAGGCAGGCTGCGGACGTCGGATGTCGCCCCTGGCCGCGTCACGCGCCGGGAGTTCCTGCGACGCGCTGGCGCGGGCGCCGGAGCGCTCGCGACGGCGAGTGCACTTTCGGCGCTCGGTGTGGCGGGTCGGTGGCCGGCGCCCGCCTTCGCCCAGGGGGCGGGGACGCTGGTCTACGGCATGGCCGGCGGGTTCGACACCCTGGACGTGACCACCACGACCTTCACACGCGTCGGCCGCATCGGGCTCCACCTCGTGGATCCGCTCGTGTGGTCCACGGGCCCGGGGCGATACGCGCCAGGGCTGGCGACGTCGTGGACCGTGTCGCCCGACGCCACCGCCTACACGTTCAAGTTGCGGGAGGACGTGAAGTTTCACGACGGGACGCCATTCACGGCGGAGGCGGTGAAGGTCACGTTCGACCGCATCGTCGACCCCGAGACGCGGGCGCAGACGGCCTTCAGCTTCATCGGGCCCTACGAGCGCACCGACGTGATCGACCGGTACACGGTCCGCGTGCGGTTCAAGAGCCCCCATGCGGCCTTCCTCAACAGTGCCAGCACCCCCTACCTTGGCATCATCTCTCCTGCGGCGTTGCAGAAGTACGGCCGGGACTTCGGCCGGGTCGTCTTCGTCGGGACCGGGCCGTTCATGCTCCAGTCGTACCGGACCGACGCCGAGGTGCGGCTGATCAGGAACCCGAACTACGCCTGGGGGGCACGGATCTTTCGGCACGATGGACTTCCCTACCTGGAGAGCATCGTGTTCCGCATCATTCCGGAGGATGCGACACGTCTGGCCACCCTGGAGACGGGCGAGACGCTCTTCATCGAGGACGTGCCCACGTCCGACTACCAGCGGTTGAAGTCGAGCCGGGACAAGGTGCTCATCGAGATCCCCCAGGCGGGGTCCGGCTGGTCGCTCATGATGAACCAGCAGCGGCCGCCCATGAACGAACTAGCCGTGCGACGCGCCATCATGCACGGCATCGACAAGGACGGGCTGGTGAAGACGGTCTGGAACAACGTCTTCAAGGCCGCCTGCGGTCCCCTGACGCCGAACATGTTTGGCTTCGACCCCGAGACCTGCAAGAAGACCGCCTACAACCCCGACCTGTCCCGGCGCCTGCTCGAGGAGGCGGGGTGGCGTTTGGGTCCCGATGGGGTCCGGGTGAAGGACGGCCAGCGGCTGCGGCTCGACTTCTACCTGCAGCCACCGCAGAAGCACCAGGAGATGGCGCAGTTCGTGCAGGCCAGCCTCCGGCAGGTGGGGATCGAGATCGTGCTCCACGTGCAGGCCCGGGCGGCGTACCTGGACGCGGTCCGGCAGGGGCGCCATCACATCCAGTTCTGGTGGGACACGGGGACCGATCCCGGGCAGATGCTGCGGATCCTGTTCCACTCCAGCAACGCCGGCGGCGGCACGAACCGCAACAACTACCGGAACGCCGAGATGGATCGGTTAATCGACCAGATCGCCGCCATCGCCGATCCCGTCCGACGGCGCGAGGTGGTCGTGCGGGCGCAACACAAGGTCATCGACGAGGCGGTGATGGTCTACCTCGCCGATCCGCCGTCGCTGTACGCGCACGATCGAAGCGTGACGGGCGTCTGGGTCGACTGGGGTGGCAACTATCCCTACTTCTACGACACGCGCGTAGTCCGGTAGTTGTCGCCGGGGTACGGGGGAGGCCGGGAACCCGAGGCCCTCCGGTGGTCGACGTGTCGCCGTAAGTTGTACGCATGTTGCCCTACGTCGTGAAGCGCCTGCTGCTGACAGCGCCGACACTGCTCGCAGTGTCGGTCGTTGTCTTCCTGATGTTACATCTCGTGCCCGGGGATCCCGCGATCATCTTCTTCGGCGACCAGCCCGTGACCCCAGAGCGGCTGGAGGCTGTCCGGCGCCAGATGGGGTTGCACCGCCCCCTCTACGTCCAGTACCTCGACTTCCTCCGGGGCCTGACGACCGCCGACCTGGGACGTTCGATCCACTACGAGGTGCCCGTGCGGGAGGAGCTGGCGGGCCGGATCGCGTCATCCGCGGAGTTGGCCGGGGCGGCCTTCCTCGTGACGGCTGGCATCGGGCTCGGCCTCGGGGTGCTGGCGGCGTTGCGCCACGGCACGTGGGTGGACACGGCCGCGATGCTCGTGGCGCTGGGCGGGGTCTCGATGCCGATCTTCTGGTTCGCGGCGATGCTCATCTACGTGTTCTCGCTGACCCTCGGCTGGTTCCCGGCGACGGGATTCGGCGGCTGGAACCGGTTGGTGCTGCCGGCCGTGGCCTTGGGGTTCGTCTCGTCGGCGACGCTGGCGCGGTTGGTGCGGTCGAGCGTGCTGGAAGTCCTCTGGCAGCCGTACGTGACCACTGCCCGGGCGAAGGGGTTGCGGGAAGCGGTGGTCGTGCGACGTCACGTGCTGAAGAACGCGTTGATCGCCGTCATCACCGTGCTCGGGCTCCAGCTGGGGACGCTCCTGTCCGGGGCGGTGATCACCGAAACCGTCTTTGCCCGGCCTGGGGTCGGGAAGCTCCTGGTGGACGCCATCCTCAACAAGGACTTTCCCCTCGTGCAGGGGGCGGTGTTGTTCATCGCGGTGGTGTACGTGGTGGTGAACCTGCTGGTCGACCTTTCCTATGCGTACCTCGACCCCCGCATCCGTTTTGATTGACGTTCCTGCGGGATGGGCACGACCGCGGTCCTTGTGGCGCGATGCCCTGCGTCGTCTACGTGCCTCCCGCAGTGCGGTGCTCGGCGGCGGGGTGCTGCTGGTGCTGGTGGCAGCCGCGATCGTCGCGCCCCTCCTGACCCCTTACGACCCGCTGGCCATGAGCCCTGCCGAGCGCCTGCAGCCGCCGAGCCTGCGCCACCCGTTGGGAACCGACATGTTCGGGCGTGATGTGTTCACGCGGGTGCTCTTCGGGGCCAGGATCTCGCTGCAGACCGGACTCGTGTCCGTGGCCATCGCCGTGGGGATCGGGGTGTCGCTCGGGCTGGTGTCGGGGTTCTACGGTGGGCGCGTGGACCGGCTGCTGATGCGGTTCGTCGACCTCATGCTCACGTTTCCCGGTATCCTACTGGCGCTGGTCATCATCGCGATCCTCGGCCCGGATCTCTTCAACGCCATGCTGGCGGTGGGGATCTCGGCGTCGCCGACGTACGCGCGCGTGGTCCGCGCGTCCGTCCTGGCCGCCAAGGGCCAGAGTTACGTCGAGGCCGCGCGGGCCGTGGGGTGTCGAAACGGTCGGATCATGCTGCGGCACATTCTCCCCAATGCACTGGCGCCCATCATCGTTTTGGCCACGCTGGGCGTGGCGGGGGCCATCGTCTCCGCGGCGGCCCTCAGCTACCTGGGGTTGGGCGTGCGGCCCCCGACCCCGGAGTGGGGGGCGTTGCTCTCGGAAGGGCGGAACTACCTGCGGGTGGCGTGGTGGCTGACCGCATTCCCGGGTCTGGCGATCATGCTGGCCGTGCTGGCAATCAACCTCGTTGGCGACGGACTGCGGGACGCCCTCGACCCGCAGCTCCGGGGAAGGGTGCGGAGTGTATGAAGCGACTGCGAATCGGTGTGTTGGGGGCAGGCCCGTGGGCGCAGGCGGCTCACCTCCCGGGGTGGCAACGCGATCCCCGCTGCGAGGTCGTCGTAGTCTGCGATGTGGTGCGCGCGCGGGCGGAGGCGGCAGCGGGGGCGTTTGGGATTCGGGAAGCCACCGACGACTGGCAGGCCGTCGTCGCCCGCAGCGACCTCGACGTCATCGATGTGGTGACGCCGTCCCACACCCACTATGAGCTGGCGGTGGCGGCGCTGGGCGCCGGCAAGCATGTGCTTTGCGAGAAGCCCGTGGCCTATGACTTCCGACAGACCCGCGCCGCGGCTGCGCTCGCCGCGCGCAAGGGCCTGTTGACCAAGATGGGGTTCACGTTCCGGTACAGTCCCGGTATGCAATACGCGCGGGCGCTCATCGACGAGGGCTTCGTTGGCGAGCCGTTCATCTTCAACGGCTTCGAGCAGAACTCCCAGTGGCTGAATCCGCAGGTGCCCCTGCGCCAGGTGGACCATACCGCAGACCCGTCGGTGCTGCAGACGTCGTCGTTGGAAGGATATGGTGCGCCCATCATCGACATCGGGATGTGGTGGGTGGGGGCCCCCTATGCCCGGACGGTGGGCACCATGCGCAACTTCGTCCCCGCGCGCATGGTCCGGGCCACGGGCCGCATGATGCGCATGAACATCGACGATGGCGACATTCACCTCGTAGAGTACGCCAACGGGGCTCTGGGGTCGGTGCAGACCTCGTTCGTGACCATCGGGAACTACCCGGGGGTCGAGGCGCGGCTCTACGGGAGCAGGGGCGCGATCATCTGCCGGCTCGTGGAGGAGTTCGGGGTGGCCGAGACGATTCGCGTCGCCACGCCCGACGCCGTCGAGTTCCGGCAGCTGGAGATCCCCGCACGGTTCTACCCGCCGGGAGGCCATCCGGGCGAGTCGTGGCGGTCGCTCTTCTACGCCAACCTCATCAGGGACTTCGTCGACGAGATCCTGGACGGCGGCGGGCGGAATCAGGGGAACTTCGAGGACGGCGCGCGGGTGCAAGAGGTGATCAACGCAGTCGAGCTTTCGTACCGCGAGCGCCGGTGGGTGGAGTTGCCACTCGATGGCTGAGAGGCCCGCGGCGGCGACTGCCGGAACCGGGGCCGGCGCCACGCGCGCGCCCGCCCTGACGGCGGCGCTGGACGGGTTCTTCGCGTGGTACTACGCCACCTGGCCCGTGCACGCCACCTTCATCGGCGTGCACGACTACGACGATCGACTGCCCGACCTGTCGGCGGATGCGCTGGCGGCGGCCCGGGAGGCGGTCGACGGATTGCTGGCGCGGTTCCGCGGACTGCCCGTTGAGCCGACGACCGAGGCGGAGGCGCTGGACCGGCGGCTCGTGGAAGGGTTCCTGGAGATACAGCGCTGGGAGTACGGTGCCCGCCACGGGCCCTGCGGCAACCCGTGCCTGTACACCGGCGAGGCGGTCTTCGGCGTCATGGCCCTGTGCCTGCGACCGTTCGCACCGTTACCACAGCGCATGCAGGCGGCCACCGCACGGCTGCGGGCGGTGCCGGTGTTGCTCGCGCAGGCCGAGGCGGCGCTTCATGGCGTGCCGGGCGTGCCAGATGCCTGGGCGGTCCGGGCACTCCGCGAGTGTCGTGGTGCGCGCACGTTCTTCGCCGAAGGCTTGCGGACGTTCATGCAGGAGCACCGGCTGGCTGACGCGGCCCTGCGTGAGGCCGCCGCGACCGCCATCGCGGCCGTGGAGCGGTTCGAGGCGTTCCTGCAGGCGGGATGTCCGCGGGTGCCGGACGGATACGCCTGCGGTACCGACGCGCTGGAGCTGATCCTGCGCAACGCCCACGCCCTGCCCCTGTCGTTGGACGAGATCGTCGGGCTGGGGCAGATGCGCCTGGCCGAGGCCCGGGCGGCGCTTGACCGACAGGCACGGGCCGCGGGTCTGGGATCGTGGCAGGAGGCCATGGCGGTGCTGGAGGGACGTCACCCGCCGGTTGACCACTACTACGCGCGGTACGGGGAGCTGTGGGAGGCTGCACGCGCGGTGGTCCACGCCCGGGACTTGGTCACGTGGCCCGACTACCCCATCCGGTACGTCCCGCAGCCCTGGTGGGTGCGGGACGCCGCGCCGGACCTGTACTTCCTTCCGTACCGCGCGCCCGCGGCGTTCGACATGGTCCCCGTCGTGGAGTACTTTGTGACACCCATCGAGCCCGAGATGCCAGAGGAGGTGCGCGAGCGGCGGCTCCGGGCGACCAACGACGCCGTAATCAAGCTCAACCACGTGGTGCATCACGGCGGCCTCGGTCACCACGTGCAGAACTGGTACGCCTACCATCGCGCCGCCTCGCGCGTGGGGCGGATTGCCGCGGTGGACTGCGCGAGTCGGATCGCGATGCTCTGCGGCGGGACCCTCGCCGAAGGGTGGGCGTGCTACGCCACCGACGTGATGGACGAGGTGGGGTTTTTCGACCCGTTGGAGCGCGTGGCGTACCTTCAGACGCGCGCCCGGATCGCCGCCCGCGCCGTGGCCGACGTGCGGCTCCATTGCGGTCAGTGGACACTGGATGACGTCGCGCGCTGGTATACGGCGCAGGTGGGAATGACGGACGACGCGGCATGGGCGGAGGCCGTCAAGAACAGCCTGCACCCGGGAGCCGCGCTGATGTACCTGGTGGGGACGGAGGCGATTCACACCCTGCGGCGCGAGCTCGCGGGCCGACGGGGCTTCAGCCTCCGGGCGTTCCACGACCGGCTGCTGTCCTACGGATCCGTGCCGACGGCGTTGATCGCGTCGGCGATGCGCGCGGCGCTGTTGGGCGGAGGTGCGGAGCCCATCGAGCGGGAAGGTTCCTGATCGCAGGGGAGGCAGGGGATGCCCTTCCGCGACGTCGTCAACCAGGACCACGCGATCCTGCTGCTGCGCACCGCCGTGCGCGCCGGCAAGGTGGGGCACGCGTACCTGCTGGTGGGCTTGGCGGGCGTCGGGCGCCGGCAGGTGGCGCTGGCGTTCGCGCAGCTGCTCAACTGCGAGCGGCCGGCGGACGGCGATGCGTGCGGGGTCTGCGGGACGTGCCGGCGGATCGCCGCGGGGGCCCACCCGGACGTGCGCGTGCTGGACGTCGCCCACGAGCGCTTCATCGACCAGCCCCCGCGCGACTACAAGGGCAAGGAGATCCCGGTCGACCAGATCCGCGCGCTGCGGCGCGACGCGGCCTTCCCGCCCTACGAGGCCCCGTGGAAAGTGTACATCGTCGCCGATGCCGAGCGGATGAGCGTCGCGGCGGCCAACAGTCTCCTCAAGACGCTGGAGGAGCCGCCCCCGCGCGTGGTGTTCGTCCTCGTGGCCGAGTCGGCCACGGCGTTGCTGCCCACCATCGTGTCCCGCTGTCAGCTGGTGCGCTGTTCGTACCTGCGCGCCGACGAGATCGAGCGTGCGCTGCGCGCCCGGTGGCAGGTCCCCGATGCGCGCGCGCGGGTGCTGGCCCTGCTGGCCGACGGGCGGTTGGGACGGGCGCTGGAGTGGGCGCAGTCGGAGCCGCGCCTGGCCGCGCGCGAGCGCCTGCTGGACCTGCTGCCACAGCTGGAAGGCGGCGACCTGCTGGCGCAGCTGGACGCCGCCGAGGCCCTGGCCAAAGAGCCCGAGCTGCTGCCCGACCTCCTGGACCTGGCGATCCTGTGGTACCGCGACCTGCTGGTCTACCGCCAGCTGGGCGAGCCGTCCCGGCTGGCCAACCAGGACCGCCTGGAGACGATCACCCGCCTGGCGCCGGGCTACGACGACGCGCGCCTGGGCGAACGGATCGCAGCCCTGGAGGATGCCAAGGAGGCCCTGCGGCGCAACGCCAACCCGCGGCTGGTGCTGGAGCGGTTGTTCCTCTCCTTTGGCGCCCCGCCTGCGACGACGCCGGTGCCGTAGGCGTGCAGCGGCTGCACCAAATCCGGCCCGTGGGGCCTACGCCGCCTTCGCGGGGGCGAGCTGGGACGCTCTCTACCACAGCATCCCGCTGTGAAACGATTTCCCGCCGTGCTGGCCGCCGACTGACAAACCTCACACGCCGTACTGCCAGGCCTCCCCAGGAAAAACCGGTGTCTTGCCTTCCGCAGAGCAGGAATCCCGACCCCAGGCCTCACCCTGAGCCGTCCTACCTCCCCGGGATGACGGGCCCTGAACTCCGCAAGCGAGTCCCTCCCCCTGTAGAAGGGCTGCCCCTTCAAGGTCGGGGCAGCACCAGCAGGGTCCCGGTATAGTGCACGCTGAACGGATGCAGGTGGCAGTAGATCACGAAAGCCCCGGCCTTCACGCGGGTGACCCGGATAACCTTGGTCTCCTGCGGCTTGAGCACCTCTCTGATACCGTAGGCATCGATGGCAAACCCTTCGTCGATTGGACTCTCGTTCTTGACTCGAAACACGACCGTGTCGCCGGCGTAGGCGATGGCGTCGGCTGGCAGGTTGGTCACCGCCACCGTGGGCACGTCGGCCACCGTAGCCTTCCAGAACTTCATGGTGACGGCGTATTCACGTACGGTCGGGGCCGCGACCGCCTCACTGCGGGCGAGCAACCGAGTGCCGGCCAGTAAGGCCGCTGCCGTCACCGCCCCGAGCGCCCCCAGCATGGCAATCCTCACGCGCATGGGAGAGTACCTCCATTTAGATTAATTAGGAGTCCTAACTAAAATAGGTCACGTGCCGCCACTCTGTCAAGCCCTCTTGATGGGTAGGGGGCTACCAGGGTAGTTTTGGAGTGCGAAGGGGTGCTACGGTTGTGAGCCGTCGCCGGTTTGAGGCCGTCTCGGGATCGTTGGCCAACCGCGTGCTGGCCGGGCTGGCCAAGATCGGCTTGGCGTTGAAACACCGTGCGTGGGTGCACGCTGGGCAATATGCTTTGACACCCACACAGGCGCAGATTCTGGCCGCGCTCGCCACGAGCTCGCAAGCCCTGAGCCTGAAAGACGTCGCCGATCGTCTGGGTATCACCGCGCCCACGGCCAGCGAAGCGGTGCAGGCTTTGGTCCGCAAAGAGCTGGTTCGCAAGGGCGTGGTGAGGGCCGATGCCAGGCGGCGGCGGATGTTCCTCACCGCAAAGGGAAGGCGCGTGGCCCGACAGGTGGCTGGCTGGCCGGACTTCCTGGCTGCTGGTGTGGGGGCGTTGACCGCAGGGGAGCAGACGGCGCTCTTCCGCGCGCTGGTGAAGGTCATCCGCACGCTCCAGGCTCGAGGTGAGATCCCCGTGTCCAGAATGTGTGTGACCTGTCGGTACTTTCGGCCGTACGTCCACAGCGACCCCGCACGACCGCACCACTGCGCGTTCGTGGATGCAGCCTTTGGGGAGCAACATCTCCGACTGGACTGCTCGGATCACGAGGCCGCTGATCCGACCACCCAGTTGCAGGTATGGGCACGTTTTGCGACAGTCCCGAGAAATTGAGGCCACCGAAGAGAAGACTCGCTATCGGCTGCAGCCCATCTTCCATCCAGTTCCAACCATCGTCGAGACGAGACCTGGGGAGTGGCAGTGTCCTCGTAAAGTGGAGCACCATATCATCAAGTGTGGACACGTGAGTAGGCCAGACCATCGGCCGCTCTTTGACATCGCCTCCGAGCAGGGCGGGTATTTCACCGCCCGGCAGGCGCGTGAGGCGGGATTCAGCCGGTGGGCTATCATCCACCATGTCCGCCGGCGACGCGCCGCCAAGCCCGGGCCGGTCGACTCCCTCCCTCAACGTGCAACTGCACGCGCCCCCAGAAACGGCTCGACCATTTGGGTTTCAACCCAAATCCGGCGGCATTGAGGTAGCGCTGATAAGAATGCCGACACGT
>CAZGNA010000108.1:0-9416 GCA_964526945.1 uncultured bacterium
CAGGATACCGGGTGGTCCGCTCTGGGAGGCGGGATCAACCTCGTTCAATGGGGGACTCGTGGGAAAAGTCATGCGTCGGACAGTACAGGGCCACTGCGGAGAGCTTCGGCTCGACCGCGTTGGAGCAGCCTCAGCCGACAGGTCCCCCGTTACGTTTCTGCCCGATGCCTCCGAAGATCACGTGGTCCCCGGGGTCTGCGCCGGGGAAACCCATCAGGGGTTGGAGCGTCCTTGCGAATCAGCACCACGACGGTGCGTCGCGCATCCTGCGGTGCGATGCAGGTACGTGTGGACTCGACTTTTCCCCCAAGCCGTTGAATATGGCCCTCTGCGGCCGACAGCTCCGCATCCACTGTCGGTCCTTTGAGATGGATCGTTAGTCCTCCCACGCGGCACAAGGGGAGACAGAGCTCGACGGCCACGGGTAATGGAGCCGCCGCGCGTGACACCACGACGTCGAACGCCGCACGGAACGCAGGCTGATGAGCCAGGCGTTCGGCCCGCTCGCAATGCACCACCACGTTCCTCAGCGCCAGCACCTCGCACACGTGTTCGAGAAATGCGGCTTTCTTGCGGGTTGCCTCGATGAGCGTCACAACCAGATCGCGGCGAACGATTGCCACGGGCACTCCCGGAAAGCCTGCTCCGCTTCCGACATCAGCGACCGTCGCGCCGCGTGGCAGGTCACAGGCCGCCAGCACACACAGGGAGTCAGCGAGGTGGCGGTCGACCAGCGTCTTGAAATCGGCAGGGCCGGTAAGGTTGAGCCGCGTGTTCCACCACAACACGTCGTGGAGGTACTGGCACAGCGCCGCGACAACCGCGGGCTGCAGCGACAGCCCCAGTCGCGCCGCGACACCCGCTACCCTGTTGGCTTCCCCCTCACACGTCCCCGCTGTCGTCCTCGTCGATGTCCTCTGGCGCACCAGGCGGCCGCGCATCTCGCCGCCACTCTGCAGGGTGGACCACGACTCGGCGGTCGTCGTTCTCACCGACGCTAGACGTCGTCACGCGCCGATCGTCCCGCAAGGCCAGGTGCACGATACGCCGCTCCCGGGCGCTCATGGGATCGAGAAACACCGGCTTACGGTCACGCGCCGCTCGGTCGGCCGCTTTGCGCGCGATCTCGCGCAGCGTTCGCTCGCGCTTCTCGCGATACCCTTCGGCGTCGACCACGAGGAAGATCCGCCGACCAAACCGATTACCGAGGATGAGCGAGGTCAGGAGTTCGATGGCGTCCAGCGTCTGGCCGTGGCGCCCGATCACCGCGGACACGTCCCGACCCGCAACATCGACAACCACATGCTCTCCTTCACCGCGCGCCCTCACTGTGACGTCGAGCCCCATGTGCGCGGTCATCCGCGCCACGACGTCCGCCGCTGCAGTTTCCGGATCCGCCGCCCCTGGCCCCGGCTCTTGCGTCGAACCAACGTCGGGGGGGCCTTCCGGTTCCGCTTCTTTGACCGTCACTCTCACTATCGCGTCCCTCCGGCCCAAACCGAGCAGCGCAGGGCGGGGAGACTGCAATATCTCCACCGTTGCCTCTTGACGTCTCACCCCTAGCTGGGCGAGCGCCTTCTCCACCGCTTCATCCACCGTACGCCCGGTCGCCTCGACAGTCCTCACCGGTTACCACCACTGGCGGGCGACTGCGCACTGCCGGATCTCTTCCGTTTGGGAGGCGCGACGCCTACCGGCTTGGGCCGTCCAACAACGAGAATGTACTCGACGATGTACAGCGAGGTCGAGACAATCCAATACAACGAGAGCCCTATCGGGAACCATCCGGCAACCGTGGTCCAGGCGATGAACAACGGCATAAAAATGAACATCTTTTGCTGCTGGGGATCGGTGATGGTCATCATCTGCTGTACATACGTCGTTGCAGCGGTCAGCACGGGAATCAGCGCGAGGGGAGGATGCGCTGCTACCAGGGCGATCGTAAGGTTGGCCTCGAGTGCGACACCGAACAGTTGCTCCCCGCCGAACACCCCCTCCCGGCGAAAGAGGGCGAACAACGCCCAGAGCACGGGCATCTGCAACACGAGAGGCAGGCACCCGCTGAATGGGTTGACACGGTGCGCCCGGTAGAGGTTCATCACCTCGATGTTCAGCTGGCGGGGGTCTTCCCGGTACTTCCGGCGGAGCACTTCGAGCTGCGGCGCCAGCGCTTGCATTGCTTTCATGGACTTCAGCTGCTTTCGCGTCAACGGGTGCAGGATGAGCTTGATGAGCACCGTCAAGATGACGATCGCAGCCAGCGAGCTCCCCGTGACGGTCCGCACGAAGACCAGGACCTGCGCCAGCAGCGAAACCAACGGGTCGATCACCGCAACCCCCTACGCGACTCTATGGCACCGGGTCGTAGCCGCCCGGATGCAGTGGATGACAGCGAGCGATCCGTCGCACCGCAAGCACGACCCCACGCCAGCTGCCGTGTCGCTCGATCGCCTCGAGGGCGTACGACGAACACGACGGGTAGAAACGACACGACCGCGGAAGCAAGGGGGACACGACCCGTTGATAGAGCCTAATGGCACCGATCAGCACGCGCTTTCCCATCAGCGAAGATCACCGCGGGGATCACGTGCCAGCACACCAAGAGCCGCCAATGTGTCGCCAAGATCTTCCTGCAACGCGGCGAATCCCATCGACAACGCAGCTGGCCGCGGCACGATCACCACATCGACACCGACCGTCAGCCGTTCCGCGAGCGCACGGAGCGCTTCGCGAACCCTGCGCCGCGCACGGTTGCGGCGCACAGCGGGACCGAGGCGGCGGCTCACCTGTACACCCACGCGGGTCACCCCGCACGGGTTCGGCATCACGTATGCAACCCCCGCACGGCCCACGGCCCGGTACCCCTGTCGATACACCCGGTGGTAGTCATCTGCCCGCCGCAGCCGCTCTAGCCGCCGCATGGGCCGTTCACACGGTAATCCGACTCCGCCCCTTTCGCCGCCGCCGTTTGAGTACCTGGCGTCCGCCTGAGGTTCGCATGCGCTGTCGGAACCCATGAACCCGACGGCGTCGCCGTTTCTTGGGTTGGTACGTCCGTTTGACCATATCTCCTCCCGAAAGCAGAGCTTACTATAGCACAAAACCTCCAGCGGTTCACCAAACTAGAGCCAGCGAACGCTCCCTGCCTTCGCCCTTGCATGCGCTGCAGGCTCTACCCCCCGTGCATGGGTCGACGACGAGGCGCACGGCGCGATGCGCCCACAATGCGGCTCTACCCCTGGTGCATGGATCGACGGTCGGGTGCTCATGCTGGGGCTACCGGGTAATCGGCTCTATCCCTCGTGCATGGATCGACGCCCAGGGGTCTACCTGTGATCGCGGCGAGCCCGACGGGTCCCTGCCTGGTCAGGACCGGGGGACCGCCTGCCACGACCACCGACCTGCGCTCCTGGACGTGGGCCCGAGACTTGAGCAGTCGCCCGTGCAAAACCTGTGGATTCCGAGGACAGCTGTCCACATCTTTGCCACCGATCGAGATCCTGGAGGTGTCGCCTGCTCGTCTAGGTCGAAAAAGTCCCATGCGTATCTGGGATACACCTCCGGTTGTCCACAGGGTTATCCACCCTGTGGACAACCGGCAAACCCCTTATAGGCCTGCCATCACCGCCGTCACCGCTCCAGCAGGAATGCTTCTCCCGACGGCCGAAACTCCTACGACGACGACCCTGGCTATCCACACACGTGCCATGCTGCTGGTGGGCGGACGGTGGGCGTGAACTCTCCGAACGAACCGATGCCCAAGTAGGAGTCCCAACCACCGCGGCCAATCACTGTGCCTGCGCCCGAGGGCTCATGTCGCTGCGCGCACTCCTTGCCCGGCTGATCGATGAGCGTCGGATCGAGGCGCCGCTGGCTTCGGAGGACGACGAACCCGAAGTCCGCCTGGCCATCTACGATTCGCCGCTCTCCGAACCGCAGGTCATCTCCGTGCGCGGCGACGACTTCCATACCCTCGTTGGCGAGATCGCCGCACGCACGTACGCTGTCTCCCGCGAGCGCGGTGGACGCGTGCCATACGGGGTGATTCGCGAAATCGTGGAAAACCTGATCCACGCGTACTTTCGCAACGCCACGATCACCGTCCTGGACGACGGCAACACCATCCGCGTCTCCGACCAGGGCCCGGGTATCGCCGACAAAGAACGGGCGCTGCAACCGGGCTTCTCCACGGCCACCGGCTTGATGCGTCGCGTCATCCGGGGGGTCGGGAGCGGTCTCCCCCTGGCGAAAGAACAGCTGCAGTTCCTGGGCGGCACACTCCTCATCGAGGACAATCTCGAACGCGGTACGGTCGTCACGCTGTCGCTTCGCCGCGACTCATCGACCGTCAACACCACCTCAAGGACACCTGACCGTCCCCACGTCACCACCCGGCAAAAGAAGATCCTCCTCCTCATTGCGGAACTGGGCGCCGCCGGCCCCACGACTGTCGCCAAGGAACTGGACGTCAGTCACAGCACCGCCTACCGTGAGCTCCACGCTCTCGAAACCCTGGGCCTGATCGCTCATCGTGGCCGCGGCCAACGTACGCTGACCGAGCAGGGCATCGCACTCCTGGAAACAACGTTGAAGGCGTAACCGCCAGCAGACTCGACGCTGGGAAAGGAGTCCACTGTGTCCGTCGACGCTTCTCCCACTACCCTCTGGCGCGACGCCTTGCGTCAAATCGAGGGCCAGCTCAACAAGCCCACGCTGGAATCGTTCCTGAAGATCATGCGGCCCCTCGACCTACGCGACAACGTCTTCACACTCGCCGTACCCAACCGCTTCGCGAAAGAATGGGTTGAGCAGCGTCTTCTCACGATGATTCGTACTGCGCTCGTCGCGTCCCTCGGCCGCGACATTGCGGTCCAG
The DNA here is from genome assembly GCA_964526945.1 of uncultured bacterium. Lineage (GTDB taxonomy): Bacteria > Sysuimicrobiota > Sysuimicrobiia > Sysuimicrobiales > Humicultoraceae > Fervidifonticultor. The sequence goes on from CAZGNA010000108.1 coordinate 4,876, forward strand.
GTCGTGATCGCCGAACCCCCTGCTCTTCCCACCGTCCGACCAACTCAACCCTCTCTCGCGCCGCGACCCGAAGGACTTCACCTTTCGCCCAAGTACACGTTCGAAACGTTCGTCGTAGGCGCCGGCAACCGCTTCGCACACGCCGCGGCGCTCGCCGTCGCCGAGGCTCCCGCTCGTGCTTACAACCCTCTCTTCATCTACGGCGGCGTGGGTCTTGGTAAAACGCACCTCCTGCAGGCGATCGGTCATCGCGTGCTGCACAATGCCGGCGTGGCGCGCGTTGCGTACGTCAGCAGCGAAAAGTTCACCAACGAACTCATCAACGCGATTCGCGACGACAAGACCGTCGACTTCCGCAATCGGTACCGCAACGTCGACGTCCTTCTCATCGACGACATTCAATTCCTCGCCGGCAAAGAACGTACCCAGGAAGAGTTCTTTCACACCTTCAACACTCTCCACGATGCCAACCGGCAGATCATCATCACGTCCGACCGTCCACCGAAGGAGATCCCCACACTGGAAGACCGCTTGCGTAGCCGGTTCGAATGGGGCCTCATCGCCGACATTCAACCACCCGACCTCGAAACACGCATCGCCATCCTCAAAAAGAAAGCCGAAACCGACGGCATCACGGTACCCGACGACGTCGCGGAATTTATCGCTCAACGCATCAACACCAACATCCGCGAGCTCGAAGGCGCGCTCGTACGTGTCATCGCCTACGCCTCGCTCACCCGTTCACCGATCACCGTAGAACTGGCAACCGACGTCCTGCGTGACCTCCTGCCGCCTGCCCGAGCGCGTACTCTCACCATTGCAACCATTCAACAGGTCGTGGCCGAGTTCTTCGGTATCCGACCAGAAGAGATGCGTGCCAAACGTCGCACCAGGGGCATCGCCTTCCCGCGCCAGGTCGCCATGTACCTGGCGCGGGAACTCACCGACGCGTCGCTTCCCCACATCGGCCAGGAGTTCGGGGGGCGGGATCACACCACGGTGATGCACGCCTGCCAACGAGTCCGGGAAGTGCTGCAACGTGATGTTCACCTAGCGACCAGCCTCAAGCGGCTTGTGGAGACTCTGCAACGGCGAGGCGCATAACCTGTGGACAACCCCAACTCCCTTCTCCGCGCGGATACCTCCTTTCATCGTGCACCAGCACCTTTCCACAGACCGCCCCACTGTCCGTTCACCGTACCCCCGCGCCGACACATCAAGGTCCACGCGGGTATTCTCAACTGCCCACAGTATCCGCAACCTGTACTACTATGACGGTTTTTGATGTACGCTATTTAGTACAAGCACCTGCGCATCTACCACGGAGGACATGTACTGATGTTGTGTACCTGTGAACACAAGCACCTGAGTAGGGCCGTAGCACTTGTAGGACGGGCGGTCTCCGCGCGTACCGCGATACCCATTTTGGCGAACATTCTCTTGGAAACCCAAAAGGGTGCAGTGAAGCTCGTAGCCACCGATTTGGACCACGGTATTCAGACAACGATTCCAGCCACGGTGACACATGGCGGAGCGATTACGTTGCCAGCACGCTTATTGAGCGAGATCGTAACCAACCTCCCGGATGCGCCGGTACAAATTCGTGCGAGCGATAGCAGCCGGGAGGTAGAGATTCAGTGCGAGCGGGTGACGTATGCCCTGGTCGGGATGCCGGCGAGCGATTTCCCGATCGTACCCGAACCGGCCACGACGACACCGGTGACGGTGGACGCCGCAACGCTGCGAAGTATGATGCGGCAGGCGGCATTTGCTGTGTCGACGGACGAGACGCGGGTGTTTCTGACGGGACTGTATCTGGTGCTGGAGGGCGCGGAGATGCGGCTGGTCGCCACCGACGGTGGGCGGCTGGCCCTGCGAACGACGCGGCTGGCGACGCCGGTGGTACAGAACGTGGGGATTATCGTGCCGGCGCGCACGATGAACGAGCTCAACAGAGCGTTGGTGGGGTTTGAAGGGTCTGTAGAGATCGCCATTGCCGAGAACCAGGTGGCGTTCACGTTCGCCGATACACGAGTTGTGAGCCGGTTGATCCCGGGACCGTTTCCAAACTATCAACAGGTAATCCCACAGGGATACAAACAGCGTATCGTTGTGGCGACTGAAGCGTTGCTCGGCGCGGTGCGCCGTGTGGCGGTCACGGCGAGAGATTCGGCCAACGTGGTGCGTGTGGTGGCGCAGGGTGACAGGCTCACGTTGTCTTCCCATACACCGGAGTACGGCAGGGCCGAAGAGGTGCTGGAGGTTCGAACCGAAGGAGAGACGGTGCCAACGGCGTTCAATGCCCGATATTTGATGGAGTGCTTGGCGGTGGTAGAAACGGCGGAGGTGGCGCTGGAACTCACGGGGCCGTTGAGCCCGGGGGCGGTGCGTCCGGTGGGGCAGCCGGAGTACGTGTACGTGTTGGCGCCGGTTCGTGTCGCAAGCTGAACGGTTGGTGCACATCACCACGGACAGTATCGTGTTGGGGGCATTGTTGAAGTGGGCGGGTATCGCCGCGACCGGTGGGGAGGCGAAGACGCTAGTGCGTAGCGGTATGGTGCGGGTCAATGGAGTGATCGAGCGTCGTCGTGGACGCCGCGTGGTTCCCGGCGATGTGGTGGAGGTCGTCCGGCACGGACGTGTGCGTGTGGTGCGGGAATGGCGATGACGTGCGGTGTGCGTCGGCTGGCGTTGCGGGACTTCCGCAACCATGCGCGGACGGACCTCGAGCTGCAGGACGGGCTTACGGTCTTCGTAGGCGCCAACGGACAGGGGAAATCCAATCTTCTCGAGGCGATGTACGTCGTCGCAACGGGACGTTCCTACCGCACGACGCGCGAGGTGGAGATGATCGCCCATGACGCCCACCTGGCACGGGTGCGTGCGGTGGTGATCCGTCGCGGTCGAGAAGAGGAACAGGAAGCGATCATTAGTCGTCATGATGGGACGGGATCCGTACGGCTGCGCGTGGGTGGCGTCGAGGCGCCCCGCAGCCGGGTTCTGGGACGGGTACCGGTCGTGGTGGCGGCGCCGTGGGATCTGGACGTCGTACGAGGGGCGGCGGTTTTGCGAAGGCGCTTGCTGGATGCAGCGCTAGCGCAGGTGAGCCCGGCGTACTTTTTCGCCCTGCACCGGTACTACCGGGTGTTAGTGCAGCGAAACGCCGTGTTGCGTCAGCGGAGCGGTGCACACCTCGAGCCGTGGGACGCCCAGTTGGTCACCCTGGGTGCGCGTATCGTGGCGCGGCGCCGCACGTACGTGGAGCGGCTGAACGCGCGGGCGACCGAGTGGTTTCACCGCCTTGGTGGTGTGGGACGCCTGGAGGTGCGGTATCGGCCGTCATGGACCGGTGCATCGGAGGAAGACGTCGCGGTCGTGGCCAGGGAGGAACTCCACCGGCGTCGTGCCGATGAGATACGACGGGGAGGTACGTTGTCGGGACCGCAGCGGGACGAGGTGGAGTTCGCGCTGGATGGCGTGCCGTTGCGCAGTACGGGGTCGTTGGGGCAATGGCGACTGGCGATGCTGGCCGTACGTTGCGCAGAGCGCGAGGTCGTGGAAGCGGAACTGGGGACGCGGCCGCTCCTGCTGCTCGATGACGTGCTGGCAGAGCTGGACGCTGCGCGGCAACAGCGGGTTTTGCAGTTGACCGGGACAGGTCAGGTACTGGTGACCATGACGATGCTTTCAACGGAGCCACGTGGGGGCGGCTTGGAGAGGGGAGGAGTGCGCGTGCTGAGCGTCTCCGGAGGGACTGTCGGGGAGGGAGTATGGTCGCACCCATCCGCGACGTCCTAGGAGCGACGGCGAAACAGTGGGGGCTGGCCAGGCTTGCGTGGCTTGTCGATCTGCAACGCCGGTGGCCTGCGATCGTGGGGCCGACGTTGGCCGAGCTGTCGTGGCCCGAGCGTGTGCGGGGTGACACGCTGGTCGTTGCGGCGAGGCAGCCGGCGGTCGCGCAGGAGCTCCGGTGGCGGGAGCGTGCGATCTTGCAGGCGGCGGGAACCGGACAGGAGGGAGAGCCTGCTCGTCTCCGGGTGGTCGTGCGGACGCGGTTGTCAGGTGGGACCCGGCGGACCGGCGGGGTGCGCGGCGGACACGGTCGCCCGGTGGCTGGTACCACCCGCCGTCGCCGGGGGTGAGGGGGTGCTGGTCTACCTGGGGGGTGATCTGGTCGTGGACGCCAGGGAAGTCGTGGCGATTCTGGCCGCGCGTGGGCAGGGAGGGGGTGTGGGTGCGCCAGGCCGTAGTCGGCGGCCGCGGACCGGGAGCCCGATGGGGTCAGGGGTGCCGCGGGCGCGGGTGGTAACCACGCGGGGAACGTTTCTGACCGAGTTGGCCCCGGCGACGGTCGCGCGGCGGGTGGCACGAGACGGCGGACGGACCCCGGCCTGGCGACGGCTCGGGGTGCGGGAAGACACGGCGCGGAGGGGCCCGGCGGGTCCGGACCCGGAGGGCCCGGATCAGGTGGAGGCCTAAGTCGGTCGGCACCGGACGACCGGGGATGCTCGGGGGTGTGCGTTCGGGCCAAGCGGTGCACG
>CAZGNA010000109.1:0-9400 GCA_964526945.1 uncultured bacterium
CAGCTGAGGCCACGCGCTTGGCACGTCTGCCGGAGATTGGCCCGGACCGGATTCAGGCGCGTCGCGCTGCCGTCCGGCCAGCCTGCTCGCCCACGCCCGGCGGCGCGTGCCGCTGCCGGCGCCATTGAGTTCGACCATGCTGCTCGGATTGTTCGAATCGCTGCGTGCCGCCAAGTTGCCGGTGACCCTGCGCGAATGGCTTGACCTCTGCGCCGCGCTGGACGCCGATCTGGTACGGGTGACCGGTGCGTGGGTGGCCGAGTTCCCGACGCTGTTCGCGTCCGTCGCCGACCGGTGGCCACCTGCGGCGCGCGCGGGCAGGCTGCCGGCAGCGCGCGCGCCGGTGACGGCCGGCGGTCAGCCCTACGGGCTCCCGCGGCGCTTCACCCTCTGGGTGCTGCTGTGGAACGCGCGCCTCTTTGCCGAGGCGGGCCTGGATCCGCTGCAGCCGCCGCGCACCGTGGCCGAGCTTGGGGCAGCGTGTCGGCGCCTGACCCGCGACCGCGACGGCGACGGGTACATCGACCAGTGGGGGTACGTCGAGAGCCTGGCGCCCGGCGCGCCGCTGTTCACCGCGTTCGAGCGGTGGCTCTACCGTGCTGGCGGCGCGATCGTGGACGCCCGGGGCGAGCCCGCCTTCAACAACGCGCGCGGGCTGCGGGCGCTGGAGGCGATGGCCGCCCTGCTCTCCGAGCACCGCTGCCTGGACCCGGGCGCCCTGGTTCTGTCGCCGACCGGGGCCCGACAGCTGTTCCTGGCCGGGCGCGCGGCCATGATGGCGGCGACGACGCCGGTGTGGGTGGACGCCGTGGGGGCGCGCCGCGGCGGCACGCTGGGCGGCCAGGTCGGGATCGCGGTGCTCCCGGGCTTTGGCCCCGGCACGCCGCGCACGGCCACGGTCTACGAGGCCGACGGCTACGCCCTCACCACGCGCGCGGTGTGGCGGGGCGTGGACGACGCGGCCTGGGAGCTGCTCGACCATCTCGCATCGGACCCGGTGCAGGTCGTCGCGCTGAAGACCCGCGGGTACCTGCCCACCGCCGCGCGCCTGTACGACGACCGCGAGCTGCGGGCGGACGCGGTGGTCGGGCCACTGCTCGCCACGGCGGGCGAAGCGCTGCGCCACCCGGTGCGTCGGTTTGGGGGGGCCCGGCGCGAATCCGTGGAGGCGGCCGTGAGCGCGGCGCTCGTGGAGGGGCTGCGCGGTCGCCGCAGCCTGCGCGGCGCGCTCGACGACGCCGCGGCGGCCTTCCGCGCCCTGCGGCCCTGACCGGCGTGGGCGGGAGGAAGCCGCCGTCGTCATCGCCAACTGCTTACTCCAACCGTTGCACGCGGAGAGGAGACCGGTGAGCGCCATCGAGCGGCGCGTGCGCGAGATCGCCGACCGGGTCCGGGCCTACCGGGACCGGCGGCTCTACTTCTACCTGGAGCCGGTGGCAGCCATCGACGGCGCCTACGTGACGATCCGCGGGCGCCGGATGTTGCTGGCGTCGTCCTACTCCTACCTGGGCCTGCTGGGGCATCCCGCGATCCAGGCGGCGGCCGCGGCCGCGCTCGACCGCTACGGCACCGGGACCCACGGCGTGCGCCTGCTGGCGGGGAACACCGACCTTCACGACCGCCTCGAGGACCGGCTCGCCGCCTTCCTCGGCGCGGCGGGCGCCGTGGCCTACTCCAGCGGCTACCTGGCCAACTTCGCGGCGATCTCGGCGCTGGTGGGCCGGGGCGACGTCGTGATCTGCGACAAGCTCAACCACGCCAGCATCGTGGACGGGTGCCTGCTGTCGGGCGCGCGCTTCGTGCGCGTGCCGCACCGCGACGTGGACGCCATCGACCGGGAGCTGGGCCGGGTGGCCGCGGGGGCCGGCGCCCTCGTGGTGGTGGACGCCGTGTTCAGCATGGACGGCGACGTCTACGATCTGCCAGCGCTCGTCGAGGTCTGCCGCCGGCACGGGGCCTGGCTGATGGTGGACGAGTCGCACTCGCTGGGCGTGCTGGGCCCGACCGGCGCCGGCATCGAGGAGCACTTCGGGCTGTGCGGCGTCGTCGACGTCAAGATGAGCTCGCTGTCCAAGAGCGTGCCCTCCGCCGGCGGCGTCATCGCCGGGTCGGAGGACCTGGTGCTCTACCTGAAGCACGCCTCGCGGGCGTTCGTCTTCTCGGCGGCCATGCCGCCGGCCAGCGCCGCCGCGACGATCGCGGCGCTGGACGTGATGCGGGCGGAACCCGAGCGCGTGGCGCGGCTGCAGGCCAACGCGCGCCGCCTGCGGGCCCGGCTGCGCGCTGCGGGGTTGCCGGTCCGCGACGACCCCACGCCGATCGTCCCCATAATCGCCGGCGACGACGAGCGGACCGTGCGCATGGCCCGCTTCCTCTTCGACCGCGACATCTTCGCGCTGCCGATCCTCTCGCCGGCGGTCCCGCCGCGGACCAGCCGGCTGCGCATCACCGTGACCGCGGCGCACGCCGACGCCGAGGTGGACGCCATCGCGGACGCGGTGGCCGCCGCCTGGCACGCGGTGGCCCCGGCGTTGACGACGACCGATCCCTAGGGCACCGGCCCATCGCGACGACGGCCGATGAGCGACCTGCTGAACCTGATCTGGATCCTGGTCCTGCTGCAGATCTTCATCCCGCTCCTCCAGCAGCGGATGCAGGCCGCCCGGCGCCTGATGGCGATCCGGGCCATCGAGACCCGGCGGCGGTCGCGGGTCATCACCATGATCCACCGGCAGGAGACCATGAGCCTGCTGGGGCTGCCGATCGCGCGCTACATCGACATCGAGGACTCCGAGCAGGTGCTGCGCGCCATCCGGCTGACCCCGCCCGAGATGCCCATCGACCTGATCATCCACACCCCCGGCGGGCTGGTGCTGGCCGCGGAGCAGATCGCGTGGGCGCTGAAGCGGCACAAGGGGACCGTGACGGTCTTCATCCCCCACTACGCCATGTCGGGCGGCACCCTGGTGGCACTGGCCGCGGACCAGATCGTCATGGACCCCGACGCCGTGCTGGGGCCGGTCGACCCGCAGCTGGGCGGGCCGCAGATGGGGTACGTGCCCGCGGCCTCGGTGCTCAAGGCCCTGGAGACGCCCAACCCCAACCGCGACGACCAGACCCTGATCCTGGGCGACATCGCCCGCAAGGCGCTCCAGCAGGTGCACCAGACGGTCTACCAGCTCCTCCTGGAGCACCACACGCCGGCGCAGGCCGACGAGATCGCCCGGGCGCTCAGCGACGGGCGGTGGACCCACGACTACCCCATCAACTTCGACGAGGCCCGGCAGCTCGGGCTGCGGGTGAGCGACGAGATGCCGCGGGAGATCTACGAGCTGATGGAACTCTACCCGCAGACCCGGCAGCGCCGGCCCGGGGTGGAGTTCATCCCGGCGCCCTACCGGCCGCCGGCGCCAAGTCCGGGCAAGGGCGACTGAGCGCACGCGGCGCCCGGCCATGGTGTGCGGGGCGGTGGGCGCCGCGGCGCGCCTGCCGCGGCGCGCCTGCAGGGGCGGCGATGCTCCCCGGCGTCCCTCCGCCGGCCGGTGGCACCGGCCGCCCCTGTCGCCGCAGCGCTACTTCGGTGCCTTCCAGTAGGCGTCCACGAACCGCATGTCGTAGGTCTCGGCCACGGTGATCGTGGCGCGCCGCACCGCCGCGTCGAACGTGGCCAGCACGCCCGCGACGTTGGCCGCGCCGGCGGGCGAGATGCGTCCGTCCAGCGAGTACGACTCGAGCATCGCGCGCACCGCCTGCGTGTAGAGCTCCTTGTTCCCCTGGTAGTACTCCGGCGGCATGAGGGCCACGATCTCCTCGACCCGGTGGGCTTTGATCCATCGCAGAGCGCGGATCATGGCCGTGACGATGGCCTGCACCGTGTTGGGGTACTGCTGGAGGAACTCCTCGCGCACGTAGATGCACGCCGCCGGATACGGGCCGCCGAAGACCCGCAGCGTGCCGGTGGTGGTGCGGGTGTCGGCCAGGATCACGGGCAGGTCGCCGCTGGCCGACAGCGTGGTGATCGTCGGGTCGACGTTGCTGATGGCGTCGATCTGCCGCGCCCGCACCGCGGCCACGGCCGTGGCGCCGGGTCCCACGCCGATGACGCTGAACTCGTCCAGGCCCACGCCCACCTTGGCCATCAGGTAGTTCACGAAGAAGTGGGTCGACGACCCGGGGGCGGTGACGCCGATCTTCTTGCCCCGCAGCGCCGTCAGGTCGCGGACGCCGGCGTCGGCCGCGTGCTTGGCGACGGCCAGCACCAGCCCGGGGTAGCGCTGCTGCATGACCACGGCCTTGATCTTCCGGCCCTGGGCCTGCATCTGGATGGTGTGGTCGTAGAATCCGCTGACCGCGTCGGCGCTGCCGCCGATGAGCGCCCGCAGCGCCTGACCACCGCCGGCGAAGTTCTGCATGTCGGGATCCAGGCCCGCCTCCTTGAAGTAGCCGAGGCGTTCGGCCACGGTCACGGGCAGGTAGACCAGCGCTTCCTTGCCGCCGATCGCCAGCACGAACCGCGGCTTCTCCGGCCTGGCCGGCTGGCCGACCGCGGGCGCCGCCAGCGCGGCCACGACCAGCCCGATGGCGAGCACTCCAGCGCCCCTGATGGTCATCTCCGTCCTCCTTCCCCGGGTTCCGTCGGACCGGCATCGATGCCAGCCGTCGTGTTCCGCGCCGTAGAGTTCGCTACCGGCGGGGTGGAGGCCTACCCGGCGCCCCCGTGCTCGGTGGGCGGCGCCGGCCCACCGAGCACGGGCAGGAAGGCATCGCCTGCGGCCGCGGCATGGGCCTGCTCCACCGGCTCACCCGAGCAGGGGGGTCAGCCGGCCCCGAGGCGCTCCGTGACGAAGATCCTCACGCCGCCGGTCCAGGCAGGATCGAGCTGTCGGACTGCAGCCCCAGGCTGTGGCGCGTCGGCCAGCACCCGGAGGCCATGCATCCCTCCCGCGATCTCCAGGGTGATCCAACCTACCCCGGGCCCGAAGCGCTCCATGTGCTGGTGGAGGTCATCGCCCGGGGCGGGCTGGATCAACACCACCGGGCAGCCCGCCGGGTGCGCAAACCGGATGCTGGCGCGGCGCATCGACGGGGTCCCATCGTGCACCGTGTCCACGGTGACACCCTCCAGGGCCGCATAGGCGTGGACCGCGTCCTGCAGGTCCGGGACCGCCACGACGACTTCGGCCAGACGCACGCGCCGGTTCACCCCCGCGGCCGCCGGGACGCGCAGGTCCCGGGGCGTCTCGTCTTCGATGAGCGCAGGCATGTCCCATCGTTCCGGAAACGCCAGCCGCCAGCGCACCTGCTGGCCGTCCGGTCGCACCCGCGCGCCGGGAGCCGGGTCCGCCACGGCGACCCCCCGGGCACGCAGCCTGCGCACGTCGCCGGCGAGGTCGCTGGTGCCCACCATGAACCCGCCGTACTCACCCGGCGCTCGCATCTGGCCCGTGGGCCGCGTCCAGAGCCGGTGGCCGGCCGCCCGGCGCCGGTCGCGCGCAGCCAGCAACTCGAGATAGGCGCCGTCTGCCAGCGCGATCAACGCGTTCTCCGTGCCCCACCGCGGGTGTGCACCACCCCGGACGACGTCGAAGCCGGCGTGCTCAAAGGCAGCCATCGCGGCGGCGAGAGCATCGACCAGAATGACCACGTGATCGACGCCGGTGATCATCTGCGGACCTCCCAACGACCCGGGTCCGGCGTGGACGCCGGGGCGCCCACGACCCGATCGGCCGTACCCGGGGGTGCGCTAGTCACTGGCGGGCAGCATGCATGTGCGCTGGCCCGCAGGGTCGTCGATCCTCCCCGTCTCCCCGGCGAGGTGGCACGTTCACGTTCTAGCGGGCTTCCCCCGGCGCGCCCGGTTTCCAGACCAGGAGCCGCCGCTCCACCAGCGTGACCACGAGATCGACGACCAGCACGAACGCCGACAGCACCACGATGCCGGCGATGACGCCGGTGGTGTCCAGCAGCCCTTCCGCCTGGGCGATCAGGTAGCCCAGGCCTCGCGCCGAGCCCAGGTACTCCCCGACCACGGCGCCGACCAGGGCCAGCCCCACGCTGGTGTGCAGGCTCGCCAGGATCCACGTCATGGCCGAGGGCAGCAGCACGTGCCGGACGAGGTCGCGCTCGGAGGCGCCCAGCATGCGGGCGTTGTTCAGGATGTTGCGGTCCACGTCCCGCACGCCCTGGTACGTGTTGAAGAAGACGATGAAGAACACCAGCGTGACGCCAAACGCCACCTTGGAGAGGATGCCCAGGCCGAACCACAGGGTGAAGATCGGAGCCAGCACGATGCGCGGCATGGCGTTGGCCACCTTCACGTAGGGTTCGAACACCCGCGACAGCCCCGGCGCGCGGGCGAACGCGAAGCCGGCGGCGACCCCCAGCACCGTGCCGATGACGAACGCCAGCACCGTCTCCTGGGTGGTGACCCAGGCGTGGCGGTAGATGCTGCCGCTGGCGACCCACTGGGCGATGCGAGCGGCCACGTGGGTGGGACGGCTGAAGAAGAAGGGGTCGAGCCAGCCGCGCGCGACCAGCCCCTCCCACAGCAGGAGGCCCCCGACGAAGACGGCGACCTGCCAGACCGCGATCTTAGGCGGGATGCGCACGCGCATAGGCCTTGCGGACCTCGCCGGAGAGGTGCTCCCAGATGGCGCGGTAGAGGTCCCCGAACGCCCGGTCCAATCGGACCTCGGCCACGTCCCGCGGGCGCGGCAGCGCCACGGCGTAGTCGCCGATCACGCGGGCTGCCGGGCCCGCCGAGAGCACCACCACCCGGTCGGCCAGTGCGATCGCCTCCTCCAGGTCGTGGGTGACGAAGAGCACGGTCTTGCGGAACTCCGCCCAGATGCGCAGCAGGTCGTTCTCCATCAGCTGCCGGGTCTGGACGTCCAGCGCCGCGAACGGCTCGTCCATCAGGAGGATCGCGGGGTCGACGATGAGGTGCTGGGCCAGCGCCACGCGCTTGCGCATGCCGCCCGAGAGCTGGTGGGGGTAGTGGCGCTCGAACCCCGCCAGACCCACGCGCGCCAGCCACTGCCGCGCCTGGGCCTGCGCCTGGGCCGCCGGCATCCGGCGGAAGAGCAGGCCCAGCATCACGTTCTCCTCGGCGGTCTTCCACGGCAGCAGCACGTCGTGCTGGAACAGGTAGGTGGCGTAGCGGTTCAGGCCGGCCAGCGGTGCGCCGAACACCTCCACCGTGCCGCGGTCGGGGGCCAGCAGCCCCGCGGCCAGGTTGAGGAGCGTGCTCTTCCCGCAGCCGGTGGGGCCCACGATCGAGACGAACTCGCCGCGGTGGATCGCCACGCTGACGTCCTCGATGGCCGGGTAGCTGTGACCGTCCGGCGTCGTGAAGCGCTTGCTGACCGCGCGGAAGGCGATGGCGGCCGCTGCGCCCATGGCCGGCTGCCCCCGGCCGGCTGCGAGGCGCTGCGCGTCAGGGTCGGATGGTCGCATGGCGGCCCCACACGGGGCGCAGGCCCGGCCACACCGGGACGCGCGTCGCCGGCGGATGCGGGGACGCTCGATGCGGGCCGTACACCGTAGGGGGCCCGTGGCACACCCGTCGCGGCGCGTGTGCCCCGCGGCGCCGGGCGCTACGCCGGCTCCTCGTCGATGACGGCATGGTGCTCGAGCGTCACGCAGCCCTTCAACGTCTGGGCCACCGGGCAGCCCGTCTCGAAGACCGCCAGCGCGCGCTCGGCCTCCGGCCGCTTGCCCGCGGGGATCGTCAGGTGGTAGGTCACCTTGATGTGCGTGACCTTCATGACGCCCTCGGGGGCCGCCACGGTGCCCTCGGCCTCGGCCCACAGGCGGTCGGGGTAGCTGGGGATCCCACGCGCCTCCAGCGCGCCGGCCAGGGTCCCCGTGAGTCAGCCGGCGGCCGCCGCCACCAGGTAGTCAAGCGTGGACGGCAGCGGCTCGTCGGGCGTCATCTTGTAGAAGGCCGCGACGCCGGCGTGCACGCCGAAGTAGATCGGCGTGGGGAAGTCGGCGATGTAGGCGCGGCGCTTGGGCCGCTGCTCCTGGTAGACGCGGATCTTGGACAGGTGCACGACGTCCGCCATGGGACCTCCCCTTCGCAATCGCTGCCCGATGGGGTCAGCGTCCTGCCGCAGGCCGGGCGCTTCCGGACGTGCGCGCCGCCCGCATCGGTCAGGGTGGCGCAGACCGCCGGCAGCGATCGAATCGCGGGCTGGTGTTCTGCAGCCGCCTGCGGGGTCCTGCCCCCGCGTGCCGCGGTCTCCCCACAGGGGTGGGCCCCGGCCCCCGCGAACAGGCGGTGTCCAGGGGCGCGTGCCATCCAGCGCGGCAGGTCCCGGCGCCTGCGACGCCGGGCGGCACAGGGGCCACATGGAGGCGCCCTCGCCGCCGCCTTGCGCCATACGCCGCAGGCGGCGCCGAGCGGGTGCGGCCCAGGGACACCAGCCGCATCTGCGCCGGGCGCGCCCACATGGTGACGCCGAGCGGGTGCGGCACGGGAGCATTGTGGAGAGGAGCCAGCCATGAGCGGGCGGGTGGTGATCGTGACGGGCGCGTCCAGCGGTATCGGGGAGGCCACGGCCCGAGCGTTCGGCCGCGCCGGAGACCGCGTGGTGCTGGTGGCGCGGCGTGTCGACCGGCTGCGGCAGCTGGCCGCCGCCCTTCCCGACGCGCTGGTGGTCCCTGCAGACCTCACGCGCCCCGACCACGTCGCGCGCGTCGCCCGTGCCCCGCTGGAGCGCTACGGCCGCATCGACGTGCTGGTGAACAACGCCGGCCTGGGCCGCTACGACTGGCTGGAGCGCCTGTCCGTCGCCGAGATCGAGGCCCAGCTCCAGGTGAACCTGCTGGCACCGATCCTGCTGGCCCGCGCAGTCCTCCCGGCGATGCTGGCGCAGCGGCGGGGCGTGATCGTCAACGTCGGGTCGGTGGCGGGCCGCATCGCCACGCCCACCATGTCGATCTACAACGCCGCGAAGTTCGGCCTCGACGGGTTCAGCGAGGCGCTGCGCCGGGAGGTGGGGCCGCAGGGTGTGCACGTCTGCGTGATCGCGCCGGGGCCGGTGGAGGGGACGGAGTTCGGGGCGCATGGCGCTGCCGGCCGGGGCCTGCGCGCCGTGCGGGGACGATGGCGGCAGCTGCGCTGGCTGCGCACCGACGCCGACCGTGTCGCCGCCGCCATCGTGGCCCTGGCCGACCGGCCGCGGCCGCGGCGCGTGCTGCCGGGCGTCTACCGGGCGATGATCGCGATCAACCTGCTGGCTCCGGGGCTGGTGGATCGCGTCGTGGGCCGGGCCGCACGGGCGGCCAGGAGCGACGATCGACCGCTGCAGCCGCCGGCACCGCCGGTGACGGGAGGTCCTCTTTAAACTCCGTTGAATTTCAGGCATATTCGAATCGGCGCGGTGGTCAGACGTCT
>CAZGNA010000110.1:0-9288 GCA_964526945.1 uncultured bacterium
CACCGACGCCAGGCGGCTGCGGGTGCGGACCTCGCGGACGGCCGCAAACGCCGCGATCACGGCCTGGCGTGCCGCAGCCACCTCGGCCGGCGCGTGCCGCAGGACCGGCGCCACCGCGCGCATCGCCTCGGCCCGCAGCGCCTCGGTCCGGACGGGATCTTCGAACTCGACGGTGCGCGGTGCCCGGATGTCGCGGGGGCTTGGGCGTCCTGGCTGCAGGTCCACCCTGGGCGGCAGGTAGTCCACACCGATGATCGCCACCAGCGCCAGCAGCGTGCAGACGGCGATGGCTCCCCGACGGGCCCATGCCAGCCGTCCCGGGACCGCCGGGCCGCGGGGACCGCCCCGGGCCATCACGCGGGGCTCCCGCCCCGGGCCGCCTCGTAGCGCTCGTAGGCGCGCACGATCGTCTGCACCAGGTCGTGGCGCACGACGTCTCCCTCGCGCAGCTCCACGAAGGCGATGCCCGCCACGCCGCGGAAGATCTCGCGGGCCTCGACCAGTCCCGAGACCCGGTCGCGCGGCAGGTCGATCTGCGTGATGTCGCCGGTGACGACGGCCCGTGACCCGAACCCCATGCGCGTCAGGAACATCTTCATCTGCTCGTGGGTCGTGTTCTGCGCCTCGTCGAGGATGATGAAGGCGTCGTTCAGGGTCCGCCCGCGCATGAACGCCAGCGGCACGACCTCGATGACCCCCCGCTCGGACAGGCGCGTGAACCGTTCGGGGCCCAGCATCTCGTAGAGGGCGTCGTACAGCGGGCGCAGGTACGGATCCACTTTGGCCGCGATGTCGCCGGGCAGGAACCCCAGGCGCTCGCCCGCCTCGACGGCCGGCCGCGTGAGCACGATGCGCTGGACGGCGCGGGTCCGGAGCGCCACCACCGCCATCGCCACCGCCAGGTACGTCTTGCCGGTCCCGGCCGGGCCGATGGCGAAGGTCAGATCGTGGGCGCGGATCGCCTGGACGTAGGCGGCCTGGCCGGGTGTCCGGGGCGCGATCACCTTGCCGCTGGGAGTCTGGAGCAGCACCTCGCCGGCCGCGCGCACCGCGCCGGGAGGCGCGGCGGCGCGCAGCAGCCGCCGCAGATCCGCTGGCGCCAGGGTCTGGCCCGTGCCGGCCAGCTCGAGCAACTCTTCGAACACCCGCGTGGCCCGGTCGACCTGCTCCGCGGTCCCGCGGATGACCAGCGTGTCCCCGCGGACGCGGACGGTAGCCCCGACCTCTTCCTCGACCATGGCCAGCACCAGGTCCTGCTGGCCGAGGACGGCCACGGCCGCCGGTCCGGACGGTAACCGAATGGTCGCCTGGTGGGGCGCGGGCTCGCTCACCCGGTCTCCTCCCCCTCCTCCCCTCATACCCACCCTTCGGCAGGGGGAGAGCGCATCCTCCGGGCCCCACCGTCGCCGGGCCCCGGGAGGCGGCGGTCAGAGCAGGCTGCGCAGCCTCCGCACGATGGCCGGCCGGTCGCGGGCACGGCGGGGCACGACGATGATCGTGTTGTCCCCGGCGACCGTGCCCGCGACGTCGGGCCAGCCGGCGTCGTCGATCGCTTCTGCCACCGGACCGGCACTGCCGTCGGCGGTCTTGACCAGCACCAGCCCGCTACCCTCCTCCACCGCCGTGACGTAGTCGGCGAAGGCCCGCTGGAGCCGGCGGCGCACCTCTTCGCCGGTTGGCTGCACCTGTGCGGGGGCTGCGTACCGGTAGGTGCCCGCGCCGGTGGGCACCTTCACCAGACCCAGCCGCTTGATGTCGCGGGACACGGTGGCCTGGGTGACGCGGATGCCCCGTGCCCGCAGCGCCCGGACCAGCTCCTGCTGGGTGGCGATGGGCGTCCGGGCCACGATCTCGAGAATGCGCTGCAGCCGCTGGTGCACCGTGCGCACCTCGGTGCCCGCCTCCACGTCCTGCGGCGCCTGCGGCCCGGCGACCTGCGGGGTGCGGGCCGCCCGGCTGTGGCTCACGTCGCCGCAGCCGCCAGCAACCGCGCCTCGGCCTCCCGCTGGAGGGCGGCGGCCTGCTCCACCCAGGCCCGCTCGACCACCAGCGCCGCCTGCGCGGCCTCCAGCGCCGCCGCGACCTGCTCTGGCGCCGTGCCGCCCCTGACCGCCTTGGCCGCAACCGCTCCCCCGACCGTGACGGCTTCCAGCACGTCGGCCTCGAACCGCGGGCTGATCTCCCGATAGACGGCCAGCGGCAGTTCCCAGAGCTCGCGGCCCCGCTCCTCCGCAGCCAGCACCACCCGACCCGCCAGGTGATGGGCCTCGCGGAACGGCACGCCCCGCCGCACCAGGTAGTCCGCCACCTCGGTGGCGGTGAGGAAGCCCCCGCGCAGCGCCGCGGTCGCCCGGTCGCGCTGCACCTCCAGGCCGTCGACCACCAGCGCCAGCGCCTCCACCGCGGTGCGCGCCGCCCGCATCCCGGTGGCCGTGGCAGCCTTGTCCTCCTGCAGGTCGCGACTGTACCCGGCAGGCAGGCCCTTGAGCACCGTGCCCAACGTCACCAGCGCCCCCAACGCGACACCGGCCTGGGCACGCGCGATCTCCAGCAGGTCGGGGTTCTGCTTCTGCGGCATCAGGCTGCTGCCGGTCATCAGGGCCTGCGGCAACCGGACGAACCCGAACTCCTGCGAGGTCCACAGCACCAGGTCTTCGGCCCACCGCGACAGGTGCAGCCCCAGCATCGCGGCGGCCGCCAGCACCTCGAAGGCGAAGTCGCGGTCGCCGGTCGCATCGATGCTGTTCTCGGACACCTCGGCAAACCCCAGCAACGCCGCCTGGCGCGCGCGATCCACCGGGAAGCCCGATCCGGCGATCGCTCCGGACCCCAGCGGCAGGACGTCCAGCCGGCGGTACGCATCGCGCAGCCGCCCGGCGTCACGGTGGAGCATCCAGAAGTAGGCGAGCCAGGCGTGCGCGAGGAGCACGGGCTGCGCCCGCTGCAGGTGGGTGTAGCCGGGCACGATGACGTCCTGGACCTCGCGCGCGCGGCGCAGCAGGACCTCCAGCAACCCGCACAGCGCCTCCAGCAGCTGGCGCACCTCGTGCTTGAGGGCCAGGCGGAACGCCGTCACCACCTGGTCGTTGCGGCTGCGGCCGGTGTGCAGCCACCCCGCCACCTCGCCCAGCCGCGCCGCCAGCGTCCCCTCGATGAACGAGTGGACGTCCTCGTAGCTCCCTGCGGGGATCAGGCGGCCGGCATCCGCCTCGCCCAGCATCTCCTGCAGGCCGCGGGCCAGCGCCTGACGCACCCCATGGGGAACGACACCCGCCTCGGCAAGGCTGAGCACGTGCGCCAGGCTCCCCAGCAGATCCCAGCGCAGCAACCACCGGTCGACGGACAGCGACCCCAGCAGCTCCAGCGCCCGCGGGTCGGGGGCGGCGCGGAACCGTCCCCCCCACATGCGGTAGCCGCCAGCAGGGTCAGTGGTGGGCGTGGTCATGCCCCATGGCAGTGCGTCGGCGCCTGGTGCACCTCCTGGTGCACCCGACGAGGAGCGCCGGCAGGTCAGCGCACCCGTGCATGCAGCGCCCGCATCAGCTGCGGATGCACCTGGGCAAAGACCCGGGTGGGCAGGCCGAACAGGCGAATGAACCCGCCCGCGTCCCGGTGGTCGTACACGTCGTCGGCCTCGAACGTGGCCAGCGCCGGGCTGTACAGCGAGACCGGCGAGCGGCGGCCCACCGGCGCCGCCGAGCCCCGGTAGAGCCGGACGCGCACAGTGCCGGTCACGGTGCGCTGGGTGGCGGCCACGAAGGCGTCCAGGGCCTGGCGCAGCGGCGAGAACCACTGCCCGTAGTAGATGAGCTCCGCGTAGCGGTGGGCGAGCGCCATCTTCACGTGGGCGCACTCGCGCTCGAGCGTGATCGTCTCCAGGTCGCGGTGGGCCGTCACCAGCACCGTCCCGCCGGGGGTCTCGTACACCCCGCGCGACTTCATGCCCACCAGCCGGTTCTCGACCATATCCACCCGTCCCACCCCGTGCCGGCTCCCCAGGGCGTTCAGGCGCTCCATCAGCTCCAGCGGGTCGACGGGGCTTCCGTTCAGCCCCACCGGCCGGCCTTCCTCGAAGTCGATCTCGACGTCCTCGGGCTCGTCGGGCGCCGTGCGCGGGTCGGCCGTGTACTGATAGACGTCCGCCGGCGGCTCGGCCCAGGTGTCTTCCAGGACGCCTGCCTCGCTGCTGCAGTGCCACAGGTTGCGGTCCACGCTGTAGGGCCTGGCGCGGCTGGCCGGGACCGGGATGCCCCACCGCTCGGCGTAGGCGATCGCCTGCTCGCGCGAGCGGATCGGCCACTCCCGCCAGGGCGCGATGACCTTGAGCTCGGGCGCCAGGGCCTGGTAGGCGAGCTCGAAGCGCACCTGGTCGTTGCCCTTGCCGGTGGCGCCGTGGGCCAGGGCGTCGCACCCTTCGGCCAGCGCCACCTCCACCTGCGTCTTGGCGATCAGCGGCCGGGCCAGCGCGGTGCCCAGCAGGTAACGGCCCTCGTAGGCTGCACCCGCCTGCACCATGGGCACGATGTAGTCGGTGACGAACACGCGGCGCACGTCGACCACGTGGGCCGCCGTCGCCCCCGATGCCAGCGCCTTGGCGCGGATCGCGTCCAGGTCCTCTCCCTGGCCCACGTCGACGATGACCGCGACGACGTCACAGCCGTAGGTCTCGCGCAGCCACGGGATCGCCACCGAGGTGTCGAGCCCGCCCGAGTACGCCAGCGCCACCTTCCGCACCTGTGCCATGTGCCCGCTCCTTCCCTGTCTGCCGTTGCCGGCGTCCCGCGCCGAGTGTGCTCCCCGTGCCGGGGCACCCCCGCTCCTGCGCGCCGCCTAGCTCGTCGCGACCGGTCCCGGGGCCGTGGCGACCTCCGCGAGGACCCGCTCCAGGATCGCCAGCGCCTGGTCGATCTCCTCCTCGCCCACGATCAACGGCGGCGCGAGCCGCAGCGTCTTCGCCTGCACCGCGTTCACCAGCAGGCCCGCCGCGCGACACGCGTCGACGACCGGCCCGGCCTCGACGGCGAGGTCGAGGGCCAGCAGCAGTCCCCGGCCGCGCACCGCGCGGGCCAGCCCGCGGTCGACCAGCCGCTGCAACCCCGCGGCGAAGTAGCGGCCCATGGCCGCCGCGCGCGCCGGCAGCCCGTCGGCCACGATCGTCTGGGCCACCGCCAGGGCCGCCGCGCACGCCAGCGGGTTCCCGCCGAACGTGCTGCCGTGGTCGCCCGGCCCCAGGGCGGCGTACCGCTCCTTGACGAGCAGCGCGCCGATCGGTACGCCGCCGCCCAACCCCTTGGCCAGGGTGAGCACGTCGGGCTCGATGCCGTACTGCTCGTAGGCGAACAGCGTCCCCGTGCGGCCCATCCCGGTCTGCACCTCGTCGAGGATGAGCAGCAGGTCGTTGGCGGTGCACCATTCGCGCACCGCCTGCAGGTAGCCGGGGGCGGCCGGGATCACGCCGCTCTCGCCCTGCACCGGCTCCAGCATCACGGCCACGGTGCGCTCGGTCGTGGCGGCGGGCAACGCGTCGGGGTCGTTGAACGGCACCGCGACGAACCCCGGCAGCAACGGCACGAACGGCTCCTGGTACTTGGGCTGCATCGTGGCCGCCAGCGTCCCCATCGTCCGGCCATGGAACGACTGCTGGGCGACGATGATCTCGTAGCGTCCCCGCCCGTCCTGCCGACCCCACTTCCGCGCCAGCTTGATGGCCGCCTCGTTGGCCTCGGCGCCGCTGTTGCAGAACCAGGCGCGGTCGGCGCACGAGTGCTCCACCAGCCACTGGGCCAGCCGGGCCTGCTCGGCGATGTGGAACAGGTTGGACACGTGGATCACGCGCGCGGCCTGGGCGCACAGCGCGGCCACCAGCGCCGGGTGGTTGTGCCCGAGCGCCGAGACGGCGATCCCGCCGACGAAGTCCAGGTAGCGCCGCCCCTCCAGGTCCTCCAGCCACACGCCCTGTCCTGACGCGAACGCCACGGGCGCCCGCCGGTAGGTGGGCAGCAGGTAGCGGCGCGACAGCTCCAGCACCTCGTCGGTCGTCATCGTCCGCCTCCGGTGATCATGGTCCCGACGCCTTCCTCGGTGAACAGCTCCAGCAGCAGCGCGTGCGGCGCCTCGGTGCCGATGATGTGCGCGCTGGGCACGCCCCGCTCCAGGGCCAGCAGGCAGGCCTCGACCTTGGGGATCATGCCGCGCGAGACGGTGCCGTCGGCCACCAGGGCCCTGGCCTCGGCGGCCGTCAGGCTCGAGATCGGCGCGGGTGCGCCGTCCCGTGTGCGCATCACGCCGGGCACGTCGGTCAGGAGGATGAGCTTGCTGGCCCCCAGGGCCACCGCCAGCGCCGCAGCGGCGTGGTCGGCGTTGAGGTTGAGGCTCTCGCCGGCCGGCCCCACGCCGATCGAGGCGACCACGGGGATGTAGCCGGCCTCGTTGAGGATGCGCAGGAGCTCGCCGCGGACCTCCACGACCTCGCCCACGAGGCCCAGGCCCGCCGGACGCTCCTGGCGTCGTGCCTGGAGCAGGCCCGCGTCCTTGCCCGAGAGCCCCACGGCGCTGCCGCCGGCCTGGCCGACCATCGTCACCAGGGCCTTGTTGGCGCGGCCCGCCAGCACCATCTCGACGATCTCCATGGTCTCCTCGTCGGTGACCCGCAGGCCGTCGATGAACCGCGTGGGCTTGCCGACTCGCTCCAGCATCCGGGTGATCTCGGCGCCGCCCCCGTGCACCAGCACCGGGTGCACGCCGGCGGCCTTGAGCAGCACCAGGTCCTTGATGACGGTGCCGGCGGTGCCGGCCTCCAGCACGCTGCCGCCGTACTTGACCACGACGGTCTTGCCGCGCCAGGCGGCGGCGTAGCGTACGCCGGCGGCGATCAACCGCGCCTCGGTGGCCAGGTCGACGAGCGTCACGTGAGGTACCCGCTGTTGATCTTCACGTAGGTCTCGCCCAGGTCGCTGGTCCAGCCCACGAACGTGCCCGCGCCCAGACCCAGGTCGAGGGTCACGGTCACCTCGGACGCGCGCAGCAGCGGGGCCGCAGCGTCGTAGCGCTCGGGGACGCCCACACCGCCTTCGGCCACCCACACGTCGCCGAGGGCGATCGCCAGCCGGTCGGGATCGACCTCGGCCCCGCTGCGGCCCACCGCGGCGGCCAGCCGTCCCCAGTTCAGCTCCGCCCCGTGGAACGCGGTCTTCACCAGCAGCGACGTCATCACCGTTTGGCCCACGCGCCGGGCGTCGGCGTCCGACCGGGCGCCCCGCACGCGGATCTCGATGACCCGCGTCGTTCCTTCGCCGTCCTGCACGATGAGCCGCGCCAGGCGCCCGGTCACGGCGGTCAGGCCGGCCACGAAGGCCGCGTACCGCTCGTCGACGGCGTCGATCGGCCGCGTGCCGGCCGCACCGCTGGCCAGGAGGAAGACGCTGTCCGAGGTGCTGGTGTCGCCGTCGACGCTGATGCAGTTGAAGGTCCGGTCGACCGCGTCCTGCAGGGCGCGGCGCAGCAGCGGGGGGGCGACGGCCGCGTCGGTGGTCAACACCGCGATCATCGTGGCCATGTGTGGATGGATCATCCCCGCGCCCTTGGCGATGCCCCCGATGGCGGCGGTCCCGTCGCCCAGCGCCACCGTCGCGGCGGCGGTCTTCGGGAAGGCGTCGGTGGTCATGATCGCCCGGGCCGCAGCCAGGCCATCGGAGCCCAGGGCTGCGACCAGGCGGGGCATCGCCGCCGTGATGGTGTCGATGGGGAGCGGGCGGCCGATCACGCCGGTGCTCGCCACCAGCACCAGCTCGTCGGGGATACCCAGCGCCGCCGCGGCGGCCGCGGCCATGGCCTGCGCGTCGGCGACGCCGCGGGCGCCGGTGCACGCGTTGGCGTTGCCGCTGTTGATCACCACCGCCTGGGCGCGCCCCGCGCGCAGCCGCGCCTCGCTCAGCTGCACGGGCGCCGACCGCATCCGGTTCGTGGTGAACACGCCCGCGGCGGCCGCGGGCGCCTCCGCGGCGACCAACGCGAGGTCCGGCCGGTCGGGCTTGATCCCGCAGTGGATCCCCGCGGCCCGGAAGCCCCGCGGCGTGGTGACGGTGCCGTCCTGCAGCACGATCGACGGCTCACGGTCGGGTGCGGGCGTTTTCGTCATGGCACCGTCACGGGTAGAGGGGCAGCACGCGCAGGCCCGCGTCTTCGGGCAGGCCGCACATGATGTTCATGTTCTGGATGGCCTGACCGGCCGCGCCCTTCACGAGGTTGTCGATGGCCGCCATGGCGATCACCCAGCCTCCCTCCTGGTCGATCCGCACCGCCACGTCGCAGTAGTTGGACCCGTAGGTGGCCTTGGTCTGCGGCAGCGCACCGACCAGCACCCGCACGAAGGGCTCGCGGGCGTAGGCCTCCTGGAGGAGGCCCTCGGCCTCCTGGGTGGTCAGCCGCTGGCGCAGCCGCAGGTAGACCGTTGCCAGGATGCCCCGCGTCATGGGGATCAGGTGGGGCACGAACGTCACCGTCGCGGGTTGACCGGTGAGGGACGCGATCTCCTGGGCGATCTCGGGCTGGTGGCGGTGGGCCGCCACGTTGTAGGGCTTCACGTTCTCGTTCACCTCGGAGAAGTGGACGCCCAGGGAGACCCCGCGGCCGGCGCCCGAGACCCCCGACTTGGCATCCACCACGATGCCGGTGGTGTCGACCACCCCGGCCTGCAGGAACGGCGCCATGGCCAGCAACGCGGCCGTGGGGTAGCAGCCCGGGTTGCCCACCACGCGCGCCGTGCGCAGCCGGTCCCGGTGCAGTTCGGGCTGTCCGTAGACCGCTTCGGCCAGCAACGCCGGGCAGGCGTGGGGGGCCTTGTACCACCGCTGGTACGTGGCCGGATCGCGGAACCGGAAGTCGGCGCCCAGGTCGATGATCTTCACCCGGTCGCCCAGCTGGGGGGCCATCTGCATCGGCAGCCCGTTGGGCAGGGCGAAGAACACCACGTCGGAGTCGGCCGCGATGCGGGGCAGATCCGCCTCCTCGGTGGTGTGCAGCACCACGTCGCGCAGGTTGGGGAAGACGTCGCCGTAGGCTTCGGCGGCGCGGCTCTCGGCGGTCAGGTGCGCCAGCTGGACGTGGGGATGACCCCACAGCAGCCGCACCAGCTCGCCGCCGCCGTAGCCCGAGGCCCCGATGATGCTTACCCGCAGCGTCACGACTGAATAAGTATACAGAGTTATGTATCGAAATGCAAGCGGAGGTGTCGCTCGGGTAGTGTACGGTAGTCTGTGTACTTTCGTTGGGGACCCTTTGAAGGGTCCC
>CAZGNA010000111.1:0-9072 GCA_964526945.1 uncultured bacterium
CAACGGGTGCCGGGGCTGCTGCCGGTGCGGGGCCTGGCGCTGGCGGGCCTGGCCTGGGTACCGAGCCTGCATCGGGTGCCGGCTCTGTGTCGGGTGCCGGCTCTGTGTCGGGTGCCGGGTCTGCTGCGGGTGCCGGGCCTACCTCAGGTGGCGACGTTGCAATACCGGCTGGCAGCCCACCGCCGACGTCCGCCCACGCATCACCGTCAGAGGGGCAGGCCGCCGGTCGTGCGCCGGAGCCCGCCCAGGCGTCTATGCCGGCTGCCGGCGTGCCGCGTGCCCCCGTGGTGACGCCGCCCGTGCCGGTCGACCTTGCGCCCCCGCGCCATCCCGGGCCCTACCGCATCGTCGTCGATCCCCCCGGCGTCGTCGCCGCGGCGCGCACCGAGGCCGCCGATGCGCGCGTGCGGCTGCGGCTCGTCGTGCGGGCCGACGGCACCGTCGGCGCCGTCACCATCGCGGCATCGTCGGGCCGCGCGGACCTGGACGCCGCGGCGCTCGCCGCGGCCCGCGCCTGGCGGTTCCTGCCCGCGCGCCGCGACGGCGTGGCGATCGACAGCGTCGTGCTGGTCTGGGTGCTGTTCGTCGGCTCGTGAGCCTCGGCCGCGCGTTACGCACGTCCGGACCGCCTGCCCGGTGCGTCCGCCGCCATGGACGGACGGCCTGCGACGCCTGAGGCTGCCGCGCGCGTGGTGCTGGCCATCGACCCTGGCCGCCAGAAGTGCGGCGTGGCCGTCTGCGCCCCCGGCCGCGTGCTGGCCAGGGCCGTGGTGGCCACGGGCGACCTGGTCGCCCTCGTGCGTGACTGGATCGACCGCCATGCGGTCACCGAGGTGGTCGTCGGCGACCGCACCGGGGCGGCCGAGGTCGTCCGCGCCCTCGCGGGCGTGCTGCGGGTGCCCCACCGCCTCGTCGACGAGGCCGGCACGACGCTGCGTGCGCGCGCTCGCTACTTCGACGAGCACCCGCCGCGCGGCTGGCGCCGGCTGCTCCCCCGCAGCCTCCAGACCCCATCCGAGCCCTACGACGACTACGTCGCCGTCCTGCTGGCTGAAGCGGCGCTGGCGCAGGTCCCGGGCGCCGCGCGCGGAGATGGACGACCGTAGGCTGCAGTTGGGCTGCGGAGGCGAATCGCACACGCCGGCACATGCCGTCAGGGTGGCAGGGATACCGTCGCGCTGGCGAGTCGCCAGCCCCGGAGACCGTATGCGTATCCTGGCGGCAGATCGTGCCGTGCCCATCTGCGCATGCCGGTAGTCTCCGTGTGCCCGGACGGTAGTCTCCGTGTGCCCGGACCGGTGTGAAGGTGTTGAGCCCGCGGCGCGGCACCGGCGCGTGCCCGTGCGGGCAGTCTGCGTGTGCCGGCGAGCGGGTAGGAGGGCCGTCGCGGGTGCGCTACACTGGGTGGGGCTCTGTGTGACAGCGATCCGGCCGACAGGCTCGTGGAGAGGGGACAGGATGACCGACCGTGCACGCGTTGTCGACCTTGCGCTGCGACGTCTTGCCGTGCTCCTCCTCGTCGTCGTGGGGTGTGTCCTTGTCGTCACGCAGGCGGGGGCCCAGGCGCCGGCGCCCGCGGTGGCGCTCTGGTGGCTGGGCGGCGGGAACCTCCAGCGGCTGAACTTCACGCCCAAACCGGGCGGGCTCACCGCGCCCCACGTGGCGTGGCGGTTGCCCTTCGAGACCACGGCCTCGCCGGCATCGGTCTCGCCGCCCGCGGCGGCGGACCTCGACGGCGACGGCCGGGTCGAGCTCGTCTACGGCGAGGGGGTGCGCATCGTCGTGCTCGAGCCGCCGTTTCCACGCCGCCGGTGGGACTTCTCCGTCTACGACATCCGCGGGCTCATCCTGATGCAGCCGGCGGTGCTCGACGTCGACGGCGACCGGCGGCCCGAGGTCTTCTTCGCACCCTACCAGGCGGGCGGCAACTCGACGTTCTTCCGCCTCAACAGCCGCGGGCAGGTCGTCTGGACCTTCCCGGTACGGGCCTACACGAGTTACGCCAGCCCGGCCGTCGCCGACCTCGAGGGTACCGGCAGGTACACCGTGATCTTCGCCGACACCCAGGGCACCGTCTACGCGCTCGACGCCGCCACCGGCCGGCCGCGGTGGACCTTTCCCACGGGCGGCAGCGCCGACATGAACGCCGCGGCGGTGGTCGACCTCGACCGCGATGGCAGGCGCGAGATCGTCATCGGCAACCACGGCAACGGCCAGATCTACGCCCTCGACGGCGAGGGCCGCCTCCGGTGGGTCTACAATACCGGCGGCTCGATCTACGGCGTCTCCGTCGACGACGCCGACGGCAACGGCGAGGTCGAGATCTACGCGGCCGACTGGAACGGCGCGGTGCACTCGCTGACGCCGCAGGGCCGGCTGCGCTGGACGTATCGCACGCCCGGGCCCGTGACCGCGTACAACGGTCTGGCCATCGCCGACCTCGATCGCGATGGGACCAAAGAGATCGTCTTCGGCGTCCAGAACGGGTGGGTGGTCGCGCTGTCGCCCGCGGGCCGCGTCGTCTGGCAGTTCCAGCGGCGGGGACACATCAGCGGCTCGGTGATCGTGGCCGACTTCGACCGCGACGGCCAGCTCGAGGTCTTCGCGGGCAGCCACAGCGGGGCGGTCTACCTGCTCGCCGGCCGCACCGGCGCGCCCAAGTGGGAGCAGCAGCCCGGCGGCCGCATGGCCTACATGGGGATCACGGCCGAAGACATCGACGGCGACGGGCTGGTGGAGGTACTGATCAACAACGACGAGCACCTCTACGCCTTCAGCCGGCCGCCCGCGCGCTGAGTCGGAGGGGGCCACGGGGCCCGGTGTCACGGGCACGCGACTCGAGCAGCAAGGCGACGGCGGGGCGCACCGCGCGGCGTCGCACCCCGGGGTGTCACGGTCGGGCGCGGGGCGTGCCCGGCACCACCTGCACGCAGTGACCGCGCATGCCGATGGATGAAAGGGGGAAGGCCCAGATGTCGGTGCAGGTGAAGAGGCGCCGCTTCACGGTCGACGAGTACGAGCGCATGGCGCTGGCCGGCATCCTGTCGGAAGACGACCGGGTGGAGCTGATCGAGGGCGAGATCGTCGAGATGACGCCCATCGGCAGTCGCCACGCGGACGTCGTCACGCGACTGACCATGCTCTTCGCGAGAGCCGTCGGTGATCGGGCGCTGGTGAGTGTCCAGAACCCGGTGCGCCTGGACCGGTACTCCGAGCCCCAGCCCGACCTGACCGTGCTGCGCCCGCGCTCCTATGCCGCGCGCCACCCGGAGCCGTCAGACGTGCTGCTGCTCATCGAAGTGGCCGATGCGACCGGCCGCTACGACCGTGGGGTCAAGCTCCCGCTGTACGCGCGCGCCGGCGTACCCGAGGTGTGGATCGTCGATCTCCAGGCGCAGGTGGTCGAGCGGTACCGCGCACCTGCCCCCGACGGCTACCGCGAGGTGGCGCGCCACCGCCCAGGCGACCGGCTGGCTCCCGAGGCCCTGCCCGACCTGGTCGTGCCCGTGGAGGCAGTGCTCTGACCGGTTGGTCGGCCGGTGCCGGTGGGCGACGCCTGTGCTGTCCTCTGCCAGCGAAGGACCCTGGAGGCGGTGCTGCGCGAGGTGCCCCCGCCGATGGGCGACGCCTGCGCTGTCCTCCGCCAGCTGGGGACACTAGAAGCGCTGGTGCGCCAGGTGCCCCACCGATGGGCGACGCCTGCGCTGTCCTCCGTCAAGGGGTTCGGTGTACGGCCCGTGCTCCTACGTTGGAAATGCCCGGTCGCGCAGCCAGGCCACCGCGCCGGCGACCAGCGCCACGTAGAGCACCGCCAGGCCCGCGTACTGGGCCGACCGCGGCATCGCGAACAGGGGTGCGAGCGGCCTGGTCACCGCCCGGGGCACCAATGGGATCAGGAACGGCACCCGCTCCCGGTAGGCCCGGTAGGCTGCGCCGAAGCGACGCTCGTTCTCGCTCTCCTCGTGGATCATCAGCGCGAGGTAGGTGCACAGGGCGGTCAGGAACGCGATGACCGAGATCGGCCGCACCCCCACCAGCGAGAAGCCGGCCAGTCCCAGGAAGATCCCCAGGTACTGCGGATGGCGGACCACGGCGTACGGTCCCGACGTCACCAGCCCCGTGCGCGCCCGGACACTGTAGAAGTAGATGTACGACCCCAGGAAGACCACGAGCCCCACCCCGATCAACGCCAGCCCCGCGTAGAAGAGCAGCACCCGCGTCTCCCGGGGCATCCAGATCGTATGGGTGACCAGCCACCGTGTCTGCGGAAACCACACGAAGGGCGTCCACGGCGCGTAGATGGCCACGAACATGCCGACCGGCAGGAACATGTACCCCTGGATCGTGAGGACCAGGGCCGGGGACGCCAGCACGACCGGGATCGCCTGCACCACGGCGCGCCAGATCTTGCGGATCGTCATCGCACGATCACCCCGGATATGGATGTGGGGGAGCACGGCGCCACGGGGAGGACGTATTCGGGGACGGGCAGGGCGTTCCTCCCTGGGCTCTGCGGGGCGCCGCCGGCTTCAGGCAGCGCCACCAAGGAACGCGGTACGGCCGCCGGCATTCCTCCCCCGACGCCGGCGTCGCCGGGGATGGCTGACGGAGCCCATGGGCCGACCGGCGTCCGGGGCGCCGGCCGGATCGGTCTGGAACGGGCAGCTTGCCCTGGACCAGGCCGCCCTGCCGGGCAGCGCGCCTGGACAGCCCGCCCGGGCTGCGAAGAGGAGTCTGGCCCTGCCCGTCGAATGGGCATATCCGGTTTGGGACGTGCAGGCCGCCCGATGCCGGAGCCTTGTGCACGAGGGGGCGGGATGCTATCGTACGTATGGCGTCGCGCAACGCCGTGACGCCGTGCGTTCTCCCCGGGCAGACTCCCGCACCCGGGGCGGCCAGATCGATATCGAGCACGCCAGTGTCATCGCGCTGTCACCGCCGCCGCGGCCGCAGAGGCCGTGCGGCGCCCGCCCGGAAAGGAGGGGTGTGACGGTCAGGGAGGGCGCGCCGGTGGCGGGACGCGGGCGAAGCGGGCCAGGCTGCGGAGGAAGAGGAAACACGCACACTCGTTCCCCCTACGCCGGTACCCCGCGACGCCCACACCACCCGAAAAGGGGGAACGGACCAACGATGAAGCAGTTAGCTGTGGCACTCGCAGCGACACTGACGCTCACGCTGGTCGCACCCGCCTTCGCGCAACCGTTCGCGGACGTGCCCACCGATCACTGGGCCTACGACGCGATCGCGGAACTGGCGGCGAAGGGCCTCATCGAGGGCTATCCCGATGGGGCGTTCCGGGGCGACCGCGCCATGACCCGCTACGAGATGGCCATGGTCGTGGCGCGCCTGCTGGCGCGCATCGAGGCCATCAAGATCCCGCCACTGCCGCCCGACCTGGTGCGCCGCGCCGAGCTCCAGAAGGCGCAGGCGGCCGAGGCGGCGGCGCGCACCGCGCTCGACAAGCGGCTGACCGCCAAGCTCGCCACGGTCCAGCGCCTGGTGGCCGAGTTCCGGGCGGAACTCGCCGCCCTGGGCGTGCGGGTGACCGCGGTCGAGGAAGAGCTGGCAGCCCTGCGGGCACGGCTCGACAACACCCGCGTCACCGGCGACATGCGGTTCCGCTACAACGTCTTCCCGGTGGGCTCCCCCAGCGGCGGCAGCACCTTCCGCGCACCCGATGCGCGCCTGCGGGCGCGGCTGACGTTCACCGGCCGCGTGGCGCCCAACGTCGAGGCCGTGGTGCGGCTGTGGGCCGCCAACAACGCCGAGACCGCGAACAACTACGACACGCGCTTTGGCGGCGGCCTGTTCTTCAACAACGTCTCCTTCGACGCCCTCTACCTGGACATCCGCAACACGTGGGGCGCGAACCTCTGGCGCGTGGGCCGGCAGACGTACACCAACGCCGGCTATGGGCCATTTGGCGTGGGGCTGCTGTTCGACCCGGCCAACAGCGTGGGTGCCGGGTCGGGCCCCGTGTACACGCCGTTCGTCGCGTCGACCACCGGCTACCTCGACGGGCTGCGGTCTGACTGGACCCTCGGGCCGATCGGTCTGAGCGTGCAGTGGTACACCGAGCAGGGTGGGATCTACGTGCCGGGCTTGATGGGCACGCCCGACCGGCAGTTCGTGCTGGTGCGCGGTACCACGGGCGCGCTGCTGCCCGGCTGGACGCTTGGCGGGACCTACTACCGCCAGGGCGCGTCCCCGTACCTGGCTCCCGGCTCCTTGTTCGGCGGTACCGGCTGGGGCGCCGACATCTCGGGCACCCTGTTCCCCGGCGTCACGGTGTACGGCGACTACGCATCGTGGACGTTCCGGCTGGAGCCGGGCGGGATTGGGGCGTTTCCTGCGGCGACGGCCTGGCGGGTCGGCGGCAACATCAACCTGGCCCAGATCGCCGGCATCACCCAGTGGAACCCCACCATCGACTGGGAGTACCACAGCTACGGGCCGCTCCCGGTGGGGGCCGTTGCGCCGCGGTACAGCTACGCCACCACCCTGTTCTTCCAGCGGTTCGACTGGAGCATGCAGGGATGGATGGCCCGGCTGAACCTGACCTTCAGCCCGCGCACCTCGGCGTTCATCCTGTACGAGACGGGCAACACGCTGCCCGCGCCCGGCACGGGGTTCACCGAGTGGTGGGTGCGCCTGACGCACCGGCTGACGCCGACCACCGTGGGCTACATCCAGTGGACGCGCGCCACGTTGGGCGCGACGGAGACCGCCAACTTCTACCGCGCCGAGCTGTCCTACTCCTGGTAAGCCAGGACGGCAGCTCCTTCGCCTGCCGGCCCCCGGAGCGGAACCTGCTCCGGGGGCCGGCGTGTTGGTGCGGGGTCGGCAGGCTGCAGAGGGCCGGCCGCGTGCGGATGGGCATGCGCCGATCGTGTCCGGCGCCCAGCGCAAGACGGGCGACCAGGAGGCGGCGCAGGCCCAGGCCCGGCCCCGTCGGCTCTGCCGCGGGCCCGCCGCCGTAGCGATTGCGATCGCGCACGTCCCGTGCTTCAATAGAAGCCAGCGCCCGCAGGCGCGCATCGAGCGACAGTGCGGAGGCTGAACGGATGAAGGTCCTGGCGGTGGTCGTCCTGCTGGTGCTCGCGCAGATCATCCCCTCGTGCGGCGAACGCGAGGAGGCGGGATCGGGCGACGGGCAGCCCCAGGTCATCGGATGGGTCGACGAGAAGCGCACGCGCATCAGTGAGCTCGTGCCGTACCTCATCGTGATCAACCAGATCGAGTACGGCGTGCCCTACGAGTTCTGGCTCACCGTGAACGTCGGCGATCTGGTCAAGTACCAGAACGGCACGTGGAGCATCGTGCGCCGGGGCCGGCGCTGACGGCCCTCGCGGGCGTCGGGACCCGGGCCGCGCGTGGCGGAGGGGCGAACGACGCGGTGGGCGTGGACGGCGCGCCCGTTGGGTTTACGTCGGGGTGCCCGGCAGAACACGGCGCATGACGCGACCACGCCGCGACGACCATGACGACGAGGGTGAAGGAGCTCCTCAGAAGCCCAGGCGACCGTGAATGGCCGCCCGGGGTGCCGGGGGACGATCAGTGGTGACGGTGCGCGTGGAGATCGTGACTGCGGCCCTCCTGGGACTTGTGCTGGGGACCCGGGTCCCGGCGGGCGCGTTCCCCGCCGTCCCCGAGGTCCCGGCGGCGGTGCGGGCTGCGGCCACGGCCGTGATCCGCATCGTCGGCCCCACCGTCGGCCCCAGGGGGATCCTCATCGGCCCACACCTCGCCGTCACCCACGCCCACCCCTCCGATTTCCCCGGCTCCACCAACCCCGGGTCGCCTGCCCCGGGCTCCACCGGCGTCGTGCAGTGGGCGTACCTGGAAGGCGCCGCGGTCCGCGAGCGGGCACAGGGCCCCGGCGGGTCCGTGGCGCGCTATATGCTGCCGGCACGGCAGCTGTGCGCGTCGTACGCGCTCGGTGCCGACCATGCGCTGTGGACGCTTTGGGGCAGGCTGCCAGACGGCGTGACCCCTGTGCGGCCCACATCGGCTGTCCACGCGGCGCGGTGGGCCTACCGCCCCGATCTTCCGCCCTACTTCTGGCAGGTGCGGTATGTCGGCATTGCCTTCCACGCGGGCGGGGCTCCCATGGTGGAGGTGCGCGATGCCAGGCCCCAGCCGGGCTGGAGCGGGGCCCCGGTGTTCGACGAGCGTGGCGACCTGGTTGGGCTGATCGTCGCGATCCCTTCCCTGAGCAACGAGGACTGCATCGCCTACCTCACCGGCGCTGCCTCCTGGCAGTGCCGGTAGTCCCCTGAGCCGCATCCGCCAGGACATGCATCACGTCGCTGATCCAGGCGCTGCCTCCTGGCAGTGCCGGTAGTCCCCTGAGGGCGACGGGGGCGCCCGGGACGCGTATCGCATCGCCGGGCGCCCCGCCAGTCCGTGCGTGCACCGGTCCGTGGCGCGTGCACGTCGCAGGCCGCATGCGCCGCGCCGGCTTCGTCAGGCCGCAGGTCCTGGCCCGACATTCGGCCGACGGGTCGCCGGCCCTACTGCACCGGCGGATCGGGCAGCCGCGTCGTGTGAGGCGGCACCGAGCCCAGGTCCCACTGCAGGGTGGACCCGTGGACCCGGTCGGTGGCCGGTGCCTGGTAGGCCGCAGCGGTGTCCGTCGAGAACGGGCCCTGGTAGAGCGGTGCGACCTGGACCATCAACTTCTCCGCCAGCTGCCCCTCCGGCTCCCCAGCCAGTACCGGGACGGCCGCGGCCATCGCCGCGATCGTCGCAAGCAGTGCAATCAGAACCTTCATCGTGTTCCCCTCCTCGTCGTCGCCTGCCGGCACCAGCCGACAGGCGCGGATGTGTCAGTGCCTAGCCTAACGGCCCCAACACGCGCCACCAACGGCGCGTCGTACCTAAATTGGCATGCCAGGGTACCTGTACCGCCGTACCGGGCAGCCGTTGATGCCGCCCCGGTATGCCATGGCTGTCCGTGACTGAAGCCCGGTAACCGTAGCACGGGGCGTCGGTCGTGTCAAGTTGCGGCATCGCCTGGTAGTGTACGGTAGTCTGTGTACTTTCGTTGGGGAGCCTTTGAAGGGTCCCCAA
>CAZGNA010000112.1:0-9034 GCA_964526945.1 uncultured bacterium
CATCGTGGACCTCCCCCATCCGGTGGACACGACCGGTGTAGAACAGGATGCGCTCGGTGGTCGTCGTCTTGCCCGCGTCGATGTGGGCGACGATCCCGATGTTCCGAATGGTCCGCAGCGCGTCTCTCGTCGCCACCGGCATGCCCTCAGCCCTCGCGCGCGTCGCCGTTACCATCGGTAGTGCGCGAACGCCTTGTTCGCCTCCGCCATCTTGTGGGTATCCTCGCGCTTCTTCACCGCCGCGCCCTGGCCGACGGAGGCGTCCAGGAGCTCGGCTGCCAGCTTCTCGGCGAACGTCCGACGGTCCCGGCGCGCCCGCGCGTACTGCACCAGCCACCGCAGGCCCAGCGACAGCCGCCGCTCCGGCCGCACCTCCACGGGCACCTGGTAGGTCGCCCCGCCGACCCGGCGGGGGCGCACCTCCAGCAACGGCGAGACGTTGGCCAGGGCCTTCTCGAAGACCTTGACCGGGTCCTGACCGCTCTTCTCCTTGACGATGTCGAACGCCCGGTAGACGTGGCGGGCGGCCAGGCTCTTCTTCCCGCGCATCATCACCTTGTTGATCAGCCGGTGCACGATCACGTTGTGGTAGACGGGATCTGGCCCGATCTCCCGCGGCCGCACCGGACCCTTACGCGGCATCGCCCGTCTCCTTCCCTTCCCCTGGCACCCCGCCCATCACTTCTTGGGGCGCTTGGCGCCGTACTTGGACCGTCCCCGCATCCGGCCGGCCACACCCGCGGCGTCCAGCGTGCCCCGGACGATGTGGTACCGGATCCCTGGCAGGTCCTTCACGCGCCCGCCCCGGATCAGCACGACGGAGTGCTCCTGCAGGTTGTGCCCGATCCCCGGGATGTACGCGGTCACCTCGATCCCGTTGGTGAGCCGCACCCGGGCGATCTTGCGCAGCGCCGAGTTGGGCTTCTTGGGCGTCGTCGTCTTCACCTGAATGCAGACGCCCCGCCGGAACGGGCTGCCCTGCAGCGCCGGCGACTTGCTCTTGCTGCGCAGCCGGTGCCGGCCGAGCCGGACCAGCTGGTTGACCGTCGGCATCCTCACCGCCTCCGTGTCCTGCCGTCCACATGCCACGTGCCCTCCCCCGCCCGCAGGGCACGCAGAGAGGGCGACGCCACCGGGCCCCCGCCACGACGCGGGCCCGGGGGTCTCGCCAGGACGTCGCTTGTGGTGCCTCGCCTGGCGCCGCACCATACGAGGCCCGGCCGCAGTGCCCCGCGGTGACGCGGGGCCAGCCAGGCCCTGCGGTGCAGCATACAAGGGCTCGGGGGAAGATGACCGCGCGACGACCGTCGAGCCCCGACTGCGATCCCGCCCTGCGGGATCTATGGCGCGCGCCGGTCCTCCACCAGGACCGCCGCTGCCGCAGCACCCACCCCGATGCCGCAGGCCCGTCCCAGCACGGCCATGGACTCCACCTTGGTCACGGGGAGTCCCCGTTCTGCTGCAGCCCGCACCACCGGCTCGACCACCCGCGGATCGGCGTCGGCCGCCACGAAAACCTCCGCTGCCAGCCCGCGGGTCACCGCCTTCGCGGTCTGGGTGGCTCCCACCACCCGGGAAGCCGCGGCGCGCAGTCGCGCCAGCGCATCGGTCGTCATCGGGTGCCTACGCGCCAGCCGATTCTAGCATCGGCCCCCGGGGGTGTCAACGCGCGCGCCCCCGATCCATGCGCCGACGGGTCGCGAGCATCACTCAGGACGAGCCGCCGGAGCGCCCGCCCCCGGTCCACGCGCCGACGGGTCACAACCCGGCAGGTCGACAAGACGACCCCGGCCCCGATGCCCCCTCGCCGGCGCGGACGGTGTCCGCCCGAGGGGCGCCGGGGCCGGGATGGGCCCCGGCGGGGGTCACAGTTCGGCGGTGACCTTCAGTTGCCGGTAGCGGGGCATGCCCGTCCCCGCCGGGATCAGCTTGCCGATGATCACGTTCTCCTTCAGCCCGATCAGGGGGTCGACCTTCCCCCGGGTGGCCGCGTCGGTCAGGACGCGGGCTGTCTCCTGGAACGACGCAGCCGACAGGAAGCTCTCGGTGGCCAGCGACGCCTTGGTGATGCCCAACAGCACGGGCCGGGCCCGGGCGGGCTCGCCGCCCTCCGCGATCACCCGGGCGTTCTCCTCCTCGAAGGCGAACTTGTCAACCAGCTCCCCGGGCAGGAACTCGGTGTCCCCCGCCTCCTCCACCTTCACCCGCCGCAGCATCTGGCGCACGATGATCTCGATGTGCTTGTCGTTGATGTCCACGCCCTGCGAGCGGTAGACGCTCTGGATCTCCTGGACCAGGTAGGCCTGGAGCTCCTGGACGCCCTTGATCCGCAGGATGTCGTGGGGGTTCACGGACCCCTCGGTGAGCTGGTCGCCCGGCTCCACCTCGTCCCCGCTCTGGACCTTGACGCGGACCCCGAAGGGCACGGTGTAGACGCGCTCGTCGTTCTTCCCGGTCACGACGATGCGCCGCGTGCCGCGGGCCTCCTGGATCGTCACGGTGCCCCTGATCTCGGCGATGAGCGCCTGCCCCTTGGGCTTGCGGGCCTCGAACAACTCCTCGACCCGGGGCAGGCCCTGGGTGATGTCGAAACCGGCCACGCCGCCGGTGTGGAACGTCCGCATCGTTAGCTGCGTGCCGGGCTCGCCGATGGACTGGGCTGCGATGATGCCGACAGCCTCGCCGATCTCCACCAGCTTCCCGGTGGCCAGGTTGCGCCCGTAGCACTTGGCGCAGACGCCGTAGCGCGTCTTGCACGTCAGCACCGACCGGACGGTCACCGCCTCGATGCCCGCCTCCTCGATGCGCTCGGCCGCCTCCTCGTCGATCTCCGCCCCCGCCTCCAGCACGGGCCTGCGACGCGGCGGCGCGGCGTCCTCGGCCAGGAACCGGCCCACGATGCGGTCGCGCAGCGGCACGACGACCTCGTTGCCCTCCTTGATGGCGGTGACCACCACGCCCTCGGTGGTCTTGCAGTCGTACTCGCGCACGATGACGTCCTGGGCGACGTCCACCAGGCGTCGGGTCAGGTAGCCGGACTCCGACGTCCGGATGGCCGTATCGGCCAGCCCCTTGCGCTGGCCGTGGGTGGAGATGAAGTACTCCAGGACCGTCAACCCCTCGCGGAAGTTGGCCTTGATGGGCAGCTCGATGATCCGCCCGCTGGGGTCGGTCATGAGGCCCCGCATCCCGGCCAGTTGCCGGATCTGCTGGATGTTGCCGCGGGCGCCTGAGAGGGCCATCATGTACAGCGGGTTGAACGCGCCGAACTGGCTCATCATGGCCTGGGTGATCTCCTCGGTGGCCTTGGTCCAGACGTCGATGGCCCGCTGGTAGCGCTCGCCGTCGGTGATCAGGCCCCGCCGGTACTGGGCGTCGATGGCGTCGATGCGCTTCTCGGCCTCGGCCAGGATGCGCCGCTTGGCCTCGGGGATGACAATGTCGCCAATGGCGATGCCCGAGCCGCTGCGGGTCGCGTAGCGGAACCCCAGGTCCTTGAGGGCGTCCAGCAGCTCCACGGTCTTGGTGGTCCCCAGCCGGCTGTAGGCCTCGGAGACGATCTGGGAGAGGACCTTGCGGTCGCACACCTCGTTGATGAAGCGCAGCTCCTCGGGAATGGCCTCGTTGAAGATCACGCGGCCGGCGGTGGTGACGATGACCTGGTCGACGTAGCGGACGCGGATGCGCGAGTGCAGCCGGATCGCGCCGCTCTCCAGGGCCAGGATCACCTCGCTGGGCGAGGAGAACGCCTTCAGCTGGCTGTCGGGCTTGTCGCGGTCGGCGGGATCCTCCACGGTGAGGTAGTAGCAGCCGAACACGATGTCGCGTGTGGGGCTGGTGATGGCCTTGCCGTAGGCGGGCGACAGGATGTTGTACGCCGACAGCATCAGCAGGCGCGCCTCGGCCTGGGCGGCGGCCGACAGCGGCACGTGCACCGCCATCTGGTCGCCGTCGAAGTCGGCGTTGTACGCCGTGCACACCAGCGGGTGGACCTGGATCGCCTTGCCCTCGATGAGCACCGGTTCGAACGCCTGGATCCCCAGCCGGTGCAGGGTGGGGGCCCGGTTGAGCAGCACCGGGTGCTCGCGCACCACTTCCTCCAGCACGTCCCACACCTCGGGGCGCGCCCGCTCCACCATGCGCTTGGCGCTCTTGATGTTCTGGGCCAGGTTGCGGTCCACGAGCTTCTTCATCACGAAGGGCTTGAAGAGCTCCAGGGCCATCTCCTTGGGCAGCCCGCACTGGTAGAGCTTCAGCTTGGGCCCCACCACGATCACCGAGCGCCCCGAGTAGTCCACCCGCTTGCCCAGCAGGTTCTGGCGAAACCGCCCCTGCTTGCCCTTGAGCATGTCCGACAGCGACTTCAACGGCCGGTTGTTGGGGCCCGTCACCGGCCGGCCCCGCCGGCCGTTGTCGATCAGGGCGTCCACGGCCTCCTGCAGCATGCGCTTCTCGTTGCGCACGATGATCTCGGGCGCACCGAGGTCCAGCAACCGCTTGAGCCGGTTGTTGCGGTTGATGACCCGCCGGTAGAGGTCGTTGAGGTCGCTGGTGGCGAACCGGCCCCCGTCCAGCTGGACCATGGGCCGCAGGTCGGGCGGGATCACGGGAATGACCGTCAGGATCATCCACTCGGGCTTGTTGCCGCTCTTCCGGAACGCCTCGACGACCTCCAGCCGCTTGAGGATCTTCATGCGCTTCTGGCCCGAGGCACCCTTCAGCTCGGCCCGCAGGCCGCGGCTCAGCTTCTCGAGGTCCAGCTCCTCCAGCAGCTCCTTGATGGCCTCGGCCCCCATGGCGGCGCGGAACGCCGTGCCGTACTTCTCCCGCATCTCGCGGTACTCGTTCTCGGTCAGCAGCTGCCGCTTCTGCAACGGGGTCGTCCCCGGGTCCACCACCACGTAGGCGGCGAAGTAGACGACCCGTTCCAGGGCCCGCGGCGACATGTCCAGCAGCAGGCCGATGCGGCTGGGCACGCCCTTCAAGTACCAGATGTGGCAGACCGGCGCGGCCAGCTCGATGTGGCCCATCCGCTCGCGCCGGACCTTGGCGCGGGTGACCTCGACCCCGCACCGGTCGCAGACGATCCCCTTGAACCGGATGCGCTTGTACTTGCCGCAGTGGCACTCCCAGTCCTTGGTGGGGCCGAAGATACGTTCACAGAACAGCCCGTCGCGCTCGGGCTTGAGCGTCCGGTAGTTGATCGTCTCGGGCTTCTTGACCTCGCCGTGCGACCACCCGCGGATCTGCTCCGGCGACGCCAGGCCGATCTTCACTGCGGAGAAGTTGTTGACGTCCTGCATCGTTGGTGCCCCTCCACCGGGCCGCATCGGGCCCGCGCGGGTGTCAGTAGTCCTCCACCAGGGCCTCTTCGCCCTCGAGGTTGATGCCCAGCGCGCGTGCCGTCTCCGCGATGTCCTCCTCGATCTCCTTGAGCTCGATCTCGCGCTTGTCCTCGCTGAGCACCTTCACGTCCAGACACAGCGCCTGGAGCTCCTTCAGGAGCACCTTGAAGGACTCGGGCACGCCCGGCTCCTGGATGTTCTCGCCCTTGACGATGGCCTCGTAGGTCTTGACCCGCCCCACGACGTCGTCGGACTTGACCGTCAGGAGCTCCTGCAGGGTCGAGGCCGCCCCGTAGGCCTCCAGCGCCCACACCTCCATCTCGCCGAACCGCTGGCCGCCAAACTGCGCCTTGCCCCCCAGCGGCTGCTGCGTGATCAGGCTGTAGGGGCCGGTGCTGCGGGCGTGGATCTTGTCCTCGACCAGGTGCAGCAGCTTCATCATGTAGATCGACCCGCAGGTGACGGGCTGATCGAAGGGTTCGCCGGTCCGACCGTCGCGCAGCACGATCTTGCCGTCCGGGGGCAGGCCCGCCAGTTCCAGCAGGCGACGGATCTCGTCCTCCCGCGGGCCGTCGAACACCGGCGCCTCGACCCAGAGGTTGAGCTTCTCGGCCGCCCACCCCAGGTGGGTTTCCAGCACCTGCCCCACGTTCATCCGGCTGGGCACGCCCAGGGGGTTGAGCACGATGTCTACCGGCGTCCCATCGGGCAGGTAGGGCATGTCCTCCTCGGGGAGGATGACCGAGATGACGCCCTTGTTGCCATGGCGGCCGGCCATCTTGTCCCCCACGGCGATCTTGCGCTTCTGGGCCACGTAGACGCGCACCAGGGCGTTGACCCCGGGCGGCAGCTCGTCGCCCTCCTCGCGGTCGCCCTTGTCGCGGGTGAACATCTTGACGGCCACCACCTTGCCGCGTTCGCCGTGGGGCACCCGCAGGGACGTGTCGCGGACCTCGCGGGCCTTCTCGCCGAAGATGGCCCGCAGCAGCCGCTCCTCAGCGGTGAGCTCGGTCTCTCCTTTGGGTGTCACCTTGCCCACCAGGATGTCGCCGGCGCGCACCTCGGCGCCGATGCGCACGATCCCCCGTTCGTCCAGGTCGCGCAGCGCGTCCTCACCGATGTTGGGGATGTCCCGGGTGATGTCCTCGGGCCCCAGCTTGGTGTCGCGGGCCTCCACCTCGTACTCCTCGATGTGCACCGAGGTGAACAGGTCCTCGCGCACCAGGCGCTCGCTGACCACGATGGCGTCCTCGTAGTTGTAGCCCTCCCAGGGCATGAAGGCCACCACGACGTTCCGCCCCAGGGCCAGCTCGCCCTGATCGGTGGACGGCCCGTCGGCCAGGATGTCCCCCTCCTCGACCTCGTCGCCCGAGCGCACGATGGGGACCTGGTTGATGCACGTGCCCTGGTTGCTCCGGCGGTACTTGATGAGCGGGTACTCGTCGACCTCGCGGCCCACGCGGACGACGATGCGCTCGCCCGTCACCGACTCCACGACGCCCGCCCGCCGGCAGCGCACCACCGCCCCGCTGTCCACCGCCGCCCGGTACTCCACCCCGGTGCCCACCCGGGGCGCCTCGCTCTGCAGGAGCGGTACGGCCTGGCGCTGCATGTTGGAGCCCATCAGCGCTCGGTTGGCGTCGTCGTGCTCGAGGAACGGGATGAGCGCGGTGGCCACCGAGACGATCTGCTTGGGGGACACGTCCATGAACTGCACGTCCTCGGGACGCACCAGCTTGATCTCGGCGCCGTGCCGCGCCGTGACCCGCGGCCCGATCAGACGCCCGCGCTCGTCCACCGCGGCGTTGGCCTGGGCGATGACGTACTGGTCCTCCTCGTCCGCGGTGAGGTAGCGAATACGGCGGGTGACGACGCCCTCCCTGACCTCCCGGTACGGCGTCTCGATGAACCCCAGCGGATTCACCCGGGCGTACGTGGCGAGCGACGAGATCAGCCCGATGTTGGGCCCTTCGGGCGTCTCGATGGGGCACATGCGCCCGTAGTGCGACGTGTGCACGTCGCGCACCTCGAACCCCGCCCGCTCGCGGGACAGGCCACCCGGGCCCAGCGCCGAGAGCCGGCGCTTGTGCGTGAGTTCGGCCAGCGGGTTGGTCTGGTCCATGAACTGCGAGAGCTGGCTGGAGCCGAAGAACTCCTTGATGGCCGCCACCACGGGCCGGATGTTGATGAGCTGCTGGGGCGTGACCTGCCCGGGCTCCTGGATCGTCATGCGCTCGCGGATGACCCGCTCCATGCGCAGCATGCCGATGCGGAACTGGTTTTGGAGCAGCTCGCCCACCGACCGCACCCGGCGGTTGCCCAGGTGGTCGATGTCGTCGACGCGGGCCTCGGGATCGCCGGCGGCCAGCCGCATCAGGTAGCGGATGATCTCCACCAGGTCCTCGCGGGTCAGGATCCGGACGTCGGGATCGACCTTGAGCCCCAGCTTCTTGTTGAGCTTGTACCGGCCGACCCGGCCCAGGTCGTAGCGGCGGGGCTCGAAGAACAGGGTGTCCAGCAGGGTCCTGGCGCTCTCCAGGGTGGGCGGGTCGCCCGGCCGCAGGCGCCGGTAGATCTCGATGAGCGCCTCGTCGCGGCTGTGGGTGGTGTCCTTCTCGAGCGTGGCCCGCAGGCAGCGGTCCTCGCCGTAGAGCTTCACCAGCTTCTCGTCCGTCTCGTACCCCACGGCGCGCAGCAGCGCCGTCGCCGGGAGCTTGCGGGTGCGATCGATCCGGACGTAGATCGCACCGCTGGCGTCGACCTCCAGCTCGAGCCACGCCCCGCGGTGCGGGATGACCACGGCCGTGGGCAGCGGCCGGCCCGAGGCGCCGGGCGTGAAGGCGTAGTAGGCCCCCGGCGAGCGCACCAGCTGGCTGACGACCACCCGCTCCGCGCCGTTGATGATGAAGGTCCCGCGCTCGGTCATCATGGGGAAGTCCCCCATGAAGACCTCCTGCTCCTTGATCTCCCCGGTTTCCCGGACGATCAGCCGGACCTTCACCTTGAGGGCGGCGCTGTAGTTGTAGTCGCGGTCCCGGCACTCCTCCTCGGTGTACTTCAGGCGCTCCAGACGGTAGCCGCCGAAGTCCAGGACGGCCTGGCCGTCGAAGACGTTCTCCGGCGGCGTGACCTTGCGGCGCCCGCTCTCCACGGCGAAGTGCAGCTCGAGGTTGCCGGTGAAGTCCTGGATGGGGGAGACCTCGGCGAACACCTCCCGGATCCCCTCGCGCAGGAACCAGTCGAAGGACCGGCGCTGCACCTCGATGAGGTCGGGCATGTCCACGACATCCGGGATCTTGGCGAAGCTGTGCCGGACGCGACGCCCCCGATGCACCATGCGGGCATCGGGAATGGCGACCCGGCTGCGGGCCGGGCGGGCAAGGGCTTCAAGCCTCGTCCTGGTCTTCACGGCGGAAGGCGTCACCTCCGGGAGATCTTTGCACCGCACCGCGCCAGGCGGCACTCACGCTGCGGCCGCGCCGTGGCTCGGCAGGCATCTGCCTGTGGGGTACGCACGCGAGAGGTTCAGACTCTGATCCCGGGCCTACGGGCGATCCTGGCTGCCGGAAAGACGAAAGCAGGGTCGATCTCCGCGGTCGATCCCCCTGCCCCGTTCGTCGTGTCGCGCTGGATGTGCTCGTGCTGTCGCACGCGGCAGCCCCGCCAAGGCCCGTACACGCAAACATACC
>CAZGNA010000113.1:0-8912 GCA_964526945.1 uncultured bacterium
GAACGCATCGAGCGATTCCGAATCTGAGGGTTTTCACGCCCGATTTGGGTTGAAAGGCACGACCAACTCCATAAGCAGCCCGACGCCGAATCCCTGCCCAGGCAGGGAGCGGGGGAACCACCCCGGGGTTCGCTGGCCCCGGGCGCGTTCGTGGGGCGAAGGTCGCAGCCGCGACCGGGGGCGCTCTCGACCCCAGCCCGTCAGCTAACCTCGCAGGCGACCGAGAGAGGGCTCCCTGCCATCACGCGACGGCCCGGAGACCTTCTCCGGGCCGTCGCGCATCGTTCCCCGCCGGCGCGGGCGTGCTCAAGGGGGCTGTGATCATGGCGGACATCGCATCGGCGTGGACATCGGGTGCGGCCGGCGCACGCCCCCGTGAGGAGATCCGTCAGGCGTTGCGCGGCCGTCCGCTGGTGGTGGTGAGCAACCGCGAGCCCTACGTGCACCGACGCACCGCACGGGGGCTGGACGTCGAACGCCCGGCCGGTGGGTTGGTGGCTGCCCTGGATCCCGTGCTGCGGCAGGTCGGCGGCGCGTGGGTCGCGTGGGGCAGCGGCGACGGTGACTTCGACGTCACCGACACGCAGGGCCGGGTGGCGGTGCCTCCCGAGGCGCCCGGGTACGTGCTGCACCGCGTGCGCCTCTCGAAGACCGAGGTCGAACGCTTCTACCACGGCTACGCGAACCAGGCGCTGTGGCCGCTGTGCCACATGGCCACCGACAAGGCCCGGTTCTCCCGCCGCTTCTGGCGCGCCTATGGCGCGGTGAACGAGCGCTTTGCCGACGCGACGCTCCAGGCGGCCGACGCCGACGCCGTGATCTGGGTGCACGACTACCACCTGGCGCTGCTGCCCCGGCTGCTGCGGGAGCGACGCCCTGATGCGTTCCTGATGCACTTCTGGCACATCCCGTGGCCGTCCTGGGACGTGCTGCGCATCTGCCCCCAGCGCGGCGACCTGCTGGACGGCCTGCTCGGGAGCGACCTCGTGGGCTTCCACCTGCCGCGTCACGTGGAGAACTTCCTCGACTGCGTCGAGCGCGAGCTCGGTGCCGCCGTGGATGCGGCCGCCGGCACGGTCACCTACCGCGGCCGGCAGACCCTGGTGGCCGCCCTCCCCATCAGCATCGACGTGGCGGCGTGGCAGGCGCTGGCCACCTCGCGCGCGTGCCAGCGGTGGATGGCCCATCTCCGCCGCCGGTTCCGGCTGGCCGACCGCCAGGTGATCGTCGGCGTTGACCGGCTCGACTACACCAAGGGCCTGCCCGAGCGCCTGCGGGCGCTGGACCTGTTCTTCCGCCGCCATCCGACGTTCCAGGGGCGCGTCGTCTTCTTGCAAAAGGCGGCGCCCAGCCGGACGCGCATCCGGGCCTACCGCGAGCTGCAGGAGCGCGTGGAGGCCGAGATCGCGCGCATCAACCGGCAGTACGGCACCCCCGACTGGCAACCCATCGTCTACGTGCCGCGCCCGCTGCCCGCCGCGGGCATGGCCGCCCTCTACCGGCTGGCCGACGTGTGCCTGGTCACCTCACTGCTGGACGGCATGAACCTGGTCGCCAAGGAGTTCGTGGCATGCCAGCACGACCTGCGAGGCGTGCTGCTGTTGAGCGAGCTGGCCGGCGCCATCGAGCAGGCGCCCTGGTCGGTGGCGATCAACCCCTACGACCCCGCGGGCGTGGCGGACGCCCTGGCCGACGCCCTGACGATGCCGCCGGCGGATCGCGCACGGCGCATGGAGCAGCTGCGGGCGCAGGTGGCCCGCCACGACGTGTACCACTGGATGGCGCAACACGTCCGGACGGCAGCGCGGCTGCTGGAGGCCCGCACCCAGACCGGGTGGCTCTTCGCCCACCTGGATGCGGTCAGGGCGCACGTGCAGGCCCGGGCCCACCTGGTGGTCGTCCTCGACTTCGATGGGACGCTGGCGCCCATCGTGGACCGCCCCGAGGAGGCGGCCATGGTCGATGGCGTGCGCGAGCTGCTGGTGGCACTGCACGCCCCACCGCGGTCGCGCGTGGCGATCATCAGCGGGCGCGCCCTGGCCGACCTGCGCGCGCGCGTGGGCCTGGACGGCGTGCACTACGCCGGCAACCACGGGCTCGAGCTGTCCGATCCGGCATGGGGCACCGCCCCGCCGGCAGACGGTGCGACGGGTGCCCTCCTCGCGGGCTGCGCGAGGAGGCTGCGCCAGCGACTGGCTGACGTGCCCGGGGTGCTCGTCGAGGACAAGGGCGTGAGCGTCTCGGTGCACCTGCGGCTGGTGCCGCGGGAGGCCGTCGGCCTGGTGGTCGATGAGGTGTTGGACGCGGTCGGCGCGTGTCCGCCCGGGCAGCTCGAGGTGCGCCGGGGGAAGATGGTCGTGGAGATCCGTCCCGCCGTCGACTGGGACAAGGGCCGTGCGGTGCGCTCGCTGCTGGAGACCGTGGTCGGCGCCGACTGGCCGATGCAGGCCGCGGTGATCTACGTGGGCGACGACCAGACCGACGAGGACGCGTTTGCGGCCCTGGGCCCCGGCGGCATCACCGTCCGCGTCGGGACGGAGGCTGCGCCCACCGCGGCGCGGTATCGCCTGCGCGACCCCCACGAGCTGGGTCGGTTCCTGACGATGCTGGTGCACTGGCAGGCCGCACGGACGCCGGCGCCGAACCCCGACCATGCCGGCACGACCCCATCGGCGCGCACTGGCGCGGCGGCCTTGACGGCCCCCCGCACGCCGGTAAGGTAGAGGTATGGCGCTCACCGCAACCCGCCCGACCGTCGACCTCGCCGACACGCCCGTCGTCACCATCGACCTCGACCGCATGGAGCGCAACATCCAGCGCCTGCAGGCCTACTGCGACGCGCACGGCATCGCCAACCGCCCGCACATCAAGACCCACAAGATCCCGGCCATCGCGCACCGGCAGCTGGCGGCCGGCGCGCGGGGCATCACCTGCCAGAAGCTGGGTGAAGCGCAGGTGATGCTGGACGCGGGCATCACCGACATCTTCCTGACCTTCAACGTGCTGAGCGAGGCCAAGCTGGCCCGCCTGCGCGCGCTCGCCGACCGCCCCGGCGCCCGCATCACCGTGGCGTGCGACAACCTGCCC
This sequence comes from uncultured bacterium, assembly GCA_964526945.1. Classification (GTDB taxonomy): domain Bacteria; phylum Sysuimicrobiota; class Sysuimicrobiia; order Sysuimicrobiales; family Humicultoraceae; genus Fervidifonticultor. The sequence continues at coordinate 3,088 of CAZGNA010000113.1, forward strand.
GTGGCGCAGGCGCTGTCGGGAGCCTTCGCCGACGCCGCCGCGCCGCTGGGAGTGGTCGTCGAGTGCGACACGGGCATGGGCCGCACCGGCGTGCAGACGCCCGCCGAGGCCGTGGCGCTGGCCCAGGCCATCGCCCGCCTGCCCGGACTGCGGTTCGCCGGCATCATGACCTACCCGATCATGCCCGACACGCGGCCGTTCTTCGAGGCGACGCTGGCCATGCTCGAGCGCGCGGGCCTGCCGGCGACGGTGGTCTCCACCGGGGGCACGCCGGTCTACCGGCAGGCGCACGAGGTGCCCGGCGTCACCGAGCACCGCGCCGGCACCTACGTCTTCAACGATCGCGCCACCGTCGCCGCGGGGGCAGCCACCTGGGACGACTGCGCCATGCGGATCCTGACCACGGTCGTGAGCCGACCCACGCCCACCCGCGCCATCCTCGACGCCGGCTCCAAGACGCTCTCCTCCGATCTGTTGACCCTCCAGGGCTACGGCCACATCGTCGAGTACCCCGACGCGGTGATCGTCCGCCTGAGCGAGGAGCACGGCCACGTGGACCTCAGCGCCTGCGCCCGGCGGCCCGAGGTGGGCGAGATCGTGACCGTGATCCCCAACCACACGTGCGTGGTGACCAACCTGCATGCCCAGCTCGTGGGCGTACGCGGCGGGCGCGTCGAGGAGGTTTGGGACGTGGCCGCGCGGGGGCTGGTGCGGTAGGGCATCGCCCCGCGGACCGTCGCTGCGCACACGGCGGGCCAGCAGCCCGCGCGTAGCATCACGACGCGCGGCGCGGCGTATGGTCCCCGCAGCACAGGAGCCCCGCCAACGCTGGCGAATGACTGTGGCGAGGGGCAATGCGTCTTCGGAGTGTGGCCTTCGTGAGATACCTGCGGCGGCACATCCCGGCGACCGTGCTCTTCGTGTTGCTGATCGCCGTCTGGCAGGTGACGGTGATGGTACTGGACATCCAGGAGTACCTCCTGCCGAAGCCTCTGACGGTGCTCCAGGCTGCAGCCGATCCCCGCCTCGGGTGGCGGATGCACTTGGCGGTGACCGCGCTGGAGATCGTCGGGGGCTTCGTGGTGGCAGGCACTGTGGGGATCCTGCTGGGCGTCGCTGCAGCCTGGTCTGCGGTGCTGGAGAAGGCTCTGCTGCCTTTCCTGGTCTTCCTGAACACCCTGCCAAAGGTGGCGGTTGCCCCCCTGGTGCTGGTGTGGCTGGGCTACGGGCTGTGGCCTAACATCGTCATCGCGGCCGTCATCGCCTTCTTCCCGGTGGCGATCAACACCGCTGTGGGCCTGACCCAGATCGATCCGGACCTCGTGGACCTCGGGCGGTCGCTTGGTGCGCCGAAATGGCGTGTCTTCCTCACCCTCCGTCTGCCCAATGCCTTGCCGTACCTGCTCAGCGGGCTCAAGGTGGCATCGACGCTCACCGTGGTGGGCGCCATCATCGGCGAATTCGTCGCCTCCCAGCGCGGACTCGGCACCGTCATCGTCACCACGCAGGTCACCCTGAATACCGCCGTCGCCTTCGCGTCCCTGGTGTGGATCTCCGTGCTGGGACTCGTGCTGTACGGCATCGTGGATCTGGTAGCTCGATGGCTCACGCCATGGGCGTACGGGTTGGGCGCTGACACCATCCCGTAGAGTCCGTGGCCGCCGCTGGAAGGAGGAACGGCAATGGTGACACGATGGAGCGTGCTGGTGCTAACAGGGGTGCTCACGTTGACGGGTGTGGTGGCTGCCCAGCCCCGGGACGAACCCGTCACCTTCGTGCTGAACTGGACGCCCGTCGCCGACCATGCCCCATACTTCCTGGCCCGGGAACTGGGGTGGTACCGGCAGCATGGGCTGAACGTCACCATCGAGTTCGGCCGTGGCTCGGCTGATTCGGCGCGCCGCGTCGACGTGGGACAGGCCGACCTGGGGGTCTCCGACACTGGCACGGTGATCGTCGCTATCGGACGCGGCGCCCGCCTCAAAGTCGTCGCCATGCTGTTCGATCGCAGCCCCTACACCATCTGGACCCGAAAAGACACCGGCATCACCAAGCCCAAGGACCTGGAAGGGAAGACCGTGGGGGCGCCGCCGGGTGACGCCCAGCGCGTCCTCTTCCCGGCCCTGGCCAAGGCCAACGCCATCGACGTCACCAAGGTGAGCTTCGTCAACATCGAACCCGCTGCGAAGTACGGCGCGCTGGCTGCCAGACGCGTGGACGCCGTCTTCGACTTTTCCACCGGCGCGCCGTTCGTCTGGCGCGCCGTCGGTCGGGAGAACGCCGTGGCCATTCCCTGGGCGGACTACGGGGTCGACATCTACAGCTTGGCCATCGTGGCCAACGAAGGTTTCCTGGGTAAGAAGCCCGACGTGGTGCGCCGGTTCCTCGACGCCAGCCTCAAGGCCTGGCAGGCGACAATCCGTCAGCCGCGTGAAGCCATCCTCGTCATGAAGAAACACGTCCCCGAAATCGATGAGGAGAGCTACATCGTCAACCTGGGCCTGGCGATGGAGCTGTTCCGCACCCCGCGATTCGCCCAGCGCGGCATCGGGTGGATCGACGCGCAGAAGATGCAGAAGTCGGTGGAACTCGTCACGGCCTACATCGAGGTGCCCAGGAAGGTCGACTACCGCACGATCTTCACCAACGAGTTCCTCTCCTTCTACGCGCTCCCGAAGTAGCGGACGTCGTGACGATGCACGACGCCCGGCAGACCCCGGCCCCCGTCATCCGGGTGGCCGGGGTCTCCAAACAGTACGCCTCGCCCCAGGGGCCGATCGCAGCGCTCGACGGGGTCAGTTTCGACGTGGGCGAAGGCGAGTTCGTGTCCATCGTCGGACCATCGGGGTGCGGCAAGTCCACGCTGCTCCGCATCGTGGCCGGGCTCCGCAGGGCGAGTGCCGGCACGGTCACGGTGAGGGGCCTCCCGGTACTCACGCCGCTACGCGACGTGGGGATCGTGTTTCAAAACCCGGTGCTTCTGCGCTGGCGGCGGGTGATCGACAACGTCCTGCTTCCCGTGGACCTGGCCGGCGGTCACCGTGAGGCGTTCCTGCCGCGGGCCCGAGCGCTGCTGGCGATGACCGGCCTGGAAGAGTTCGCCTCCCGGTATCCGCACGAGTTATCGGGCGGCATGCAACAGCGGGTGGCGCTTTGCCGGGCGCTCCTCCGCGACCCCCCGCTGCTGCTCATGGACGAGCCGTTTGGTGCCCTCGACGCCATCACACGGGACGAGATGAACCTGGAACTGCTCCGGCTGTGGAACGAAGGCGAACGGCGCAAGACGGTACTGTTCGTGACCCACAGCATTTCCGAGGCCGTGTTCCTCTCCGACCGTGTGGTGGTCATGACGCCCCGGCCAGGCCGGGTGGCCAGAATCCTGCCGATCGGCTTGCCCCGCCCGCGGACCGTCGAGATACGCGCGTCCGAGGCGTTTGGCCGGTACACCCTGGAGCTGTACCGGCTGTTGCACGGGGAGCGCACGCAAACGGCACCCAGCAGGCCATAGATGCGCTTTGGTGTCTTCCTCAACCAGTACTACCACCAGCCGGGGCAGCCCATCACCCACGAGGTGATGGAGCAGACGCTATTGCTGGAAGAGCTCGGGGTCGACTTCGTGGCTCTGGGCCAGCGTCACCTCTACCCGGCAGGCGTCCTGGACCTCCTGACGACCCTCGCTTGGCTGGCCGGGAAGACCACGCGCATCCGCCTGTGTGCGGCAGGGTTCATCCTACCAGTCTACCACCCCGTCATGCTGGCCGAAGCGATGGCCACGCTGGATGTCCTCAGCGGTGGACGCCTGGTCTTTGGAGCCGTCCTGGGATACCGACCCGAGGAGTTCGCGCTCTTCGGTGTCCCGCCTCGGCAGCGGGCCGCGCGCATGGAGGAGAGCCTGGAGATCATCACGCGGCTGTGGACCGGTGACATCGTGTCATATGCCGGCCGTCACTTTCGCCTCCGGGATGCCTGCATCAGTCCAGTCCCTGCTCAGCGGCCGCGCCCTCCCATCTGGATCGGGGCCCGTGAGCCCAGGGCCCTAGAGCGGGCGGCGCGGCTGGCGGATGCCTGGATGACGTCCTTCAACGAGAGCCCGGAGGAGCTCCACGAAAAGATTGCCCGCTATCGCGGCGCCGCCACGCGGGCTGGCCGGCCAAGCGCAGTCGTGGTCCTCCGCGATGGCTTCGTGGCCGACAGCACCACGGAGGCCCGCCGCACCCTCGAGGGTCCGTTGCTGGGCCTGTATCGGGCCTATCGCACGTGGAAGCGCACTTCGCCCGATGCCGCCAAGTACGCGGCCCTATCGTTCGAACGACTGCTCCCCACCCTATTGGTGGGTACCCCGGACGAGGTCGTCGCGACCCTCCGACAGTACGAGGCCCTTGGCGTGGACGCCGTCCTGCTCCGCTGCCAGTACCCGGGCCTGCCCCACGATGCCACCATGCGCTGCCTCCACCTCTTTGCGCAGTCGGTCGTGCCGGCGTTCCGTGGCGGAGGTGGCCGGCCGGCTCATCCCTCGGGCACGGCCGGCACGTAACCGATCTCCCGCACCGCGGCCGCCACCGCCCGGAGATCATCGTCGGCGACTACGGGTCCGAACGGGTCGTGGGCGGCCTCCGGGGCAACGATACCCTGCGTGACCAGCGCCCACAGCACCCGGCGGACGTAGCCTTCCATGGGCGCCTTGAACACCGCGGCTGCCAGCCGGTCGACTCGCGCAGACAGCTCGACGAACCGCCGGTACTCCCCGGCGAGGAACGCCCGCAGCACCTCCACCGACAGGTCGGTGCAGGCGGCAGCGAGCCCGAGCAACGCCGACGTGCAGCCCCACATGACGGACGCACCGAAAAAGCGATCCTCGCCGGATACCGCGAGTTTCCCCGGAACCTGACGGACCAGGGCGATGATGTCTTGCACCCGCACACAGTCGTGAAGGGTTGCCAGCTTGATGCCCACCACCGACGGCAGCTGCAGGAGATCGTGCAGCAGATCGAGGGGATAGGGAACGCCACCCGCTTCCGCATAGAGGTCGAAGAGCAGCATCGCAACACCGCGGTCGTTCAGCCGCTCGTGGTACCGAAGGATACGGGCAGCACCGTCGGGCCGGTGCCAGTAAGGTCTAGGGGGATGGACCAGCAGGGCATCCGCGCCCCAGGCCACGGCATCGTCGGCCATGGCCAGTGCCTCGTCGTCGGGATGCTCTCCCGCATAGGGCCCGACACCCGCCACGAGCGGATGGCCGGCACGCCGCCAGGCCTCCAGCACCAGCTTGCGCTGCCCCCGCACGAGGTGCAGGCCGCGGCCGGTATGTGCCCAGACCGCCACGGCTCCCACCCGCTGCCCGGCCATGTAGTCCACATAGCGCGCTTGCGCTGTTGTATCAATGGTGCCGTCAGCCCTGCACGGCACCGGGACGGCCGGGATCACCTTCCCGAAGATACGAGCGGCAAACTCGGCTGCCTGCATCCTGCCTCGACCTCCTGGCGGTCTCTCACCGGGCCTGCGCGTGGAACCAGCATCGTCCAGTGTGCCCGCAACAGTCCCCGGTCCCCTACGTGCGTCGCAGGCCCTCGAGGGCTCCCCATCGCCCTCAACCAGAACCTACCAAACACGTCACCCGCGCCGGCCCTCCCAGAGCACGTCGCCCCGACCCTCGCGGTGGTTCAGCCACCGCGCGAGCACGAACAAGGCGTCGGACAGGCGGTTCAGGTAGCGCAGGATCTCCGGGTTGACGGGCGTCGTGCGCGCCAGGGTCACCACACGGCGCTCGGCGCGCCGCACCACGGCCCGCGCCAGGTGGCAGGCGGCCGCCGCCGGGCTGCCGCCGG
>CAZGNA010000114.1:0-8830 GCA_964526945.1 uncultured bacterium
CTGTCGACGTGAAACTTGTAGACCGAACGCAGCGCGACGACGACCGTCTCGCCCTGGACGTCCACGGGCGTGCCCTCGATGAGCAGCGCATGGCAGAGCATCTTCCGGCGCTTGATGTCCTCGAGCACGCGCGCCCACTGCCGCCGGACGTCCTCGAGGGTGACGACGCTGGTGGCGACCTCCGGCGGACTTGCGGCGGCATCCGGCGGCGTCTCGACGGGGGACGCCGCGCGGCCGGATGGGGCCGGTGGCGCGCCGGCGCCGGGCGCGACCGCGCGTCCGAACGAACCCGGCAGGCTGGCCACGGTCGGCGCTGCCGGCGCACCGGCAGACGGTGCGGTGCTCGTCGGCGGTACGGCGGCCTGAGGCTTCCCCGTGCCGGCAGCGCGCCGCCCCTCCAGGCGCTCCAGCCGGCTCAGCACCCCCTCCAGCGTGGGATCCATCTCGGGCCGGGCCAGCCGGATCACCGCGACCTCCAGGGCCAGCCGTGGTTGCGTGCTCCACCGTGCGTCGACCACGGCCTCGTTGAGCACCCGCACGGCGCGCAGCAGGTCGGGGATCGTCAGGCCGCCGGTTTGGGCGCGCAGGCGTGCCATGCGCTCCTGGGGGGCGTCGAGGATGGCGGCCGCCTCGTCACCGCACGTCTTCACCAGCAGGAGGTCGCGCACGTACTCCAGCAGCGTCCGCAGCAGCTGCCGCGGGTCCTTGCCGGCGTCGGTGGCGTCCTGCGCCAGGCGCAGCGCCGCGGCCACGTCCCGGGCGATCACGGCGTCGGCCAGGGCCGCGGCCGTCTCCTCGTCGACCAGCCCCAGCACGCTGGTGACCAGATCGCGGCCGATCGGCCCGTCGGCGTAGGCGCTGAGCTGATCGAGGATCGACTCGGCATCGCGGACCGACCCGTCGGCGCTGCGCGCGATCTGGGCCAGCGCCGCGTCGTCGATCTCCAGCCGCTCCTGCTGGGCGATGGTGCGCAGCCGTCCGACGATCTCGGCGAACGACACGCGACGGAAGTCGAACCGCTGGCAGCGCGACAGCACCGTCGGTGGGATCCGGTGGGGCTCGGTGGTCACCAGGATGAACACCGCGTGGGCCGGCGGTTCCTCCAGCGTCTTCAGCAGGGCGTTGAAGGCGCTGGTGGACAGCATGTGGACCTCGTCGATGATGTAGACCTTGTAGCGGCTCTGGGCCGGGGCGAGGACGATCTTCTCCTTGAGGTCGCGGATGTCGTCGACGCTGGTGTTGCTGGCACCGTCGATCTCGATAACGTCCATGCTGGTCCCGCGGGCGATCGCCTCGCACGCGTCGCACCGGTTGCACGGCGTGGGCGTGGGCCCCTGGGCGCAGTTGAGCGCCTTGGCGAACAGGCGTGCGGTCGTGGTCTTGCCCGTCCCGCGGTGGCCGGCGAACAGGTAGGCGTGGGTCGTGCGGCCGGCCCGGATGGCGTTCTGCAGGGTCCGGGTGATGCGTTCCTGGCCGACGATCTCCTCGAACGTCTGCGGCCGCCAGCGGCGATAGAGCGACACATGGGTCACGATGCGACACCTCGGCCCCGACTACTTCGGCGCGCGGTGGCGCCCTCCTTGCCGTGCGGCGCCGTCCCCGCTACGCTCTGAATGGTGTCCGCGGCGCTCTACCCCCTGCCCAACGTGACCGCCGCCACGGCCGCGCTGCTCGCGCTGGCTGCCGGCGTGGCGCTCCCCGTCTACCTGCTCTTCTACCGTCCGGTCGGCGACGAGCGCACCTGGGGGCTGGCGGAGATCGGCGCCATCTCCATCCTCTTCATGCTGACCCTGCCCGTGGCCTTCGTGCTGGCGGGCGTCGCCGAGCCGCTGACTCTGGTCAGCTTCAGCGCGGCCACCTTGCTGCAGAACGGCCTCTTCGTGGGGCTGTCGGCCTACGTCGTCGCTGTCCGGTACCGGCAGGACCTCGGCCGCCTGGGCCTGCGGGCCGCCGGCTGGCCGCAGGCCGTGGCACTTGGGGTGGCCGCCGCCGTCCTGACGGTGCCCCTGGCCATGGGCGCCGAACACGCGGCGGTCTTCCTCCTCGGGCTCGCGGAAGGACCGGCGCAGGCCGCCGCCCGCGCGGCCGCCGAGCACCTGGACGACCCGTTGCTGCCGGTGCTGTCCACGCTGGGGGGACCGCTGGAGGCGGCGTGGTTCCTGCTGCTGGTGGTGGTGGTCGTGCCCGTGGGCGAGGAGGTGTTTTTCCGCGGCCTGGTGTACGGTGCGCTGCGGGCGCGCTGGGGGGCGATCGCGGCCGCAGCGGCGAGCGCGCTGTTCTTCACGGCCGTCCACCTGCAGGTGGTGCACGCCCTGCCGATCTTCCTGCTGGGCGTGGTCCTGGCGGGGCTGTACGAGCGTACCGGGACGCTGGTCCCGGCGATCGTCGCCCACGCGGCGAACAACGTCGTTGCGGTCGTGGCGCTGTGGCGGGGGTGGGGGTGGTGAGCGTGCGCCGCCTGGCGCGTGCGGTGGTGCGGCGGCCGCAGCGGACGCGGGCGGCAGAGGCGGGGATGGTGGGCTCACGCCGCCCGGGGAGCCGTGCCGCGCGGCGCGGACTGCTTGACAAGTTCAGACGCACTCCTCAATTTGTAGGTTTCGGGGGACGTCCTGCACGGCCGAATGCCATGCGGAGGTGGGTCATGCTGCGCCACGTGGGACTGACGGCAGCGCTGGTCTTGGCCTTGAGTCTGCCCGGAGGTGCGGCGCCGGCCCCTGCCGCGTCGCCGGGCTATCGGGGGATCTCGCTCTCCACGCAGTACCCTGCACAGACGGTGCGATCCGGTGAGCCGGCGTCGTTGACGCTGACCGTCAAGAACTACGGCGAACCACCCCAGGTTGTCAACCTGCGGGTGGTGGAGGCAGCGCGGGGCTGGAAGGCGGTCTTGCTGGGCGGCGGTCGGCCGGTGGACGCGGTCTACGTCGGGCCCGACCAGGAGGTCTCGGTGACGCTGCGGCTGGAGCCGCCGGCGGGCGCGCGGGCCGGTACCTATCGGTTTCGGGTCGTGGCCGAGGGCCAGAGCAGCCGCGCCGATCTGCCGCTGCGCCTGACGCTGGGGCAGGTGCTGCCGCCGCGGCTGAGCCTGACGCCCGAGCTGCCGGTGCTGCGCGGGCCCGCCACCTCGTCGTTCAAGTACCGCCTGACGCTGAAGAACGACAGCGACCAGGACCTGCTGGTCAGCCTGGAGGCCGACGTGCCCCGGGGCGCGCAGATCAACTTCACCCCGGCGTTCGGCACCCAGCAGGTGACGAGCCTGCCGGTGAAGGCGGGCGAGTCCAAGGACCTCGACGCCGAGGTGACGCTGCCGCGGACGACCAGCGCCGGCACGTACCCGGTCACCGTCCGCGCCGCTGGCGGCGGCGCGCGGGCCGAGGCGAAGCTGACGCTCGAGGTCACCGGGCGGCCCGACCTGTCCATCACCACGCCCGAGGGCCGGCTCTCGGGCAGCGCCAACGCCGGTCGCGACTCGACGGTGAAGCTGGTGGTCAAGAACAGCGGCAGCGCGCCGGCGCGCGACGTGGAGTTGTCGGCGTCCGAACCCAGCGGGTGGAAGGTGTCGTTCGAGCCGCAGCGGATCGACCAGATCCCGGTGAATGAACAGAAGGAAGTCACCGCCACGATCCGGCCGTCGGCCAAGGCCGTGGCGGGCGACTACATGGTCACGCTGCGGGCCAGCGCCGGTGACGTGTCGACGTCGGCCGACTTCCGGGTGACCGTGCTGACCTCCACGCTGTGGGGCATCGGCGGGATCGCCCTGGTGGCGGTGGCACTGGCCGTGGTCGGGCTGGCGGTGTCGAGGTACGGACGGCGGTGAGCACCCCCGCGCCGGTCATCGAAACCCAGGGCCTGACCAAGCGCTACGGCGCGTTCACGGCCGTCGACAACCTCACCCTGCGCGTGCGCGCCGGTGAGGTCTTCGGGCTGCTGGGGCCCAACGGGTCGGGGAAGACCACGACGATCCTCATGCTGCTGGGGCTCACCGAGCCCACCAGCGGGACGGCCCGCGTGCTGGGCGAGGATCCCGCCCGCAACCCGCTGGCGGTGAAGCGGCGGGTGGGCTACCTGCCGGACTCGGTGGGCTTCTACGACGAGCTGACCGCTGTGGAGAACCTGGCCTACACCGCCCGCCTCAACGGCCTGCGCGGGCGGGAGGCCGACGAGCGCATCGACGAGGTGCTGGCCCGCATGGGCCTGGCCGACGTAGCCCACAAACCCGTGGGCACGTTCTCGCGGGGCATGAAGCAGCGCCTGGGGCTGGCGGAGATCCTGCTCAAGCGGCCCCAGGTGGCGATCCTCGACGAGCCCACGGCCGGGCTGGACCCGCATGCCGCCCACGAGTTCCTCGACCTGATCCGCGGCCTGCGGGCCGACGGGCTGACGGTGCTGCTCTCCTCCCACCTTCTCCACCAGGTGCAGGCGGTCTGCGACCGGGTTGGGTTGTTCAACAAGGGGAAGATGGTACTGGAGGGCACGGTGGAGGAGCTGGCCCGGCGGGTGCTGGGCGGTGCCTATCGCATCAGCGTCGAGGTGACCGGCGACGACAACCTCGAGGCCGCGCTGGCCGGGCTGCCCGGCGTCGTCCGCGTGCGCCGTGAGCGCCCCGGCCTCTACACCCTCGATACCCAGGCCGACCTGCGGGGCGAGGTGGCGCGGCGCATCGCCACGACCCGGGCCAACCTGCTGGGCATCACCATCGCGCAGCCGAGCCTCGACGAGGTCTACGAGAAGTACTTCCAGGTGAGCGCGGCATGATCCGACGGGAAGGCACACCCCAGCGCGAGGGCTCGCCGTGGACCGGCCTGTGGGCCGTGGTCCTCAAGGAGATGGCCGACCACCTCTCCAGCCCGCGAATGCGCGTGCTGGAAGGGCTGATCCTGCTCACCGCCATCGGCACCGTCTACCTGGCCATCCAGAACATCCGCCAGACCATCGGTGAAGATCCGTTCCTGTTCCTGCGGCTGTTCACCACGGCAACGGAGCCGCTGAACTACTCGTTCGTGGCGTTCATGGGCTTCCTGATCCCCCTGACGGCGATTGCGCTGGGCTTCGACGCCGTCAACGGCGAGTACAACCGCCGGACGCTCTCCCGGGTGCTGGCGCAGCCCATCTACCGCGACGCCCTGCTGCTGGGCAAGTTCCTCGGGGCACTCTTCACGCTGACCATCACCCTGCTCGGCCTGTGGCTGCTGGTGACCGGGCTGGGGATCTACCGGCTCGGCGTGATCCCCAGCGGGGAGGAGGTCGCGCGCAGCCTGCTGTTCCTGCTGGCGACCATCGCCTACGCTGCCATCTGGCTGGCGCTGGCCATGATGTTCTCGGTGCGGTTCCGCCAGCCCGCCACCTCGGCCATGGCCGCGATGGCGATCTGGCTGTTCTTCGCGGTGTTCTGGGACATCATCGTCCGCATCGTTGCGGGCATCGTGCGGCCCGTGCAGTACGGGTTCGGGGAAGAGCAGCTAGCCCAGGCGCAGCTGCAACTGGCCCTCTCGCGCCTGTCGCCCAACACCCTCTACGCCGAGATGATCCTCGCGTTCCTCAACCCCCAGGTGCGGGCTCTGGGGCCCGTGCTCCTGGCCCAGCTCGAGGGCGCGATCCTGGGCACGCCCCTGCCCCTCTCGCAGAGTCTGCTGCTGGTGTGGCCCCAGCTCACCGGGCTGACCGCCGCCGTACTGATCCTCTTCGCGGTGACCTACGTGAACTTCCAGCGGCAGGAAGTGCGGGCGTAGCGAGCACCTTCTGGACCCCCTGCGCCAGTTGGTGGACCGGGTGCCGGCGAAGTCCCGGCTGCCGCGGGGGTACCGCGCCGCATGGTCCCCGCGGGGGTACGGCGGTTCCGGGGGCGCCCCGGGGCCGCCCATTCGGCGTACTGGAGTGGGCGGCCCCGCACGGGTGTGCTAGCATTGACGATAGATCAACTAGAGGAATGAGCGTGTTGGAAGCCCGTGTAGACAGGCTCGAGGCGGCCCTTCAGCGACTGGCCGAGGCGCAGGCTCAGACGCAGGTGGAACTGCGCGCGCTGGCCGAGGCCCAACGGCGGACGGAGCAGCGGCTGGAGGCGTTGACGGCGCGGGTGGACACGCTGACCGCACGGGTGGATGCCCTGGCCGAGGCCCAGCGACAGACGGAGCAGCGGCTGGAGGCGCTGACCGCACGGGTGGACGCCCTGGCCGCACAATTGAGCGAACTGGTGGGGCAGGTCTCCCGACTCGCGGGCATTTTAGGAGATGTACGCGGCAGGGTGCTGGAACTCGACTACCGGGAGAAAGCGCACAGCTACTTTTTGAGGATCCTGCGGCGCATTCAGCCGGTGACCCGGATAGAACTGGCCGCCATGGCCGAGGACGCCGAGCAGCACGCCCTTCTCTCGCTGGACGAGCACGCAGACCTCCTGCAGGCCGACGTGGTCATCCGCGGACGGCGCCGCGACAGGGACGAAGAGTGCTACCTCGTCGCCGAGGTTTCCGCGGTGATGGACGCGCGCGACGTGGAACGGGCGGCCCGCCGGGCACGGCTGCTCGAGCGCATCACCACCGTGCCGGTAGTGGCCGCGGTGGCCGGGGAGCGCGCCACGGCCGATGCCAGCCGGGAGGCGGCGGCGGCCGGGGTCTGGCTCGTGGTCGACGGGCGCGCGTTCCCGCCGGGGAGCTCTCCCGAGAGCTGACTGCCCGGCGCAGGTCGCCATGTCTCGTCTGGGGCCTGCTGCAGTCAGCGTCGCAGCGTGGTCGAATCAGCATACGTGGACAATCCGCGCTCGGGGCTTCATTCTGTAGATCTCGCCCGAAGCTTCGCGGCCCAGGTCTTGATGGCGTCTGCCACCCGGTCTCGGTTGGTAGGCGTCAGGGCCTGCACGACGGCGTCGGGGTGCTGCTTGAACGCGTCGGCCCAGGGATGCGGGGCGGCGGTGATGGTGGCGAGCAGTGGTACGGACGTGCGGACGATCTCCTCAAGGGCATGGCGGAAGGCTGCGCTCAGGAGCTCCATCTTGCCAATCTCGTCCACCACGACGATGTGCCCCCGCTCCGCTGCGTGGCGGAGGGCAGCCACACCGATTTCCTCCAGGACGGCGAGGTCCACGCCATAGCGCCCGACGCGGTGGGGTGACCGGCCGGCCAGGTCGACATGGGCGAAGACGGCGGAGCGGCCGTCCAGCGTGACGAGGCGAAACCCCGTGCGCGCTCCACCATGTCGGACCTCCTCGGTGTAGAAGCCCCCGGCGCGCCGGCCGAGCGACGCTACCACCCGTCGGATGAGGGTGGTCTTACCCACCCCGGGGCGGCCCGTGATCAGGAGGATGCGGGCCATGGCGACTCAGGATCAGGCAACCAAGGCGGGCGGTGGGTCTGGCGAGGTCCACGATTCCGCTTGGTGATCCGGGTGCGCACGAGGGCTGCCCTCAAGCACGCACGGGTACCTACTATGCTGGGCTTCCTGTGGACTTCCCTCACGATCGGATGCGGTTCCTGGCCGCTCGCCCACGGCAGAGCCAATCTGCCCTTGGTTTCTTGCAGGATTTCCTGCAAATAAATCGAATATTAATTATATGGCAGGAAATCCTGTGGCCCCTGATCTCCTGCAACGGATTGACCGGCACTACCAGCACCTCTCACCTGCGCACCGCCGCGTGGCGGAGTTCCTCCTCAGCTCCTACGACGAGGCTGCGCTGCTGACCTCTGCGCAGCTGGGAGAGCGGGCGGGCGTCAGTGAATCTGCCGTCATCCGTTTTGCGCAGCGGCTGGGCTATCGCGGGTACCCGGCACTGCGCGATTCCCTTGCGAACCTGTTGCGGAGCCGCACGACGCACGTGGCCCGAATGGAGCAGGCCCTGGGGACTCTGCGCCGCGTCCGAGATCCGCTGCGGCGGGTCCTGGAGCAGGACCGGGTTGCCCTTGACGAGTTGCGTCGTACTTACTCCCCTCGACTGATCGAGGCCGTGGCCCAGCAGATCCGCCGTGCCCGCACTGTCTACGTGATGGGCCTGGGGATATCCCGGTCGCTGGCGGTTTTTCTGGAGTTCCGCCTCCGCCGCATGGGTATCGACGTCCGTCCCATCCTGTACGGTGGCTCGGAGGTCTGGGAGCGACTCCCCTCCATCGGACGTGGTGATCTGTTGGTGGCGATTGGGTTCTTTCGGGGATACCGGGATATCGTGCTGGGGATGCGGTATGCCCGGGGTCGCGGGGCGCGGACGGTGGTGATCACCGATACGGCTGATTCCCCGCTGGCTCCTGAGGCCGACGTGATGCTCGTCGCTCGACGGGGCGACCTGGCCGTGATCAACTCCTTGGTGGTGCCCATGGCGCTGCTCAACCTGCTGACCATAGCCGTGGCCTTGCAGGATGTAAGCCGATCCATGGCGTCGCTCCAGGAGTGGGACCGCCTGCGGCAGCAGCTGGAAGGATCGCTGGAGCATCCCCGTGCGGTCGCCAGGCGCAGCCGCACCGGGAAGGGAAGGAGGGGTGGAGTCAACCTGAGGGTGCTGGGAGGGGGACGAGAATGAACAGGGTCAGAGTCTGTGCCGCGGTGCTGGTGCTGGCACTGCTGGGTGGCCTGGAGGCCGCTTCCTCGGCGGCCCCCGTGGGGGGAACGGTGGTGCTCTACACCTCGCTGCCCCTCGAAATCGCCACGGAGTTTGCCAGGGCCTTCATGGCCAAGATCCCGCAGGTCAAGCTAGAGGTCCTGCGTTCGGGCAGTACCGAACTGGAGCGCCGTATCTTCGCGGAGATGGAGACCGGGGGCATCCGCGCGGATGTTCTGTGGCTGGCCGACGCGCCTGTATTCATCCCAAATCCGGCGGCATTGAGGTAGCGCTGATAAGAATGCCGACACGTCG
>CAZGNA010000115.1:0-8719 GCA_964526945.1 uncultured bacterium
ACAATCGACTAGTATATGGCGCCGGTGCCATCGCGTCCAGCGTCCGGATCCAGCGTCAGGATCTCGGCCCCCTCCCGCGTCACCGCCACGGTGTGCTCCGCGTGGGCGGCCAGGGAGCCGTCGCGTGTGCGCACCGTCCAGCCGTCGGCGTCGATGCTCACGTCGGGACTGCCCAGGGTCACCATGGGCTCGATGGCCAGGGTCATCCCCACCACCAGGCGCGGCCCGGTCCCGGGGCGGCCGACGTTGGGCACCTGCGGCTCCTCGTGCAGGTGCCGTCCGATCCCATGGCCCGCGAACTCGCGGACCGCCCCGCACCCGGCCGCCTCGATGACCGTCTGGATGGCCCACCCCACGTCGCCGACCGTCGCACCCGGGCGGACCTGGGCGATGCCGCGGGCCAGCGCCTGCTCCGCCGTCTCGATGAGGCGGCGGACGTGGGGAGCCACCTGGCCGACGGGGAGGGTGCGGGCGACGTCGGCGTGAAAGCCGTGCAGGTAGACGCCCAGGTCGATCGAGACGATCTCCCCTTCCCGGAGCACGCGCGGACCGGGGATCCCGTGCACCACCTCGTCGTTGACCGAGGTGCAGATGCTCGCCGGAAACCCCCGGTAGTCCTTGAACGACGGCACCCCGCCCGCACCGCGGATGAAGGCCTCCGCGACCCGGTCGAGCTCCCCGGTGGTCACGCCCGGTGCCACGGCCGCGGCCACCGCCCGCAGCGCCCGGGCCGCCAGTCGCCCCGCCTCGCGCATCCGCGCGATCTGGTCCGGCGTCTTGAGCACGATGGTCCGGGACGCCTTCACGGCCGCACCCGGAGGCCCAGCAGCGCCAGCAGGCGCCGGTACGTGGTCTCGATGTCGTCGTCGGCGGCCAGTTCGGCGTACAGGCCGCGGGCCCGGTAGAACGCCAGCAGGGGCTCCGTCTGTTCCCGGTAGACCTCGAGCCGCCGCCGGACGGTGGCGGGGGCGTCGTCCTCCCGCTGGAGCAGGACACTGCCGTCCACGTCGCACCGGTCCGGCACCCGCGGAGGACTCGAGTAGACGTTGTAGATGTGGCCGGCGGCCTGGCACACCCGGCGGCCCGAGAGCCGCCGGATCAACGTTTCCTCGCTGGCCCGAAAGTACACCGCCCGGTCGAGGGTCTGCCCCAGCCCGGTCAGCACCGCCTCGAGGGCCTCGGCCTGCGCCAGGGTGCGGGGGAAGCCGTCCAGGACGAACCCGGCGGCGGCATCGGGCTGCTGCAGGCGTTCGGCCACCAGACCGATCATCACCGCATCGGGCACCAGCTCGCCGCGTTGCACATACTGCGCTGCCTCCCGACCCAGCGCGGATCCCGCCGCGATGGCCGCCCGCAACATGTCGCCGGTGGAGATCTGCGGCCACCCCTCCCGTTCGTGCAGCAGCCGTGCCTGGGTGCCCTTCCCGGCACCGGGCGGACCCAGGAAGATCAGGCGCATCGGCAGGTCACTTCATGAACCCTTCGTAGTGGCGCATCAGCACGTAGGCTTCGAGCTGCTTCATCGTCTCGAGGGCCACGCCCACCACGATCAGCAGCGATGTGCCCGCCAGGTACAGGGTGAGGACGCCGGTGCCGCGGGCCAGGTAGACGGGCAGGATGGCGATGAGCGCCAGCACCAGGGCTCCCACGAAGGTCAGACGCTCGGTCACCCGTGCCAGGTAGTCGCTGGTCGGGCGGCCCGGCCGGATACCCGGGATGAACCCGCCGTACTTCTTGATGTTGTTGGCCACGTCGTTGGGGTCGAACGAGACCGCGGTGTAGAAGTACGTGAACACGATGATCAGCACGAAGTACAGCAGGTCGCCCAGCGGCTGGCCCGGGAGGATCTTCTGGCTGTTGGCCCGCAGCCACTCCCACCGGGAGAACTGGGCGATGGTGCCGGGGAACTGCAGCACCGACACCGCGAAGATGATGGGGATGACGCCGGCCTGGATGAGGCGCATCGGCAGGTGGGTGGACTGGCCGCCGTACACCCGGCGGCCGACCACCCGCTTGGCGTACTGCACCGGGATCTTCCGCACGGCGGAGGTGATCAGCACCACGGCCACGATGCTGGCCAGGATCACCAGCACGTCCAGGACGAACTGGTACCACGCGACCTCGCCGGCCCGAACCAGGGTGAGCGTCTGCGCCGTCTGCGCGGGCAGCCGGGCGACGATGCCGCCGAAGATGATGAGGGAGACGCCGTTGCCGACGCCGTACTCGGTCATGATCTCGCCCATCCAGGTGAGCAGCATCGTCCCGGCCACGAGGGTGACGAGGATCGTGGCCAGGACCAGCGGCCGGGCCTCGGGGATCGCGCCCTGGCTTTGGATCAGGTAGATCTGGCCGATGCCCTGGATCACGGCCAGCACGACGGTCAGGTACCGCGTGTACATGCCGAGCTGCCGGCGGCCCGCCTCGCCCTCCTCGGTGGCCATCTCCTTGAGCCGGGGGAACACCACCTGGAGCAGGCTGAAGATGATGGAAGCCGTGATGTAGGGGAAGACGCCCAGCGCGAAGATGGCGAAGTTCGACAGCGCCCCGCCGACGAACAGGTCGAGGAAGCTGAACAGGCTGCCGCGCTGGCGGAACAGGCTCTCGATGGCGGCCACGTTGACCCCGGGCACAGGGAGGTGGGCACCCAACCGGTACAGCGCCAGCATCACCGCCGTGAACAGCAGGCGGCGGCGCAGGTCCGGGATGCGCAGCGGGTTGGAGAGCGAACGTACCTGCATCATGGCCGCACGAGCTCCACGCGGCCGCCAGCGGCCTCGATCGCCTGGCGGGCGCCGGCGGAGACGGCGTGCACCCGCACCGTGAGCGGGTGCAGAAGCCGCCCGGTGGCCAAGATCTTCACCGGCCCCCGGCCGACGAGCCCGGCCTGTCGCAGCACCTCAGGGGTCACCTCGGTGCCCGCGGGAAACCGGTTGAGGTCGCCGAGGCCCACCTCGTGCACGGGCGGGCGCGGCTTCCCGCCCGTCATGTTGCTGCCGGCACCCCGCACGCCGCGGCGAAACGGCAGCCGCTTGACCAGAGGCGTCTGGCCACCTTCGAAGCCCGGGCGGGGACCACGCCCCGCGCGGGCCTTCTGCCCCTTGCGCCCCCGCCCGGCATAGGCGCCGCGGCCGGAGCCGAGCCCCCGGCCGACGCGGCGTCGACGGCGCCGTGCGCCCCGCGCCGGTTTCAGCGTTGTGATGTCCATGGTCCCCACTCCTCCGGGCCGGACAACCCCGGTTACCCCCGGCGGACGGCCAGTTCCACCGGCCGGCCCCGCAAGCGCCCGACCTCCTCTGGCAGCCGCAGCTGCTCCAGGCCGTCGAGGGTCGCGCGGGCGACGTTGATGGGATTGGTCGACCCCAGCACCTTCGTCAGGATGTCCTTGATGCCGGCAGCCTCCAGGATGGCGCGCACCGCCCCCGCCGCGATCACGCCGGTTCCCGGCGCCGCCGGCTTCAACAGCACCGAGGACGCTCCGAACTCCCCCACTACCTCGTGGGGAATGGTGGTCCCCAGACGCCGAACGTGCATCAGGTGCTTCTTGGCGTCCTCGACTCCCTTGCGAATGGCATCGGGCACCTCGGCCGCCTTGCCCAGGCCCACGCCCACGTGCCCGTTCTCGTCGCCGATCACCACCAGGGCGCTGAAGTTGAACCGCTTCGCCCCCTTGGTCACCTTCGCGACCCGGTTGATGAAGACCGCCTTCTCGAAGGAGAGGTTCACCGTCGATGGATCGATCCGCTGCGACACGCGTCTCCTCCCGTCTCGCTCAGAACTGCAGGCCCGCAGCCCGGGCACCATCGGCCAGAGCCTTCACCCGGCCGTGGAACTTGTACCCGCCCCGGTCGAACACCACGCGCTGAATGCCCCGGGCCAGCGCCCGCTGCGCCAGCACCTGGCCGACGGCCGCCGCCGCCTCGGTCTTGGTCTTGCCGGCCACGAGCCCGCGCACCTCGGGATCCAGGGTGGACGCGGCCACCAGGGTCCGGCCGGTGGTGTCGTCGATGAGCTGCGCGTAGATCTGCTTGAGGCTCCGAAACACCGACAGGCGCGGCCGCGCCGGCGTGCCGCGCACCCGCGCCCGGATGCGCAGGTGACGACGCTTGCGCAGCGCATTGCGATCAGCACGGATCAACATGACGGTCCTCTCCTGGGCGCGTCCGCTAGGCCTTGCCCACGGCGCGGCCGGCCTTCCCGGGCTTGAGCCGCAGCCGCTCCCCGGCGTAGCGAATGCCCTTCCCTTTGTACGGGTCGGGGGGACGAATGGCCCGGAGCCGGGCCGCCACCTGGCCGACCAGCTCCTTGTCGGCGCCCGTGACCACCAGGCGGGTGGGCTGGGGGACGTCGACCTCCACGCCCGGCGGCGGCGTGAACTCCACCGGATGCGAGAACCCCACCTGGAGCGTCACGGCCCGCCCGTGCTTGGCGGCCCGGTAGCCCACCCCGACGATCTCCAGCTCGACGCGATAGCCCTCCACCACGCCCTTGACCATGTTGGCGATCAACGCGCGGGTGAGCCCATGCAGCGCACGGTGCTGCCGGTGGTCGCTCGGGCGCGCCACCGTGACCTGCTGGTCCGCCACGGCCACGCGCATCTCCGGGTGCACCTGGCGGGTCAGCGTGCCCTTGGGCCCCGTGACGGCCACGGTCCGCCCCGAGACCGTCACGGTCACGCCCTGGGGCACCGCGATGGGCAGACGACCGATGCGCGACATCTCCGCTCCTCCTACCACACGTAGCAGATGACCTCGCCGCCGACGCCGCGGCGCCGTGCCTCGCGGTCGGTCATCACGCCCTGGGACGTGGACAGGATCGCGATCCCCAGCCCCCGACGCACGGCCGGGACCTCGTGGCGCTTGGCGTAGACCCGGAGCCCCGGCCGGCTGACCCGTCGTACGCCGGTGAGCACCTGCTCGCGGCGCGGCCCGTAGCGCAGCTGCAGCCGCAGCTGCGGCTGCGGCGGACGGTCGATCACCTGGAAGTCGGCGATGAACCCCTCGGCCTTCAGAATCCGCGCGATCTCCACCTTCATCCGGCTCGCCGGCACGACGACGTGGTCGTGCCGTGCCGCGTTGGCGTTGCGCAGCCGCGTCAGCATGTCCGCGATCGTGTCGGTCACCACACCACCCACGGGCGCCCTCCTACCAGCTCGCCTTCACCATGCCGGGGATCTCGCCCCGGTACGCCAGCTGCCGCAGGCAGATGCGGCACAGCCCGAACCGGCGAAAGACCGCGCGGGGACGTCCGCAGCGCAGGCAGCGGGTGTACCGCCGCACCGGGAACTTGGGGTCGCGCTTCCACTTCTCGAGCATCGCTTTCTTGGGCACGTCAGGCTCCCTTCTCCCCATCGGGGCCGCTCCCCGCCTCGCGCAGCGGCAGCCCCAGCAGGCGCAACAGCTCCCGGGCCTCCTCGTCGGTCTGGGCCGTGGTCACCACGGTGATGTCCATGCCCCGGATCTTGTCGACCTTGTCGTAGTCGATCTCCGGGAAGATCAGCTGCTCCCTGATCCCCAGGTTCAGGTTCCCGCGCCCGTCGAAGGCGCGTTCGGAGACGCCCTTGAAGTCCTTGATGCGGGGCAGCGCGATCGAGAACAGCTTGTCGAGGAAGTCGTACATCCGATCGCCCCGCAACGTGACTTTGGCGCCGATGGGCATGCCCTGCCGCAGTTTGAACGCCGCGATCGACCGGCGCGCCCGGGTGACCACCGGCCGCTGGCCGGCGATCGCCGTCAGTTCCTCCACGGCCTTGTCGATCTGCCGGGGGTCCTGGACTGCGGCGCCCACGCGCATGTTGATCACGACCTTCTCGACCTTCGGCACCTGCATGACGTTGCGGTACTGGAACCGCGCACGCAGGCGCGGCACCACCTCGGTCCGGTACCGCTCCTTGAGCCTCGCTGCCATCGCGCTCCTCGCCTCGCCCTACGTGTCGAGTTGCTCCCCACAGCGCTTGCAGTAGCGCACCCGGCTGCCGTCGCCCAGCACGCGGCGGCCCGTGCGGCTCGCCTCCCCGCATCGGGCACACACCACCATCAGCCGCGCCACGGGCAGCGGCGCCTCCTTCTCGACGATCCCGCCCTGGGGCACCTTCCGGTTGGGCTTCACGTGGCGCTTGACGACGTTCACGCCCTCCACGATGGCAGCCCACCGGTCGGGGAGCACCCGGAGGACTCTGCCCCGTTTGCCGCGGTACTTCCCCGCCAGGACCTCCACCATGTCGCCCTTCCGGAGGTGCAGCCGCGGGCGCCCCTGTCCAGCCATGCGCGTCCCCTCCCGACCCCTACAGGACCTCGGGGGCCAGTGACACGATCTTCATGAAGTGCTTCTCGCGCAGCTCCCGCGCCACCGGGCCGAAGATCCGGGTCCCGCGGGGGTTCTGCGCGTCCGAGAGCAGGACGGCGGCGTTGTCGTCGAACCGGATGTACGACCCATCCGGACGCCGCAGCTCCTTGCGGGTGCGCACGATCACCGCGCGCACCACCTCGCCCTTCTTGATCGGGCTGTTGGGAATCGCCTGTTTCACCGACGCCACGATGACGTCACCCACCGTGCCGTACCGGCGGTGGGAGCCGCCGAGCACCCGAATGCACAGCAGTTCCCGAGCGCCGGTGTTATCCGCCACCTTGAGACGGGTCTGCTGCTGGATCATGTCGTCCTCCTACCCCTGGGCCCGCCGCACGACCTCGACGACCCGCCAGCGCTTCTCCCGGGACAGCGGCCGGGTCTCCATGATCCGCACCAGGTCGCCCACCCGGGCCACCTGGCCCTCGTCGTGGGCCTTCACCCGCCGGGTCCGCCGGATCGTCTTCTTGTAGAGCGGATGCCGGGTCACGGTCTCCAGCTCCACCACCACGGTCTTCTGCATCTTGTCGCTGGCCACCACGCCCACGTGCGTCTTCCGTCTGCCACGCGCCGTCATGCCTCGCCTCCGCCCGGTCGGCACCGTCAGGTCCGCTCGCCGCGTTCGTGCAGCACGGTCCGCAGCCGCGCTACCTCGCGGCGCAGTTCCCGGATCCGCCCGGTGTTGCGCTGCTGCGAGATCTTGACGCGCAGCGCGAACAGCTCCCGCTGGGTGTCCTCGAGCCGCTTGCGCAGCTCGGCCACCGACAGCTCCCGCAGCGCCCGCGCCTTCATCTCTCAGGCCTCCACCCGTCGCACGAACTTCGTGTCGATGGGCAGCTTGTGCGACGCCAGCACCATCGCCTCCCGCGCCTGGTCCTCGGGCACGCCCGCCAGCTCGAACAGGATGCGACCCGGGCGTACGACGGCCACCCAGAACTCGGGGTTGCCCTTCCCGCCGCCCATCCGGGTCTCCGCGGGCTTCTTGGTGACCGGCTTGTCCGGGAAGACCCGAATCCACAGTTTGCCGCCCCGCCGGATGTACCGGGTGATGACGCGGCGCGCAGCCTCCAGCTGAGCGCTCGTCACCCAGCCCGGCGCCAGCGCCTGCAGGCCGTACTCCCCGAAGGCCACCGTCGAGCCGGCGTAGGCCTTGCCGGCCATGGTGCCCCGATGGGCCTTCCTATACTTGGTGCGCTTGGGCATCAACATCCGTGCCCTGCCTCCTGACCGTCACCGCCGGCGTGCGCGTCGGAATGACCACCGGCCCCCCGGCCCCGCCCACGGGCGCCGGCGCCCCGGCAGCCTCCTGCCGCGGCGCGCGGCGCACCTCGGCCTCCCGCCGTCCCTCGGGCAGCACGTCGCCCCGGTAGATCCAGACCTTGACCCCGATCCGCCCGTAGGTCGTCAACGCCTCGGCCACGCCGAAATCGATGTCGGCGCGCAGCGTGTGCAGGGGGACCCGCCCCTCGCGGTACCACTCGTAGCGGGCGATCTCCGCGCCCGCCAGTCGGCCGCTGCAGGCGATGCGGATACCCTTGGCACCCGCCCGCAGGCTGCGCTGCACGGCCTGCTTCATCGCCCGCCGGTACGCGATGCGCCGCTCCAGCTGCTGGGCCACGTTCTCGGCCACCAGCTGCGCCTCCAGCTCGGGGCGCCGCACTTCGTTGACCGATAGCAGGATCTGGCGGCCCGTGGCGGCCTCCAGCTCCTTCTTCAGGGCGTCGATGCCCGTCCCGCCGCGGCCGATGATGATCCCGGGCCGGGCCGAGTGGATGATGACCCGCACACGGTTGGCGGCGCGCTCGATCTCGACCCGCGAGATCCCCGCGCGGTGGAGCTTCTGTTTGATCAGGGTGCGGATCTGCTGGTCCTCCGCGATGAGCGCCGCCATGTCCTTGGCGTACCAGCGCGACTCCCAGTCGCGGATGATCCCGACCCGCAGCCCGATGGGATTGACCTTCTGGCCCACGTGATCCCCTCCGCCTCAGCGGGCCGCCCGCTCGCCGACCACGATGGTGATGTGGCTCGACCGGCGCGCCGCGATGTCCGCCCGCCCCCGCGCCCGCGGGACCAGCCGCTTGATGGCCGGCCCGCGGTCGGCGTACGCCCGCGCCACCACCAGATCGTCGGGGTCGAGCTCGTAGGTGTTCTCGGCGTTGGCCACCGCCGACTTCAGCACCTTGCCCACCGTCCGGGGCAGGGGGCCCGGGAGAGCCTGCAGCCGTGCCGCGGCCTCGCGCACCGGCAGCCCCCGCAGGCCTGCCAGCACCCGCCGGACCTTCCGGGGCGAGACGCGCACGTACCGCGCCGTTGCCTTGACCTCCATGGTGCTCCTCCCCCGCGCCTACTTCAACGCCGTGGACCGCTCGGTGTGGGC
>CAZGNA010000116.1:0-8671 GCA_964526945.1 uncultured bacterium
AACCCCTGGTAGGGCTCCAGCTTCGTCAGGCGCATGCCCATCGTGTGCACGATCCGCCAGCCACCCAGGGCCGTGCCCACCCCCATGGTCAGGGCGCAGAGGACGATCACCCACAGGGGGATGTGGAACTCCGGCAGCACCCCGCCGAGCACCAGGGTCAGGGTGAAGACGCCCATGAACTTCTGCCCGTCGTTGCTGCCGTGGCTGAAGGCCATGAACGCTGCCGACAGCACCTGCAACCTCCCGAACAGCCGGCGCACCGTCCCCAGCGGCGTGCGCCGGCACAGCCACCCGATGGCCAGCATCAGGAGGAAGCCACCGGCGAACCCCAACACGGTGGAGAAGCCCAGACCGATCAGGACTTTCCGCCAGCCCTCCCACAACAGCGCCTGTGGCCCGGCCGTGGCCAGGCCGGCGCCCGCCAGCGAGGCGACCAGCGCGTGGCTCTCGCTGGTAGGGAGCCCGTGCAGCCACGCGAGCGTGCTCCAGACGACGATGGCGACCATGGCGGCTGCGATGGTGACCGGATCGATCACCTGTGCCCGCACGATCCCCGTGCCGATGGTGGCGGCCACGGCCGTGCCGGACATCACGCCGAGCACGTTGAGGACGGTGGCCAGGACGATGGCCGCCGACGGCGTCAGCACCCGGGTGGACACCACGGTGGCGATGGCGTTGGGCGCGTCGGTCCAGCCGTTCACGAACTCGGCGGCCAGGACCAGCGCCAGAACGGGGAGCAGCCCCAGAGGGAGGACGGCCGGCATCAGCGGATGGGGCTGGGGCGGTGGGGCGGATCGACCACGGCGTGGGACGATGGCCCGAGACGACGGCGCATCCTACAGGTGCTTGGCCTGCATGCCCTCGAGCACGTGCGCCACGTGCTCGGCCTGATCGGTGGCTTCCTCCAGCGTCTCGTACAGTTCTTTCCACTTGATGATCTCGATGGGGTCGCCGCCGCTGGCGAACAGCTTGGCGATGGCCTCCCGCTGGACGTGGTCGGCCAGGTTCTCCAGCCGGTTGATCTCGCGCAGCGTGGCGGTCACCCGCTCCAGCCGGCGCAGGTTGCGGATCGCCTCGACGATCGCCTGGCAGGCGCTGACGATGATGTGGCCCAGCTCCCGCGCCTCGGGTGTCGAGCGCTGGATATGGTAGGTGGCCATCCGGGCCGACGAGGCCTCGATCCAGTCCAGCACGTCGTCCAGCTGCTTGGCCAGGGCGAAGATGTCCTCGCGGTCCAGGGGCACCACGAAGGTGCGGTTGAGCCGGTCGATGATGGTATGGGTGAGCTCGTCGCCGCGGTCCTCCAGGGCCTTGATGGCGGTCGCCCGGGCTTCCACGTCCCGGTAGTCGTCGAGCAACGCCTCCAGCGTGCGCGCGGCTTCCAACACGTTGTCCGCCGCCTGGTTGAAGAGGTCGAAGAAGATCTCCTCCCGCGGGAGCAGGCGCAGTACCATGTCCGAACCCTCCTCTGTCTCGTTGACCGGCGAGCGCCAACCCCAGGCGCCGGCTACGAAAGCATTCCCCCACCGCGGGCGGGTCCCTGCCCGTGGCCCGGTCCCTGCTCATGGCCCGATCCCTGCTCATGGCCCGATCCCTGCTCATGGCGGGGCGCCTGCTTGTGGCCGCGTCCCGGCTCCTGGCCGGGGCGACCGCGTCCCAGCATGAGCCGCACGCGGTCCAGCAGGAGCCAGGCCGCCTCGAACTTGGGCAGCGTGGGCAGCTCTTCGACGGTGCCGTCGCGGCCAACGAGCACGAGACGATTGGTGTCGGTGCCGAACCCGCTGCCGGGCTCCGCGACGTCGTTGGCGGCGATCAGGTCGAGGCCCTTGCGGAGGAGCTTGACCCGGGCGGCGGCCACCACGTCGGTGGTCTCGGCCGCGAAGCCCACCCTGACCAGCGCTGGCGCGGCTGCGCCGACCTCGGTGAGGATGTCGGGGGTCTCGACCAGGTCGACGGTCCAGGTCGGCGCGCCCTTCTTCACCTTGTGCGGCGCCGGCGCCGCGGGACGGTAGTCGGCCACCGCAGCGGCCATCACCAGGGCGTCCGCCTCGCGACAGGCCGCCAGGACAGCCTCTCGCATCTCCAGGGCGGTCTCCACCCGCTGCACCTCCACACCCGGGGGGTCGGGCAGCGCTGTCGGCGCGGTGATCAGGATCGTACGCGCGCCGCGATCCCTGGCCGCTTCGGCCACCGCGTAGCCCATCTTGCCCGACGACCGGTTGGTCAGCACGCGCACGGGGTCCAGGGGCTCCCGCGTGCCGCCCGCGGTCACCACGATCGTCACGCCCCGCAGATCTCCGACGGCCGCGCCGAGGACGGTCCGCACGTGGCCCAGCACCTCCGGCACCTCGGCCATGCGGCCGCGGCCCACGAGCCCCGAGGCGAGCCGGCCCTCCGTCGGGCCGACGATGCGAGCGCCCCGCGCGCGCAGGCGCGCCACGTGCTCCTGCACCGCGGGGTGCTCGAACATCTGCGCGTCCATGGCCGGTACCAGCACCAGCGGCGCGCGCGAGGCCAGCACCGTGGCCGCCAGCGCGTCGTCGGCCAGGCCGAGCGCCAGCCGGGCCAGCGTGTGCGCGGTGGCCGGGCAGACGACGATCACGTCGGCCCGCGCCGCGAGGGCCACATGGTCCATGGCGATCTCGGCCCGGGGGTCGAAGAGGTCCGTGGTGACCGGGCGGTGGGTGAGGGCCTGGAAGGTCAGCGGCGTGACGAACCGGACGGCCTCCGGAGTGAGCACCACGTCGACCACCGCCCCGTGCTGCACCAGCTTGCTGGCCAGATCCGCGGCCTTGAAGGCCGCAATGCTGCCCGTGACGCCCAGGACCACGCGCGCGCCGTGGAGCACCGTGGGCATGCCATCACCTCCCTACGCGCAACGCAGCGGACGGTGCCGGCCGCGCGTCCCTCTCATCCAGTCCCGGCGGGCAGCCACGCGTCGCGCGACCTCCCGCCCGGCCCGCCGATTCGCCGCGCACCGCACAAGCCCCTCATCCAGTCCCGGCGAGCAGCCGCAGACCGTGCAGGATCAGATCCTCGTCCACGGACGCGAACACCGTCGTCTCCGCGGCGATCAGGCGCGCCAGTCCGCCCGTCGCGACCGCAGGGGCGCCCTCGCCGACCTCACGGCGGAAGCGCGCGATCATCCCCTCGACCATCCCCACGTGTCCCAGCACCACCCCGGACTGGATCGCGCCGATCGTCGTGCGGCCGATGGCTGCCGCGGGACGGCGCAGCTCGATGCGCCGCAGCTGGGAGGTGCCCGTGAACAGGGCCTCGGCGGCGAGCTGGAGGCCGGGGTGGATGGCCCCGCCGAGGTACTCACCGGCGGCGGAGACGGCGTCGAACACCGTGGCCGTCCCGAACTCCACGACGATCACCGGGCCGCCCAGGCGCCGGTAGGCCGCGGCCGAGGCCACCAGGCGGTCGGCCCCGACGTCGGCGGGCGGCTCGTAGAGCACCCGGAGGCCCGTCTCGAGGTTCTCGCCCACGACCAGCGGGTTCGTGCCGAACACGTCGCGGGCCACCTCGCGGAACACCGCGGTCAGCGGGGGCACGACGCTGCACAGCGCCACGCGCTCGACCTGCGTCGGGGCGATCCCGCGCATGGCCAGCAGCGCCACCACCAGCGCCGCGTACTCATCGGGTGTCCGTCGCGGATCGGTCGCGATCCGCCAGGTGGCCAGCAGGTCCGGGCCCTGGAACGCGCCCAGCTTGACGTTGGTGTTGCCGATGTCCACCGCCAGCAGCATCGTCTGCCTCCGCGTCGGTGCGCTCGCCTCGGCCGGGTCCCGGGCGCCCCGGCGACGACCACGGGTCGGCTGTCGACCGCGCAGGACTCCGGCTCCGCAGTGGCGGGCGCCGCGGCAGCCACGGGTCGACTCCCTTCTTCCCGATGCTAGGCGCTCCAGGTGCGCCTGTCACCTCTGCGGGGGGCGCACGGCGCCAGACGGCCGCCGGCGTGTGGTATCCTGAGGCTATGCCACGTGTGCTGTTCGTCTGACACCACAACACCGCCCGCTCGCCGATGGCGGCCGCGCTCTTCAACGCGGTGGCCCCGGCGGGCTGGGAGGCGGGCTCCGCGGGCACGGAGCCCGGCGAGCGCGTGCGTCCCGAGGCGGTCGCGGCCATGCGCGAGGTCGGCCTGGACATCAGCGGGCACCGGCCCACGGCGCTGGCGGCGGCGCTGGGGCCCGAGGTGGCGCTGATCGTGGGCCTGTGCGCGGAGGAGGCCTGCCCGACGGTGCCCGGGATTCCCAGCGAGCACTGGCCGCTGCCCAACCCCGCCGGCGGCGGGCTGGACCGCTACCGCGCGGTGCGCGACGACCTGACCGGCCGGGTGCGCGCGCTGGCCAGCCGGCTGGCGGCGGAGGGACCCTGAGTGGCGGGGGCGACGGTGTGGGCGTGCGTGGAGATCGCGCGCGGCAGCCGCAACAAGTACGAGTGGGATCCCGCCACGGGCCGCCTGCGCCTGGACCGCGTCCTGTACTCGCCGCTGCACTACCCCGCCGACTACGGCTTCATTCTGGACACCGTGGCCGAGGACGGCGACCACCTGGACGTCCTGATCTTCACCTACGAGCCGACGTTCCCGGGCTGCCTGGTCGAAGTGCGCCCCATCGGGGTGCTCAACATGCGCGACGAGAAGGGCATAGACCAGAAGATCCTGGTAGTCCCCGTCGGCGACCCGCGCTTTGCCGGCGTGGAGGACCTGGACGGCGTGCCGCCCCACTTCCTGAAAGAGGTCGAGCACTTCTTCACGGTCTACAAGACCCTGGAGGAGAAGGCCGTGGAGATCTACGGGTGGGAACCTGCGGCCGCGGCGTGGCGGCTGGTGGAGGAAGGGCGGGCGCGGTTCGGACGATAGGGGTGCGACAGGTGGAGCCGAGGACCGCCGCGGAGGGCGCCCCGGCGTGCTGGCTACGGCGCCGGGCGGCGCGGGGGCACCGCCGCCCTGCGCGCGTGCCGGAGCCCCATCTCAGCGGCCTACTGGTCCTTCCATGACCGCAGCCGGCTGAAGTTCGTGTACGTTCCTGCCCCGATGCGCGACCGGGGATCCCAGGTGAACGTGGTCCCCCGATCGAAGTGCACGGTGTCGGCGAGCACCGCGCCGTTGGTGAGCTGGGCCTGATCCAGCCTGAACCCGCCCCGCGGGACCAGGAAGGTCCCGGCGATCAACCCCGCCTGGTTGAACACGACCGCGCTGCTGTTGGTCGAGACGACGTTGACCGTGAGCCGGTGGCCCTCGATGGGCGTCTCCGCGGCGGGATCGGCGGTGGGCGTCGACGACGTGGTGCCAAAGACCGACCGCTGGTCCGCCGAGAGCGCCGTGGCGATGGGTTCCAGCAGCCACAGTTCCACCTTGCCCTGGCCGCGGATCTCCAGGCGCGCGCACTTCCCAAGCCAGAGGCTGGCCATGCGGATCGTCACGGTGGCGTTGGGGTCGGGCCCAGCGTCGATGTACAGCGTCGCGCGCTGGGCGGCGCTGGTGGGGCAGGGGGTGGGGTTGCCCGGCGAGCTGGCCAGCGTCACCGCCCCGTAGTTCACCGTCGGCCGCGCCTCCACGGTCTGCCCGAGCCCCACGTCGAGCCGCTCGGCCCCAGGCCCCGGGGGCGGCGTCAGGGTCACCGCAGGACAGACCGGCCCCGGCTGGTTGGGCTTGGCGCCGTCCTCGACCTGGGTGGCGCAGCGCTGGCTGCACGTGATCGCCCCGACGGCGAAGGCGCTGCCCCCGAAGGGCTGGTCTGGAGGCGGGGCGGGGTTCGGCGTCCCGCACCGGCCGGCCAGCCCGCCGCTTCCCGAGTTGCAGATCGCCGCGCGGGTCGCGCTGGGGCCCTGGAGCGCGATGCTCCCGTTGCTGCCCACCGAGCCGTAGATGGTCACGTTCTGATCGAGGGACAGGCTCTGGTAGGCGCAGACGGCGTACGTGCCGGTGGGCGACGTGGTCCCCTCCACGACGGCGGTGACCACGCGGCGTGGGCCGCTCACCGTGAGGAAGCCTGTCGATGTGATCCGCCGGTAGGCGGGCTCGGCGCCCGCGCACGCACCGGCGGCGGGTGAGGAGGTGCCGTCGACGCAGGTGACGGTCACCTCGGCGGTGCCGATGCGCGCACCGCTCAGCGGGTCGGCGATGACGACGGTCTCCCCCGTGTACGTGTCGGCGCCGGCGCCCTGGAGACGGGCGATGGCGTGGTGCACCCCGGCTTCGGCGATGTTGAACACCTGCACCGCCTGTTGCTGCCGGATGCCGGTGGCCAGCTCGCTCTGGACGATGCCCATGACGCCCACCGTGACGATCATGATGAGCAGCAGGAAGAGGAGCACCGACAGCAACGCCGCGCCGCGGGTGGTGGTGGCATGGGCGGTGTTCATGGGGTGGTCTCCATCGGCGGCAGCCAGTTGTTGGCGTCGGGTCTGGGGTTGCGCAGCATCACCAGGCGGGAGAACGTTTGGGTCTGCACCCCCGACCGCCCTTCCTCGCCCTGGACCGTGATGCTGACCTGCACGACCCGGATGGTGCGTATCGCCTCCACGTCGGCGGTGGGCACGACCACCTCGGCGCCGTTGCGCGCGAAGTACCGGAACCCCAACGCGGTCACGGTGACCCTGGGGTTGGACACCCTCGAGGACGTGGGCGCCCAGGCCGTGCACCCGCTGCGCTCTTCGACGACCTGACCTCCCTGTACCCGGTAGCCCAGGACGATCACCTCATTGCCGGGCACCGTGTCGCGATTGATGATCTCGCCGGTCACGTACAGCTGGCTTGGGGTCGGACGCAGGGCCGGGTCGGCGGTCACGACCATGTCGCGACACAGCGGGTCCTGCGCGGGCACGCCTGGTTTGACGTTCAACCCCGCGTTCCGCAGGCGCTCCGACATCCACTCCAGCGTCTGGCGCGCGGTCTCGGTGTCGGCCGACCGCACGGCCACGATCATCTTGCTGCGGACCGAGATCCCCACCAGACCTGCGATGGCCCCGGTCGCCAGCGTCATGAAGGTGACGGCCACCATCACGTCGACCAGCGTGAGCCCGGCCTGACCGCGCGGGGGGCGCCGGCTCATGGGTAGTCGAAGCGCGCCACGTAAGTCACCAGGATCGTGTAGGGCGGCGACGTGGGCGTTTGGTACAGCCGGACCGTCAGGGACTTGAGCGGGAGCCCCGGGACCTCGCGCACGTCGATCTCGGCGTGGTCGAAGCCGTCGGGCAGCCGCGGCTCCTGCAGGTCGCCATAGGTAAGGTAGCCGTCGGCGGGAATCGTCCTGGTCCCCGTGGGCAACCCGTAGCCCTGCACGCGCAGGAAGTCGAGTTCGGCCTGGACCCAGGCGGCTGCCTGCGCCCTGTCGAAGCCCCGGCGCGTCTCCCGCATCGTCGAGAGCAGGCCGCCCAGTGCCGTGGTGACCACCAGGGACAGCACCGCCATGGCCACCACGATCTCGACGAGCGTGAACCCCGCCCCCGATCCTGCGCGTGCTCGTTGCCCTCGCCTGCCCATAACCGTCCGGCTCGGGATCCGCGTGACCCTGCCCGTCGTCCCTTCACTCGCCATAGGTGACCTGGCCGGTGTCGGCCTCGATGGTGACGGTGTAGGTCTGGCCGGCGCGCGCGCTGGTCAGCTGGATCTCCAGCGTCCCCCGGGGGATGCCCCGTCGGTCGAAGGTGACCGTCGTGGGGGTCGGGCGGAACGCCAGGTGGGCGGGCAGGGTCTGCACCCGGAGCGTCTGCCGGGCGCCGAGCGGGTCGGCCACCACCGTGTAGACGTTGTCCTGAAACGAGACCGTGACGTCGGTGCGGCGGGTCAGCGCCGCCTGCTGTGCGCCCGTCAGCTCGTGGACGAGGGCCCGGACCGCGGCATTGAGCTCCTCGCGGGCCATCGCCCGGCTGATGCTGCCCACGCCGATCGACAGCAGAAGCCCGACGATCGCCCCCACGAACACGACTTCCAACACGGAGTAGCCAGGCGGCGAGACCGGGTGGCGCTCCCTGGTGCGTGCGATCCTGCGGTGAGCGAGAATGGTGCCCAACGCCCTCTTCGGCAGCTCAGCCGACCCGGCATGCCGGGTCCTGGTGCTTTGCGCCCGCCGGATTGCTCCGGGGTAGCCTTTGTCGGAGGACCGACCTTCTGCAGAGAGTATGCCCTCGCGGGTTCTGGGCTAGACGCCCGGACTCCAGCCGTCCCAGGGCCGCTCGTCTGGCCCCGGGGCCGCCGGGTCCTCCCCGGGGAGGCCGTCGCGTACCGCGCCTAGCAGCCCTCGGCTTTCAGGCACTCCCGCCAGTGGCGTGTCACGATCTGCCCCGTGGTCGTGCTCACGTAGCGCGCGAACGGCGCGGGAAGGTAGAGGGCGAGGTCGGGCATCTGCCAGAAGTCCGGGACCTGACCCAGTGCCAGCTCCCTGGTCATCAGCACGCCGTACCACTGCAGCTGCTTCTGGATCGTGAAGACGGCCGTGGACGCGCGGTCCCCCACGACCACCACGAGGTTCATCTCCTGGGCGCACGCGTTCGCCTGCAGGTTGGAGTAGGCCGAGCCGTTCACGACGATCGCCAGGAGGTCGTCGCGTGGGTAGGTGGTGGCCGCATTGTCGGTGCCGGGTCGTCCCTGGCAGGGCGACACGCGCGCCTTCACGCTGCGACCGGTGCTGGGTGTCCCGTTGCACTGACCGTTGCCGTTGAA
>CAZGNA010000117.1:0-8664 GCA_964526945.1 uncultured bacterium
CACCCGCGCGGCGGGGGGCGTCGGGACGGCCCTGTGCCCGTCGGGGGGCGTGGCGCGCGCGTCGCCCCGGGCGGTGGCGCTGCTGCCTGCGGGTAGTGGACGCGCCCACCGCCACATCCGTTGACGCGCTGCTGATCGCGATCGACGTGCCGCTGCGCGCGGGCGACGTCGCGTTCACCTACAGCGCCGGCGCTGCCCCGGGCGCGCGCCCGGGCGACGGCGTCATCGTGCCCTTCGGCGCGCGTCTGCTCCCGGGGATCGTGCTGGGGCCGGGGGTGCCACGGGGGGACCTACGGCCGGTGCTGGCGCGGGTGGAGGGGGCGCCGCTTGTCCCGCCGTCGGTGCTGGCCCTCGCGACATGGACGGCGCGCGAGTTCCTCTCCACGGTGGGCGAAGCGCTGGCCGTCGCCACGCCCTGGGATGCGCTCTGGCACGGCGTGGCGCTGGAGCTGCCCGCGGCCCTCCCGGGGACCGGGCGGCGGCCCCATCACGGGTCGGCTCCCCGTCGCGTCTCGCTGGCCCGCGCCGCCAGCATCCTGCTGCGCGACCCGAAAACGGTAGACGAGCTGGCGGCACGGCGGGCGATTCGCGTGCACCTTCCCGGCCCACCGGCCTCCTCCCGCGGCGCCTCCCCGCCCGGTCCGTCGATGGCGCTCCCGACGGCGGCGGGCGGCCTGCGGGGGCGGCCCGCAGCGGCGCGCTGGCCGAAACTCGAACGTCCGTTGCGCGAGGCGCTGGCGCGCGGCGCGCCGGGCATGGTGCTGGCGGGATGGGGGCGGACGCCAGCCTACCTCACCGCGATCGAGGTCGCGCTGGCCGCCGGGCTCTCCTGCATCGTGGCGTTCCCCTCGATCGAGGCGGCGGAGACGTTCGCCGGGGCTGCAACTAGCGCCGGAGTGATGCCGGTGGTCCTGCACGCCGGTCTGCCCCCGGACCGGCGTCTGGCCGCCTGGCGCGCGGCCGCCGACGCACGGCTCGTGGTTGGGACGCGGGCCGCCGTGTACGCGCCGGTGCGCGATCCGGCGCTGCTCATCGTCGACGAGGAGGACGCCGCGGGGCACAAGGAGGAGCGGGCACCGCGGTACCGCACTGCGGCCGTGGCGGCCCGTCGGGCCGCCGGTGGCGGCTTCCTGCTCCTGGGCAGCACCACGCCCACGGTCGCCACGTACGCGGCGGTGCAGGAAGGGCGCTACCGCCTGGTGGCCCTGCCGGGTCGTCCGCGACTGGCCGTCGTCGACCTGCGGCGGCGATCTTCCCAGGCGCCGCTCAGCGCGCCCGTGGCAGCGGCCGTGCGACGCGCCGCGCGGGGACGCGGGCGGGCCGTCGTCATCGTCGACCGGAAGGGCTACGCGGGGGGACTGCAGTGCACCGAGTGCGGGCGCGTGACGCGCTGCCCGACGTGCGGGGTGGCGCTGCGGTACGAGCGTGCGCGCCGCCAGCTGCGCTGCGGGGTGTGCGGGCGCCTGGCACCGGTACCCGCCACCTGCGTCACCTGCGGCGGCACGCACCTGCGCCCGCTGGGCGTCGGGACGGAACGCGTGGCGGCGGCGCTGCGCCGCATGGCGATCCGCGTGTGGCGGTTCGACCGCGACATCGCACCCCGCGGGGTCGCCTCGCCCACAGTCCTGGCGCCGTTCCTCAGGGAGGGCGGCGCGCTGGTCGCCACGCCCCTGGTCGTGCCCTGGCTGGAGGTGCTGCGGCCGCAGGTCGTCGCGCTCGTCGATGCGGATCGGATGTTGCACCGCCCGGAGTTTCGGGCTGCCGAGCGGGCGCTGGCGCTGCTCCGTGCGGTCGGCCTGGCGTCCGGTGCGCTGGTGCTGGTCGAGACGTCCGACCCCGCGCATCCGGCGTTGCGGGCCGCCGTCGCGCCCACGCTCCGCGCCTTCTATGCGGACGAGCTCGCCCAACGCGCCGCCCTGGGGTACCCGCCGGCGCGCACGTTGCTCCTGCTCACGCTCTGTGGCCCTGCGGCCGTCGTCGATGCGCTGGTTGCGCGACTGGCCGCCGACGCACCGCCGGGGGTGGAGGTGCTGGGCCCTGTGCCCCTGCCGGGGGACCCGCCGCGGGTGCAGGTCGTCCTGAAGGCCGCAGACCGGGAGGTCGCGCGGGCGCTGGTGTGGCCGCTGCTGACCGGCGGCGCGCCGCGCGGCGTGCGGGTGGTGGCCGACGTGGATCCCCACGAGCTGTAGACAGTCGGCCCCCTGCGCGTGGTATGGTGAGGGACGGAATGCCAGCAGCGCGGTGCCTCGAGATCGTCACCGTGGACAGCCCGCGGGCGGGGATCCTGCGTCGGAAGGCCCGGCCCGTCGGCCGGGTCACGCGTGAGGTGGCGGAGCTGATCGACGCGATGCTCGCCACCATGGAGGCGGCGGGTGGCCTCGGCCTGGCCGCGCCCCAGGTGGGGGAGAGCGTGCGGGTCTTCGTCGCCCGGGTCGAGGACCGCACGCTGGCGCTGGCGGATCCCGAGGTGGTGCGGGCCGAGGGCGAGGTGGTCGATACGGAGGGGTGCCTGTCGGTGCCCGGGGTGATCGCCGAGGTGCCCCGCGCGGCCAGCGTCACGGTGCGGGGCAAGAACCGACGCGGACGCCGCGTCACGATCCAGGCTGACGGCCTGCTGGCGCGCGTGATCCAGCACGAGGTCGACCACCTGGACGGCGTGCTGTTCCTCGACCGCGTGCGGGATCCGACCACGATCCGCCACCTGACTGGCGCGGAGGACCGGGGCACCCCTGCCGCCACGGCGGGTGCCGCTGCACGGAGCGACACGCGCACCGCCACCGGATGACCGAGCCCCCCGCACGACGGCTGCGGGTGCTGTTCTTCGGCACCCCGGCGTTCGCGCTGCCGTCGCTGGACGCCCTGGCGCGCGCGGCGACCGTCGTGGGCGTGGTGACCCAGCCCGACCGCCCCGCCGGCCGCGGCCGCCGGCTCACACCGCCCCCGGTGGCCGTGGCGGCGCGCCGGATGGGGCTCCCGGTGGTGCAGCCCGTCCGGCTACGGGACCCTGCGGTGCTGGACGCGCTGCGGGCGCTCGCCCCGGAACTCGGCGTGACCGTGGCCTACGGCCGGATCGTACCGCCCGCGGTGCTGGCCCTGCCGCCGCTGGGCTGCATCAACCTGCATCCCTCGTTGCTGCCGCGCTACCGCGGCGCCTCGCCGATCCAGGGGGCCATCGCCGACGGGGCGACCACGACCGGCGTCACGGTGCTCTACATGAGCGAGGAGGTCGATGCGGGGGACATCATCCTCCAGCGGGAGGTGCCCATTCACCCCGAGGAGACGGCCGGTGAGCTCGAGCAACGGCTGGCACGGGAAGGTGCCGCGCTGCTGGTGGAGGCGGTGCGCCTGCTCGCGGAGGGGCGCGCGCCGCGGCGCCCCCAGGATCACGCGCAGGCCACGTACACCGGTCGGCTCACGAAGGCCGACGGCGTGATCGACTGGACCCGGCCAGCCCCGGCCATCGTCAACCACGTGCGCGCGATGACGCCCTGGCCCGGCGCGCGGACCACCTGGCGGGGGACGCCGCTTCGGGTCTGGCGCGCACGGGTCACGGACACCGCGCCTGGCGCGGAGCCCGGCCGCGTGGTCGCGGTGACCCCGGACGGCATCGTCGTCGCGGCGGGCGCAGGGGCGGTGCTGGTGCAGGAGGTCCAGCTGCCCGGCGGTGTGCGCATGCCCGCCGATGCGTTCGCGCGCGGACACCCGATCCGTCCGGGCGACCGCCTGGACGGTCTTCCCCAGACGGCCGGGGATGCTAGAATGTGAGCGGCACGCACGGGTGAGCACCGCCCGTCGCGCCCGGGGGCAGGTCCCAAGCCGCCGCGCACGGTAGGAGGAGGGGGAGCATGGTCTTCGACAGCTCGTACGTCATCGTGCTGCCGGGGATCCTCCTGGCGTTGTACGCCCAGTGGAAGGTCCACAGCACGTTCCAGCGGTTCAGCCAGGTGCCCACCGTGGCCGGCCGCACCGGTGCGGAGGTCGCCGTGGAACTGCTCCGCCGGCGCGGCGTCCGGGACGTGGCGGTCGAGCCCGTGGACGGCCTGCTGGCCGACCACTACGACCCGCGGACGAAGACGCTGCGGCTGTCGCCGGCGGTGTACGGCAGCGCGTCGGTCGCGGCCGTGGGCGTGGCCGCCCACGAGTGCGGGCACGCGCTCCAGCACCACGAGGGCTATGCGCCGCTGGCGCTGCGCTCCGCCATCGTGCCGGTGGCGACGCTGGGAACCCAGGCGGCCATCATCCTGTTCATGATCGGGCTGTTCGCGAGCCTGCGGCCCCTGATGGACCTCGGCATCCTGCTGTTCCTGGGCTACATCGCGTTCGCGCTGGTCACGCTCCCGGTGGAGTTCGACGCGAGCCGGCGCGCGGTGGCGGCGCTGCAGCGTGAGGGGCTGGTGACCTCGGGAGAGGCCGACGGCACCCGGCAGGTGCTGAACGCCGCGGCCCTCACGTACGTCGCGGCCGCGGCCATGGCCGTGTTGCAGCTCGTCCGCCTGGTGGCCCTGCGCAACATGCGTGACAACGAATAGCACCACCCGCACCGCGCCGGCGTCCGCCCGGGAGGTCGCCTATACCGTCTTACTGCGGACCGAGACCGCAGGCGCGTTCGCCACGGTCCTGCTGTTTCGCGCACTGCAGCGGTCGGGGCTGTCGCAGGCCGACCGGGCGCTGGCGACGGCGCTGGTGCTGGGCGTGTTGCGACACCGCGGGCGCCTCGACTGGGCGCTCGCGGCGTTCCTGCGGCGTCCGCTGACCACGCTGCCGCCGGCGATCCGCACCGTTCTGCGCCTGGGCGCCTATCAGCTGCTGGACCTGCCGCGTATTCCCCCGCCCGTGGCGGTGGACGAGGCCGTGGCCCTGGCACGCCGGCACGGGCATCCGGGGACGGCGGGCCTGGTCAACGCCGTCCTCCGGCGCCTGAGCGCCGAGGGGCCACCGCCGCCACCCGACGTGACCGCCGATCCCGCCGGGCATCTGGCAGTGGTGTACTCGCTGCCCCGGTGGCTCGTGGAGCGCTGGCTGGCGCGCTGGGGCGTGGACGAGACCGCGGCGCTGGCCGCTGCGTGCCTGCGGCCCGCGCCATCCGTGGTCAGGGTCAACACGCTGCTGGCGACGCCCGGCGAGGTGCGCCTGGCGCTCGCCGCGCACGGCGTGCGTGCCACCACCGGCCTGCTGCCCGAAGCCCTGCGGGTGCAGGGGTCGCTGACCGCGCGTCTGCCCCTGTACGCGCGCGGCCTGTGCATGGCGCAGGACGAGGGCGCCATGGTGGTGGCCCGGGCGGTCGCCCCGCCGGCAGACGGGATGGTCATCGACGCGTGCGCGGCGCCCGGCGGCAAGACGACCCACCTGGCGGCGTTGATGCACAACACCGGACGGCTGATCGCCTGCGACGTCCACCCCGGCAAGCTGACCGCGCTGGCGCACCGGTGCGCCCTCATGGGCATCACCAACGTGGAGGCCCACCACCTGGACGCGCGCACGCTGGGCCGGACGTTCCCCGGCCAGGCCGACGCGGTGCTGGTGGACGCGCCGTGCTCGGGGCTGGGCGTGGTGCGACGCCGGCCCGACGTGAAGTGGCGCGTCGTGCCCGACGCGCTCGCGCGGTGCGCTGCGCTGCAACGGGAGCTCCTGGCCGGTGCGGCCGGGGCCGTGCGGCCCGGCGGGGTGCTGGTCTACAGCGTCTGCACCCTGGAACCCGAAGAAGGTCCGGACGTCGTCCGGGAGTTTCTGCGGACGCATCGCGCGTTCGCGTTTGCGTCCCTGCCGCCGGCCGTCCCCCGCGTCCTCCACGGGCAGCCGGTGGCCGGCGCGGACGCCGGCGAGTTCGTGCTGCTGCCGCACCGGCACGATACCGACGGGTTCTACGTGGCCCGACTGGTCCGGCGGTGACCTATAATCGATCCCGTCGGGCACTTGCGCGCCCGGTGGGAGGCTGTCCATGCCGACCGATGTGACCGCGGCCCCGCGCACCGACCTGACGGGTCTTGGGCTCGACGAGCTCGAGGCGTTCGCGCGGTCGCTGGGCGAGCCGGCGTACCGCGGCCGCCAGCTGGCCCGGTGGATCTACCGGCACCGGGCTGCGACGTTCGAGGAGATGACCGACCTGCCCGGGCCGCTGCGCGCGCGGCTGGCCGCCGTCGCGCGGCTGCCGCGGCTGGCGGTCGTGGCGCGGCAGGAGGCCCCCGACGGGTCCACCGCCAAGTTCCTCTGCGCCCTGCCCGACGGGCAGGCCGTCGAGGCCGTCCTGATGCGCTACGCCGACGGCCGGCGGACGGCGTGCATCTCGACACAGGTCGGCTGCGGCATGGGCTGCACGTTCTGCGCCACGGGCCTGGCAGGCCTGCAGCGCAACCTCACCGCCGGCGAGATCGTCGACCAGGTCCTGCTGATCACGCAGGCCACCGGCGCGCGGCCCACCCACGTGGTCTTCATGGGCATGGGGGAGCCGCTGGCGAACTACGAGGCGACGGTGCGCGCCGTGCGCATCCTCACCGCGCCCTGGGGCGTGGGCATCGGCGGGCGCCACCTCACGATCTCGACGGTGGGGCTGGTGCCGCAGATCCACCGGCTCGCCGCCGAGCGCTTCCAGCTCACCCTGGCGATCTCCCTCCACGCGCCCGACGATGCGCTGCGCACGCAGCTGGTCCCCGTCAACCGCCGGTGGCCCATCGCGCAGCTGGTGGCCGCTGCCCGGGCGTATGTGACCACCACCGGACGGCGGGTGACCTTCGAGTACGTGCTGCTGGCCGGGGTCAACGACGCCGACGCCCACGCCCGCGCGCTGGGCCGCCTGCTACGTGGTGGTCCCTTCCACGTCAACGTGATCCCGTGGAACCCGGTCTTCGGGCTGCAGTACCGGCGGCCGTCGGAGGACGCGGTGCGGCGGTTCGCGCGGATCGTGCGGGCGGCCGGCGTGCCGGTCACGGTCCGCGTGGAGCGCGGCGTGGAGATCGACGCGGCCTGCGGGCAGCTACGGCGCACGCGGCCGACTCCGGCGCCGGCCGTGCCGACGGGGAGCGCGCCGTGACCGTCGACGTCGGCACGCGCGTGGCCGGACGGTACGAGGTGATGGCGCTCCTCGCCGAGGGCGGGATGTCCCGTGTCTACCGTGCCCGCACGCCCGAGGGTCAGGTGATCGCCCTCAAGGTGCTGCGCGACACCTACGCCGCCGACCGGGAGTTCGTCGAGCGCTTCGTCCGCGAGGCCAGGGCCGTGCAGGCCCTCGACCATCCCCACGTGGTGCGCGTGCTGGACAGCGGCCGCGACGGCGACGTCTACTTCATCGCCATGGAGTACGTGGACGGCGAGGACCTGAAGCGCTACCTGCGGCGTGTGGGCCCGCTGGAGCCGGCGGACGCGGAACGCATCGCCCTGGCGGTGTGCGAAGCCCTCGATTACGCCCACGGCCAGGGCATCGTCCACCGGGACGTGAAGCCGCAGAACATCCTCCTGACCCGCGACGGCACCGTCAAGGTGGCAGACTTCGGCATCGCGCGCGCCCTGGCGGCCGCCACCATCACCCAGACGGGCACCGTGCTCGGCACGGTGCACTACCTCTCGCCCGAGCAGGCGCGGGGTGCGCCGGTGGGCCGCGCGTCGGACCTCTACGCGCTGGGGGTCGTGCTCTTCGAGATGCTCACCGGTCGCCTGCCCTTCGAGGGCGAGAGCCCCATCGCCGTGGCCCTCAAGCACCTGCACGAGCCGCCGCCGTCGGCCCGCGCCGTGAACCCGCGCGTGCCCCGGCGGCTGGATGGAATCGTCCAGAAGGCGATGGCCAAACGGCACGAGGACCGGTACGCGACCGCCCGCGAGATGGCCGCCGACCTTCGCGGGGAGACTAACCGATGGCAGGAGGTCCTCGGCGACGACGACCCCACCCGCACGTTCGCCCTCGAGGCGCACCGGCGCCGCCGGCTGCGGCCGGCGGCGCCGCTGGCGGCGGCGGTGCTGGTGGCGGTGCTGGCCGGGCTGTGGGCCGGCTGGCAGGCGGTGAGCGCCTACCTGAACGTCCCCGAGGTGGAGGTGCCCGACCTGGTGGGGCGGTCGCTCCTGCAGGCGGAGCAGATCGCGCGGCAGCAGGGCGTGGTCCTGGAGGTCGCGGAGCGCGCCTACAGCGGCACGGTGCCGCAGGATGTGATCCTGGCGCAGCACGAGCCCCCGGGCAAGCGCGTCAAGCAGGGCCGCCGGATCGGGGTGGTCGTCAGCCTCGGGCCGCAGCTCGTCACCGTGCCCGACGTGGTCCACCAGCCCGTGCAGGCCGCGCAGCTGGCGCTGGAGACCGCGCGCCTGCGGGTGGGCGCCCTGCAGGAAGGCTACGACGACGTGGTCAAACCCGGGTTCGTGATCCGGCAGGATCCGCCGGCGGGCGCGCGGGTCCAGGTGGACTCACCGGTGACGCTGGTCATCAGCCGGGGGCCGGCGCAGGTGGAGATGCCGGCCCTCGTGGGGCGCACGCTGGCCGAGGCCCGCCGGCTGCTGGAGGATCGCGGTCTGGTCATCGCCCATGCGCGGACCGTCCCGGTGGCCGACGTGGCGCCCGGGGTGATCGTCGAGCAGTCGCCCGTTGCGGGCGCCCTGGTGCGTCCCGGCCAGACCGCCATCACGGTCGCGGTGGCCGCGCGGCCCGGCCAGGAGGCCGCGCCGCCCCAGGCGCCCGTGGTGACC
>CAZGNA010000118.1:0-8662 GCA_964526945.1 uncultured bacterium
GGCTGCGGGTGGCACGCGCCGCCCCGCCCGCGTCGCCACCGCGCGCCGGGCCCCGGCTCGCCCCGGCGGCACGCGGACGGACCCTCCGGACCATCCGCGCCGCTCGAGCCGGCGGCAGCAGATCAGTCGTAGCGGATGCGCGGGTCCAGGTAGACATAGAGCACGTCCACCAGCAGCGTACTGGCCGCCACCACCGCCGAGATCACCAGCGTGATGCCCATGATCATGGGGTAGTCGCGCTCGAACGCGGCCCGCACGGCCAGGCTGCCCATGCCGGGCCAGGCGAAGACGGTCTCGGTGATCGCCGCGCCCCCGACCAGGCGCGGCAGCTGCAGCCCCACCACGGTCACCACCGTCAGCAGGGCGTTGCGCAGCGCGTGGCGGTAGAGCACGCTGCGCTCGGGCAGCCCCTTCGAGCGGGCGGTGCGCACGTAGTCCTGACGCAGCACGGCCATGGTCGCCGAGCGCGTGTAGCGCGCGAAGAGCGCCATGTTGGCCGTGCCGAGCACCACCGCGGGCAGGATCAGGTGGCGCGCCACGTCCAGCGCCGAGCGCTCGCCGCCCAGGGTGTGCATGCCACCCGGCGGCAGCCAGCCCAGCACGATGGAGAACAGCACGATCAGCATCAGCCCGTACCAGAACGTGGGCACCGAGATGCCGAAGAAACAGAGCGTCGTCACCGCGTGGTCGACCGCCGAGTAGGGCCGGGCTGCCGAGAGCACGCCCGCGGGAATCGCCACCACCAGCGCCAGGGCCAGGCTCGCCGCCGACAGCAGCAGCGTGTTGGGCAGCATCTGGAGGATGATCTCCAGCACCGGCAGCCCGGCCTGGTAGGAGACGCCCAGGTTGCCGCGCAGCACCTGGGCCAGCCACCGCACGTACTGCACGTGCACGGGCTGGTCCAAGCCCAGCAGCGCCCGCATCCGCGCCAGCTCCTCGGGGCCCATGTTGCGGTCGAGCAGGATCGACGGACCGCCCGGGGCCTGGGTGACCAGGGCGAAGACCACCACGGTGACCACCAGCAGCAGGATCACCGTGTGGAGCGCCCGGCGCAGGAGGTAGCGGCTCACGGCACGAGGGCGTGGCTCCCAACCCACACGCCAGCCATCATGGACGCGGGGCCCGACTCAGCACCCCACCGAGACGTGCATCGTGCACGTCGTGGTGGCTACCCGCGACGACCCTGCGCGGGGTGCAACCCTGCGCCTGCTCGGGACGTGCGTGAGGAGCGTCGTGGTCGATGCCCGGCACCACCATCCGCGAGCGCGGCTCAGCGCCCGACTGAGACGTTCGTCATGTGCGTCAGGGCGTCCCGGTAGCCCATCTTCACCCACCCCTGCACCCGGCGGTTCATCGCCTGCAGCTCGTGGGGGTAGACCAGGTAGATCACCGGCGCGTCCCAGGCCATGAACTTCTGGGCCTGGTGGTAGATCTTGGCCCGCTCCTTGAGGTCGAAGGTCGCGCGGCCCGCCTCGAGCAGGCGGTCGAGCTCGGGGTTGGCGTACCCGAACTCGTTGAGGGTGCCCTGGCTGTGGTAGTAGGCCAGGATGTCGGCCTCCGGCGGCGTG
Organism: uncultured bacterium; assembly: GCA_964526945.1. GTDB lineage: Bacteria > Sysuimicrobiota > Sysuimicrobiia > Sysuimicrobiales > Humicultoraceae > Fervidifonticultor. The sequence continues at coordinate 1,569 of CAZGNA010000118.1, forward strand.
ATGTACCACAGCGTCCAGGTCTGCAGCGGGTTGGGCCGCGACCGGATCCGCGAGAGCAGGGCGTTGAACTCGCTCACGCGCACGTCGGCGTCCACGCCCACGTCGCGCCAGTACTGCCGCGTCACCACCGCGGTCTGCTCGCGCACCGGGTTGCCGCGATCGACGTCGATGGTGATCTTCAGGGGCTGCCCGCCCTTGCGTCGGATGCCGTCGGGTCCCCGCGTCCAGCCCGCCTCCTCCAGCAGGCGGTTGGCCAGCTCGGGGTTGTAGGGGAACTGGTGGACCTTGTCGGTGTACGCCCAGCTGATCAGCGGGTTGATGGGCCCGGTGGCCAGCCGGCCCTTCCCCTGGTAGATCTTGTCCAGGATCGCCTTGCGGTCCACCGCGTGGGTCAGGGCCTGGCGCACCTTGCGGTCGCCGAACGGCTCGAGCTTGTGGTTGAAGGCCACGAAGGTGTAGTTGACCTGGGGCGCGTCGATCACCTGGACGTTGGGCATCCGCTGCACCAGGCTCAGCTGGTGGGGTTCAATGATCATCAGGTCGAGCTGCCCGGTCTGCAGCTGCGCCAGCTGCTGCTCCAGGTCGGCCACCACGCGGAACACGATGGCGTCCAGCCGCGGCCGGCCGCCGAAGTACCGGTCGTAGGCCACCAGGCGCACGTGGGAGCCCAGCACGGCCTCGGCGAACCGGAACGGCCCGGTGCCGATGGGGTTGCGCAGGAACTCCACGGGGTTGCGCAGCTGGTCGACGGTGTAGCGGCCCAGGATGTGCTCGGGCAGGATGTTGGCCAGGTAGCCCAGCATCACCGGCAGCGTGGCGAACGGCGTCTTGGTCACGATCCGCACCGTGTAGTCGTCGACGATGTCCACACGGCTGATCTCGCTCACGTTGCCCCGCTGGAAGAAGGGCACCTGCGGGTTCAGCCACAGGCGCTCGATGGTGAACTTCACGTCCCGGGCCGTGAAGGGCTGGCCGTCGTGCCAGGTGACGTTCCGGCGCAGGGTGAAGGTCCACGTCAGCTTGTCCTCGCCCAGGGTCCACCGCTCGGCTAGGTCCCCCACCGGCTGCCAGTTGTTGGGGTCGTACTTGACCAGGGTGCTGTAGAGCACCTTGTTGACCAGGATGTTGGGGAGGCCGCCCACGAGGGGCCACATGCGGGCGTTGTCGATGATCGGCAGCGTGAACGTCCCGCCGCGCGCCTGCGCGGCGCCCGGCAGCGCGTTGCCGGCGACGGCCAGGACGACGGCCGCCACCGTCAGCGCGGCGAGCCGGAGCGTGACACGACGGATCGGATGCATGCTCCTCACCTCCGACGAGATCGGTCGCTGTCCACCACCGCGTCCAGGGCGGCCGCAGCGGCCTGCAGCGTGTAGACGACCTGGGTGCGCCGGCGCCCCAGACGCGTGATCAGCAGCCGCGCCTCGTGCGACGCCGGGTCCAGGTGCGTCAGGTCGCGCGCATCGGCCAGCGCGGGCAGCGGCCGCTGCGGCACCGCCGGGTCGTGGTCGAAGGGGCTGCCGGCGACGTAGCCTGCCTGCACCAGCGCCCGGATGGCAGCCCGCCGCGCACGCGCCAGCGCTTCGACGCGGCGCGGCGGGCCGCCTGCGCGCGCGGTGGCCGCGGCGATCCGGTCGAACCGGCGCGCCCGCTGCGCCAGGCCGTCCAGGGCCGCGGCCACCGGCGTCAGGTCGAACCGGTCGCCCACATCGCGCTGCAACGCCGCCACCACGGTCCGCAACTCGTCCACGGCGGGCGCCACCTGCTGGGGCGGGAGGGGGACTGCCGCGAACCGGTAGGCCGCCAGCAGGTAGATCTGCGCGTCGCGGCGCAACACCTCCGGGTCGACCTTGTCCAGCGTGTCGGCCTCGGTGTGCCACCACCAGCCCAGCCCCGAGCCGCCCACGTGCCAGCGCTGCCCCGGGGGCCGCAGCGACAGGCCCATGAACAGCGACGGCACGCCCGCACCCCAGAACGACTGGTCGCCAGCCCGCACCGGCCGCTCCCAGCCCACCGTCTGCCCGGTGAGCTCTCGGATCAGCGCGGTGCCGAAGCCGGCCACGTCGGCCGTGGCGGTGATGGGGTCGTAGACGGTCGCGCCGACGACGCCCGGCGAGTCGCAGTTGATGTGGAGCACGCAGCGCTCGGCCAGCTCGTGCCAGAAGCGGTCGGCGTACCAGGTCGAGCCCGCGTACCGCCCGGTGGAGTGCCCCGGCCAGAACGCGCAGCGCACCCCCCGGTACAGTCGCGCCCGGGCGCCGTGCAGGATCCGCGCGACTTCCATGGTGACCACGTTGCCCGTGGCGTTGTCGGTCGCGCCCAGGTGCCAGGAGTCGACGTGCCCGGAGAACAACACGAACTCGTCGGTGCGGCCCGGCACGTGCGCCACCGGCAACACCACCGGCCGCCACCCGGTCTCGACGCGACTGTGCACCCGCAGGCGCACCGGGCCGCGGGCCAGGGCAGCGCGCAGCGCCTCGCCGCTGGCCTTCGTGATGCTCAGGATAGGGATGCGGGGGAACGCGTGGACCACCTCGGGCGTCGGCGCGCCCCAGACCGGCGAGACGATGCCCTCGTGGATCGCGTCCTCGTCGCTGGGCCAGGTGTGCAGGTAGGCCACCGCCCCGCGCTCCTGGGCGGTCTGCATGTTGCGCCGGCTGCCGGCCTCGGAGAGCACGATCTTGCCGGCGATGGCCCCGGCCTCGAGCCGCCGGTGCGTCTCGGTGTCGCGAAACAGGTCGACCCCGCCGGGCACGTAGACGACCTCGGCGGTGATGCCCTCGGGCGGGGTGGTGCCGGAGAACGCGCGGGTCTTCGCCGCGATCGCGCGCGGCAGCCCCTCGCCGGCGAGCACCTCGATGCCGGCCTCCCGTGGGTAACTCAGGTACGCGTCGAACTCGTGCACCTCGACGCGGATGCCCTCGGCGCGCAGGCGCTGCACGATGTAGTCCATGGCGCGCCGCTCGCCCGCGGTGCCCGAGGTGCGGTCGATGCTGCACAGGACCTCGAGGTCGCGCCACATGCGGGGCAGCGACACCTCTGCCAGGAGGTCGTGGCCTGCGGCATCGCCACGACGCGCGCGCAACCGGGCCGCGGCAGGGCCTGTGCGGCTGCGTCCGCGCACCGGGTGCGCGCGGCCGGCCGTCCCGCGTTCACGCCGGACTGTTCCGTGCGCGCCTGTGTTCCGCGCCTCCGGGCGGTCCGTCACGCGCCACCCCCTGCCCGCACCGCCGCGCCGTGCCCGCGGGCGGTCGGCGTCGGGTAGGCGACCTTCGAGTGCGACAGGCGGCTGCCCACCAGGAACTCGGCCAGGCGCACCGACGCCCGGAGCACGTTCACCACCGGCACGGGCAGCGCGGCGGCCAACGCGTCGCCGAACCGGTGGCTCAGGCTGGCGCACGCCAGCACCAGGGTGTCGGCACCGTCCTCGACCAGGCAGCGGCGGGCCACGGCGAGCACCTTCTCGAAGGTCTCGCGTCGGCCCGCCCGCAGCTCCATCACGCCGCAGTCCACGGACCGCACCACCGCGCACTTCTCGGCCAGGCCGTAGTGGCGGACCAGCGCGCGCGTCGGCCGCACGGTGCTCTCCAGCGGGGAGAGCACCGCGAACCGGTCACCCAGCATCGCCGCCGCGTACAGGCCCGCCTGTCCCGGCCCGATGACCGGGATACGGACCAGCTCCCGCGCTGCCTCCACGCCCGGGTCACCGGCGCACCCCGTGACGACCGCGTCGAAGCCCCGGCGTTCGGCCTCCACGCACATCTCCACGGTCCACGGCGCCAGCAGCGCTTCGTCGTAGAGCGACTCGATGACGTCCGGCCGCGGCCACGACGGGGCAAAGTCGAGCGCCTCGACCGTCACCCCCGGACTCGCGGCGTCCTGCAGGTAGCGGCGACGCTCCTCACCGCCCAGGTAGCACAGGCGCATGGTCTCCCCCTCTTGGAGCACCCCGTTCTTGTTGCTGCACCCCGTTCCCCTGGAGAACCCCGTTGCTGTGGCAGTTCGTGTGCGCAGGCAACGCCCCCTGCGTGACCGTTGCTCACATCCAGTCGTGCTCAACGGCACGCAGCGGTCGTGCGGCGCCCGCCTGTGTCCCGACATGCGAGATGGCCAAACGCCCGGGGGCGCAACGAGGGTGCCGGTGCCCGGTGTCTCTACCTGGGTCCCGACACACGAGATGGCCCAAACGCCCCGAGGACGCTGGGTGGACGTCCAGCAGCGGCGGGCACGGCGCGGCGCGCGGGCCGTCCGCATCGAGCGGCCCGCGATCTCGACCGAGAAGGGTAGAAGAAGAGGAGCCGCGCCCGACCCTACGGTCCCAGGCGGATCACCCACGTCTCAGGCGCCACCAGCGACGCCACCAGCAGCGCAGCCGCCAGCGCCAGGTTCTTCGTGAAGTGGGCCATTTGGGTCATCTTCTCCATGCCCTCGTCGGTCCAGAAGTGGTGCACGAGGAAGGCCGCCAGCACCAGGAAGATGATTGCGAGCCAGGCACCGATCTTCACCTGGTAGCCCAGGAGCAAGCTGAGCCCGGCCCCAAGCAGCATGAGGCCGGTGAGGGGCACGGTGACCGACGGCGCCGGCGCGCCGCGGGCCTGGGCGTACTGCGTGAGGCCCTGCCGGTTGGCGACGAGATGGTTCCAGGCCGCCATCAGGAAGTAGATGCCGAGGACCAGCTGTGCGATCAGGACCAGCACCGTCATCGACACTCACCCCTTTCGCTTCCGCGGAGGGAAGCCTCCTAAAGTACTGTCCCGGAGGGTATTCCGCACGGCCACGGGGCAGCCCTCGTGGCTGTGGAGGAGGCGAGCACCCAGGGGTCGCGCGGCGCGAAGGGCCCACCGGGCTCGAGTGCCAGTCTCGATGGGTCAGAGCGGGGCCGCCCCAACGAGGGTGCGACGACTGTTTCGGTTGGCGCCGCGACTCCCGTCCCGGTGGCCCCGATCTGCGCAAATGTGTATACTGCAGTCACACCATGCGTTGCGCACTGTCGTCTGCGCTGCGTTCCGGGTTGCCCGACAGTCCGTTTTCGGTCCGGGCCAAGACCGCGACGGTGCCGCCATGCGCGGCACCTGCGCCGCGGCCCGGGATTCTGTGATGGCCCTGGTGCTGACCGCCGAGCAGGTCGCGGCCTGCCTCACCGCCGCGGACGTCCTGGAGGCCCTGCGGGCCGGGTTCCGCGCGGAGGCCGAGGGACGCGTGGTGCAACCCGACCGCCTGACCGCCGACGTGCCCTCCGGCTGGTTGCGGATCATGCCGGCGGTGGTGGGGACCGACGGCGCGGGCTACATGGGCTGCAAGGTGATGAACCTGGTGCGGGGCGCCGGTGTCCGCTACCTGATCCTCCTCTACGACGCCGGGAGCGGCGAGCTGCTGGCGGTCATGGACGCCGCCCAGATCACGCAGATGCGCACAGCCGGCGTCGCGGTGCTGGCCGCGCAGCACATGCTCGACGGCCCGGTGGGCGTCCTGGGCGTGCTGGGCAGCGGCTACGAGGCGCGCGGCCTGCTGGCCGCCATGGCCGCGGCGTTCCCGTTCACGGAGGCGGTGGTCTACAGCCCGCGGCGCGCCAGCCGCGAGGCGTTCGCTGCCGAGATGCGCGCGCGCATTGGACGGCCGGTCGTCGCGGTCGACTCCGCCGATGCCGTGGTCGCCCGCGCCCCCGTGCTCGTGCTGGCGACCAAGAGCGCCGAGCCGGTGCTCGACGGCCGGCGGGTGCTCCCGGGCGCCACGGTGCTGTCCACCGGGTCGACCCGGCTCGACCTCCGGGAACTCGACGTCGAGTCGCTACGGCGAGCACGCTGGGTGATCGTGGACTCCGTGCGCGGCGTGCACGCCGAGTCGGGCGACGTGCGGGCCGCCCTGGACGCGGGGGTGCTGACCCCGGACCGCCTCGTGCCGCTCGCCGACGTCCTGCGAGATGGTCGGCGGCTGCGTACCCATCCGGACGACGTGCTCGTGCTGAAGACCGTCGGCACCGCGATGCAGGACCTGGTGGTGGCCGGGCGCGTCTACGCCTGCGCTCGGGCCCGGCGGCTGGGCACGGAGGTCGGCGAGATCCCCCAGCTCAAGCCGTTCGCGTGACGGCCTTCACCGCACGCTCATGTCGACGGCGTCGACGACGCGCAGGAACGGGATCTGCGCCGCCTGGCAGACGGTTTCCACGACGGCGGCATCCTGGGCCTGGAACAGGTACATCACGCGCGACTCGCCCGGTACCCAGATGGCGCGCCGGTACCAGACGGCAGCGCCAGCCGCGGCGGCCTGCTCGCATGCCCGACGGGCGCGCGCCTCGCGCCCGATGAGCGGGGTGGCGGTGGCCGGCAGATCCACGTGCAGGGCGGTATTCCCTCCAGCCTGCGGCTAGCTGGTCCCTATCGGCCTGATTGGGGGGTGTACCCAAGTCATTTCCCAACTACCCCGAGTCATTGACCGGTTCGCGGCCCCATTGTTAGACTAGCGTTTGCAGACGCCGGGGTAGCTCAGTTGGTAGAGCGGCGGACTGAAGATCCGCGCGTCGGCGGTTCGATTCCGTCCCCCGGCACCACCCGACCGATCGTCTCGCCCGCGGCGCTGAGGCCATCGCAACGGAAACGCGCGCGGCCCGTGAGCGCATGGGCACAACGCCTGCCAGGTGCCGGTCGGCGCTCGGTACGGCCGTACCGGTACCGGTACCGCGCCCGTGAGTACGCGCGGCTGTTGTGCAGACGCCCCGGCGCGTCCTACCGTACTTCCTGCAACGCGGTGCCAGGCTGCACAGGTGGCACCGACGGCCGCGGTGGCGGCTGCGATGAGGCGGGCGGCGCATGGCGGGAACACGGTCGTCCATCGACACGGCGCGTCCGGGCTGGTCGCGTACGGGCGTGGACCAGCCCATTACGCTGGACGTCCTGGTGCACCTTCAGGCCCTGGCGCTACGCATGCGGTACGGGCGCCTCATTATTCGCATCGAACAGGGTCGGGTGGTGCACTACACCAAGGAGGAAGGGTTCACCCCGGCGGAGCTCGACGACGTCAGCGCACGGGCCACCGGCTGAGCTGTATGGGCACGGCTGACCTGTGCGAGCACAGGTTGCACGCTATGAACATGGCTGAAC
>CAZGNA010000119.1:0-8536 GCA_964526945.1 uncultured bacterium
AGCCGGCCGCCGGGCCGCTGCGGCGGGCGGACCTGGGGCGTCGGGGCGGGAGCGCCCCACGGCGCCCCGGCTGCCGGTGCACCGGGCTCCCTGCGGCGGCCCGGTCCGCTGTGCTGGCGCCCGGTCGCCACCTCAGGACTCCACCGGTCGACCGCCTTCCAGGACGGCCCGCACCACGGCCAGGTTGTCGGGGCGCTCGGCGTCCACGTCGAGGGCCAGCGACGGGTCGTCGACGATCACGGCCCGCGCGCGCAGGCCGGTGACCTCCCGGGCGCGGGCCTCCATCTCGGCAATGGACAACGCGCCCGAGGCGAACCGCAAAACCGTCCCCCATCCGAACAGCTGCGCGAGCAGCCACGGCTTCTTGCGCGCGGCCATCACCCGCTCGACGAAACCGCGAATCCGCTCCAGGGCCGCCGGGTCGAACAGCAGCACGCTCCCGCCCGTGAAGACGCCGTCGGCGACGCGCACGTAGGTCTTGCGCGCCCCGGGGTAGCGGCGCGCGACCGCCGCCTGGGGCACGATGGGGTAGAACAGGCTGTAGTCACCTTCGCAGCGCGCGAGAAACTCCGCGAGCGCCTCGGCGGTGAGCAGCGGCAGGTCGGCGGCGATGGCCAGGACAGCCGGGGCATCGGGCAGCGCCCGCAGCGCCGCGGCGACGTTGTCCATCATGCCCCCATCCCCGGCCACGACCTCGACACCGGTGCCCAGCAGGGCGCGCAGCGCCGGCGCCGGACCGACGACCACGACGCGCTCGATGGCGCTGCAGCCGCGCGCTGCGGCCACCACCCGCTCCACCAGCGTCATCCCACCCAGGCGCAGGAACGCCTTGTTGGGCACATCGGGAGCGAGCCGGGGCTCCGGCGCTCCGCCGGCAAGGACGACCGCGGGCGGCACCTATTCCCCCCGGCTGTCGGCGGGACCCGGCGACGACGGCACGCCTATCGTTCCTCCGCGAACGTCTTGGTCACGAAGACGTCCACGTCGGGGACGCGCCCGCAGTCGTCCGCCACGCGGCGGGCCGCAGCCTCGTTGGCCATCAGGCCCACCACGGTGGGCCCGGTCCCGGTCATGCAGGCACCGTACGCCTCGCCCCGCAGGATCCGCTGCTTCAGCTCGGCCACGACGGGATGGCGCGCGGCGATGAACTCCTCGAAGACGTTGCCCATCAGCCGCCCCACCGCCGGCACGTCGCCGCGGCGCACGGCGTCGACGAGCGCCGGGATGTCGGGGCGCCGCGTGACCTCGGCGGGCTGGAAGTAGGTGTAGGCCCATTCCGTCAGGATCGGGATGCGGGGCCGGGCCAGCACGACCCACGTGGTGGGCAGCGCCGGCAGCGGATGGACGCGTTCCCCGCGCCCCCGGGCCAGGGCGGACCCTCCTTCCAGGAAGAAGGGGACGTCCGAGCCGAGCCTGGCCGCCGCCGCCCGCAGCTCGCGCCCATCCAGGCGCAGCTTCCACAGCTGCGCAAGGCCCAACAGCGTCACGGCGGCATCCGCGCTGCCGCCGCCCAGGCCGGCGGCGACGGGGATCTGCTTGCGCAGGTGGATCTCCACGGGCCGGGTGATGCCGTACTGCTCGCGCAGCAGCTGCGCCGCGCGGAAGACCAGGTTCGCCGTGCCCTCGGGCACCGGCTCGCCCTCGGCGACGACGCGGATCGCATCGCCGGCCTCGCGCAGGACGACCACGTCGTAGAGCGCCACGGTGTGGAGCACCGCCTCCACCTCGTGATACCCGTCGTCCCGCTTGTGCAAGACGTTCAGCCCCAGGTTGACCTTGGCGTAGGCGTTGAGACGGAGCTCCTTCACGCGGACTGCCTCCCCGCGGGATCCGGCGGCCCTAACTCCTTAGGTGTCGCGGCCCGCAAGTCCTCTCGCGGTTCGTTGCGCCTGGCGGGGGGTTCCCGTAAGATAAGGGCCGTGACGCAGGACCCGCAGGTGCCTTCCGCTCCGTTGCCCGACCCCGTGCGCGACGAGGGCGCGCTCGCTCCGGCGGGCGGCGTGGCGCCGCAGCCGACCCGACGCGGCCCGCGCCGGTGGGTCCGCTGGCTGCTCTGGGGCGTGCCCGCCGTCGTCGTCATCGTCGGCGGCCTCCTGGCGGGCGCCTACCTCTACCTGGCGAGCCAGATCGCCGTGCGCGAGGTGATGCCGCGGCGGCCTCGCGTGCCCGCCTTCGCCTGGCCGCTGCGCCTGGTCGACCGCGTGAACGTCCTCGTCATCGGCACCGACGTCACCCTCGACCACCGGCGTCGCGTGCTGAACGTCGCGCGCGCCGACACGCTGGCGCTGGTGACGTTCGACCCGGAGCGCGGCCGCATCGGCGTCCTGTCCATCCCCCGCGACACCCGCGCCGTGATCCCCGGGCACGGGGAGACCAAGATCAACGCCGCCTACGCGTACGGCGCGGCCGGGCTCACGATCCGGACCGTGGAGCAGCTGCTGGGCGTGCGCGTGCCCTACTACGTCAAGCTGGGGCCGGAGTCGTTCGCCAAGATCGTCGACGCTCTGGGCGGCGTCGAGGTGGACGTCGAGAAGGACATGCGGTACACCGACTCGTGGGCCGGCTACACCATCGACCTGCGCAAGGGCCGCCAGCGCCTGGACGGCCGGCAGGCCACCGGCTACATCCGCTTCCGGCACGACGCCCTGGGCGACATCGGGCGCGTGGAACGCCAGCAGCGGCTGCTGCGGGCGCTGGTAGCACACCTGCGGCAGCCGTCCACCCTGCTGGCGGCGCCCCGCCTGTTGCGCGCCTTCAGCGCGCACACCGACACCAACCTGGGCCCCGCCGAGTTGCTGACCCTGGGCCTGTTCGCCCTGCGCGTGCGCGACCACCCGCTGCAGCTGCACACCCTGCCCGGCACGTTCGAGCCCCTGTACTGGGAACCCGACCGGGCGCGGGTGCGCGCGCTCGTCGCCGACCTGTTCTACGGGGTAAGCGTGGAGGAGATGGCAGCGGTCCGGGTGGAGGTCATCAACGCCAGCGGAACGTCGGGGCTGGCCCGACAGGTGGCCGAGCGCCTGGCGGCGCTGGGCTTCGCCCAGATCCGTGTTGGCACCGACACCCGCGCCGCCGACGTCACCACGGTCATCGACCGGACCGGACGCCGGGGGCTTGCGCAGCTGATCGCCACGGCGTTGCCCCGCGCCGCCATCCGCCGCGAGCCCCCCGACCACCCTCCCTCGATCACCATCGTCCTCGCCAGGGACGCGTCCCGCGTCCTGTCCGCCACCCCGCTGCGGCGCGCCGACTGACGCCACCGACCGCGACGCCCCGCGGGGGCGCGCCCGCGCCGCCACCAGGCCGCTGCACGGCCTTCCCGACGCCGTGGAATCCCGCGGCACACAAGACGTCAGCGGCTCCTGCGGCGAGTTAGGCCGGGTTGCTCCCGAGGGAGTACCTCCTCCCACCTCAGCCAGCAGCGAGCCGCTGACGGGCCTGACGCTACCACGCGCAGTGCCGGGCGTCAATCCGAAACGGTCGTTCCCCTGCTGTGGATCGTGTGGACAGGCGCCATCGCCCCGCGCACCAGCGCCGCCAGCCGCGCGATCCCGGTGCGGATCTCGTCCTCGGACGGGTACGAGAAGTTCAGCCGCAGCGTGTTGCGCCCGGTGCCGTCGGCGAAGAACGCCTGACCCGGGACGTACATCACTCCCGCCTCCACGGCCGCAGGCAGCAGCGCGCCGGCATCGAGCTCCGCGGGCAGCCGCACCCACAGGAACAGACCGCCCTCCGGGCGCGTCCAGGTCACGCCCGGGGGCATCTCACGCGCCAGCGCCTCGAGCATGACGTTTCGCTTGCGCCCGTAGAGTGCCACCGTCGCGGGCAGGCGCCGCAGCAGGTCGCCCCGGCGGAGCAACCCCGCCGCGATGGCCTGCGTCAGGGATGGACTGCACAGGTCCATCGCCTGCTTGACCGTGACGCACTGGGCCACCACCGGTTCGGGGCCGGCGATCCACCCGATGCGCAGGCCCGGCGCCAGCGTCTTGCTGAACGTCGAGAGGTAGAGGGTACGGCCCTCGTCGTCCAGCGCGGCGATGGGCGGCAGCGCTGTACCGGCAAACCGCATCTCGCGGTAGGGGTTGTCCTCTACCACGAGGGCGTCGACCTCGCGGGCCAGGGCCAGGAGGCGCTCGCGCCGGGCGCGGCTCCAGGTCACCCCCGAGGGGTTCTGGAAGTCCGGTACGGCGTACAGCAGCTTGATCCGGCGCCCCGCGCGCCGCAGGCGATGAAGGGTCTGTGCCAGGCGGTCGGCGTCGATGCCCTCGTCGTCCTGGGGCACCCCCACCAGGTCGGCGCCGTAGGCGCGGAACGCCTGCAGCCCGCCCAGGTACGACGGCAGTTCCACCACGACCACATCGCCGGGATCGAGGAACACCTTGCCGACCAGGTCGAGCGCCTGCTGGGACGACGTGGTCACCAACACCTGCTCGCGGCCAACCCGCAGCCCGTCCTTGGCCATCCAGGCCACCAGCTGGTCGCGCAGCGCCGGATCGCCTTCGGTGGGACCGTACTGGAGGGCCAGGGCCGCGCTCGTGCGCAGGACCTCCTGGGTGACCTCGGCGATCTCGGCCACGGGGAACGTGGACGGGTCGGGGAACCCGCCGGCGAACGAGATCACGTCGCGCTGGCGGGAGACCTTGAGCAGCTCGCGAATGAGCGACCGCTCGGCGACGCGGGTCAAGCGGGCGAAGCGTGCCTGGTAGTCGATCACGATGCCCTCCCGGGATGCTCCCCCGTGGTCTTCCTCACCGCAGGACTCCTCTCCTCTCCCGGATGTCCTCCCGCCAGGCCCCCGCCATGCGTTGCTGGTCTGGCCGGCAACCTGGTGCCGGCCGATCGGCCCACGAACCCGGGGGCCATGCGCTGACGGTCCGGCTGGCAACCCCGGTGGCGGCCACTCGACCCCTCAACCCCGGGCCGTGCGCTGGCACTCTTGCCCGTGATGCCGCGGGGCCTCACGCCGTCTCCCAGACGTCGGCCAGGCGCGCGAACTCCTCGACGGAGAGCGTCTCGCCCCGCCGCCGCGGGTCGATGCCGGCCCGCGCGCACCACGCCGCCACCGCGGCCGCATCCAGGCGTCGCCCGCCCACCTGCCGCAGCGCAGCCCGCAGCATCTTGCGTCGCTTGGCGAACGCGGCGCGCGCCACGGCCACCACCGCGGGCAGGCGCTGGGGCGGCCGCACCGGCCGGGCGTGAGGGTCGAGGCGGACGACGGCCGAGCGCACCTGCGGCATGGGGTAGAAGGCCGTGCGCGGCACCCGCACCACCAGCGTCGGGCGCGCGTAGACGCCCACCAGCACCGTCAGCAACCCGTAGGCGGGCGTGCCCGGCGTGGCCAGCAGGCGGTCGGCCACCTCCTCCTGGACCATCACCACCAGGCGACGCCCCGTGCCGGTCTCCAGCAGCCGCACCAGCAGCGGCGACGCGATGGCATACGGCAGGTTGGCGACGACCGCGGTCGGCGGCCACGGGAGCGCGGTCCACGGCAGGGTCATGGCGTCGCCGTGCACGACGTGCACCCGCGGCTCCTGTGCGCAGACCGCGCGCAGCACGGGCACCAGGCGCGGATCCACCTCGACGGTAATCACCCGGGCACCCGTGCGGGCCAGGGCCAGGGTGAGCGTGCCGATCCCGCCGCCGATCTCCAGGACGACGTCACGCGCATCGAGCGCCGCTGCCGCCACCATGCGGTCGAGGATGCGCCGGCTGACCAGGAGGTGCTGGCCGCGGGCGGGCCGCAGGCGCAGGCCGAACGCCCGCAGCACCGCGACGGCACCAGCCCGGGTGGCCAGGTCGAGGTCGGGGGGCAGCGCCGGGGCGCCGGCGCTCAACGTGACGGGCGAGACGCCGCCGGGCTGGACAGGATGTAGACGCGCACCGTGCGCCGGCCGAACCGGATCGCCGCCCGGGCCGTGTCGAAGCCCAGGTCGATCCGGTAGCCCTTGATGGCGCCGCCGGTGTCGCCCGCGATGGCGACGCCGTAGCCCTCGATGTAGAGCCGCGACCCCAGCGGGATCACCGCGGGATCGACGGCCACGACCCCGTAGCCGGCGCGCATGCCCGTGGCCGTGACGTCGTCCACCCCGGGGCCGGTCCACGGCGCGTACCCGGTGGCTTCCATGTGGAGGACCTCCCTCCCGACCCATTCGCCGCGCGAGGCGATCATGCGTCGGGTCCCGACGTGCACGATCCGGTCCTGCGGGGGCTGCACGAGCACGCTGTCCACCTCGCGCCGCGCGATGACGACGCCGTCGGCCAGGGTCAGGGCCACGCGACGCAGACGTACCCCCGGACGGCCGACCTGCACGACGCGCGTCAGCCCGCGGGGCAGGTCGCTGTCGGTGCGCAGCACCCGCCCGGGGGCCACCCGTTCGGTCTCCTCGACGATCCGCGTCTCGATGCGAATCACGCGGACGACCGTGTCCGCGGCCAGGGCGGCCTCGCGGGCGGGAAAGACCCGATCGCGGGGCCGCACGATCAGTCCCCCCGGGCGTTCGGCGAGGAGGTCGCCCACGGTCTCTGCCGCGCTCCACACGCGGTACCGCGCCTGCCCCACCGCGATCGTCACGGGCACCGCCCGACGCACGCGGATCACCGCGCCCGAAGCCACCGGCGCGCCCAGGGCTGGGCTGACGCGATCGGAGGCTCCCAACCGGACCCCGAGATCGGCGAGGACCTCCCCCACCGTACCGCGCCAGGTCAGCACGAGGCGCAGATCGGGAGTGGCAACGACGACAGCCCGCCAGGCGTCCGCAACAGCCGCCGTGGCCACGGCGGTGACGGCGGTGCAGAGCAGCCATGCCAGCCCGATGCGTCGCAGGGGAGCGCTCACGCCCTTCACCTCCCTTCGGGCTGTCGATCAGGATGGCCCCGCGCCGCCATGGCGCCGGCAGGCCATAGGACCGCGCCGCGGTGCGTTGTGCGCCGCGGGTCCGGATACGTGCGTGCGTCGTCGGGTGCGGAAACTGATCAATAGTGTAGAGAACTCTGGGGGGTCGCGCAAGGGCGGCGGTGGTGACGCGCTAGGCGCCGGGCTCCGCGAGCGCGTGCGGGGCGTCTCGCGCCCCGTCAGGTGACGCGCTAGGCGCCGGGGTCCTCCACCAGCTCCACGAGCACGCCGTGCAGGTCGCGTGGGTGGAGGAAGGCGACGCGCCAGCCATGGGCGCCGGGGCGGGGCGCCGCGTCTACCGGGCGCATCCCGGCAGCGCGCGCCCGGTCCAGGGCTGCGGCCACGTCGGGCACCGCGAACGCCACGTGGTGCACGCCTGCCCCGCGTCGTGCCAGAAATCGCGCGACCGGTCCATCCTCGTCCAGCGGCTGCAGCAACTCCAGCAGGACCCCACCTGCCGGCACGAGCAGCACCGCGACGGCGTCGCGCTCGACGCGCTCGGGGACCCCGGGCTGGAGGCCAAACACCTCGCGATAGACCCGCGCAGCTGCCGCGAGGTCTCGGACGGCGATGCCCACGTGGTGCAGCCGCACGGGTCTAGCGCGGCGCGCCGGCCTGCAGCAGCCGCTCGGCCGCCGTGTAGGGGTCGAGGTCGCCCGCGGCCACGCGGGCCGCCAGCTCCTCCAGCAGCGGGCCAGCGCCCTCCAGCAGGCGCGCGCGCATCCGCCCCTCGGCGATGCGCAGGATCTCGCGCTGCCAGCGGGCGCGCCGCCGCACCTGCAACCCACCGGTCTGTTCCAAGTGGCGGCGGTGCTCGACCAGGGCAGCCAGCACGGCATCGACCCCCTCCCCGGTCGTGGCCACGGTGGTGAGCACCGGCGGGCGCCAGCCGCCCGCGGGCAGCAGGCGCACCGCCATCTCCAGATCCGCCACGAGCCGGCTGGCATCGGGGCGGTCGGCCTTGTTCACGACGAACAGGTCGGCGATCTCCATCACGCCCGCTTTCAGGGTCTGGATGGCGTCGCCCGTTCCCGGCACCGCGACCACGACGACGGAATCACTCGCGGAGACGACGTCCACCTCGGCCTGGCCGGTGCCGACCGTCTCCACCAACACCGTGGCCGCACCCCACGCGTCGAGGATCGCCACGGCATCGCTGGCCGCCGGCGCCAGCCCCCCGAGGCTGCCGCGGGTCGCCATCGAGCGCACGAACACCTCGGGGTCCGTGCTGTGGTCCATCATGCGGATGCGGTCGCCCAGCAGCGCGCCGCCGGTGAACGGGCTGGTGGGGTCGATGGCGACCACACCCACCCGCTGTCCGGCCTGGCGCAAGGCCCGGATCGCGGCGTTGACCAGGGTACTCTTGCCCGATCCGGGCGGTCCGGTGATGCCCACCACGTGGGCCCGGCCCGTGTGCCGATGCAGGGCGGCCCGCGCATCTTGCGCCGCGGCGCCGTCGTTCTCCACGAGCGAGATGAGCCGGGCGACCGCCTGGGCCGATCCGGCCAGCACGGCGGCCGCGAGCTGGCGGACCAGCGGCGCGCTCACACCACCACGGGCGGCCGGTAGGTGGAGAACACGCGCCGCAGCACGTCGCACAGCTCGCCGATGGTGGCGTAGGCCTCCACGGCCTCGAGGATGGGG
>CAZGNA010000120.1:0-8531 GCA_964526945.1 uncultured bacterium
CCGCCCTCGCGTCAACCATGAAGACCATTCGGGATCACGCCGGATCCAGGTTTAAGGAAGGACCGGGTGCGTCGGTTCGCCAGCGCCTGCACTGGTCCGCGGCTCCCGGGGGCGGCGGAGGCGAGCAGGCGGGAGAGGACAGCCACGCGCCGTGGCGTCGCGACGGTAGGAACTGCCTCGGCCCCCGAGAACTGTGAGAACGATGCGGCATCTGCACCTGCAGCGTCCGCTCGTCTTCATCGACCTGGAGACCACCGGCATCTCGCCCACGGCCGACCGGATCGTCGAGATCGCCATGATCAAGGTGCACCCCGACGGCCGGCGCGAGACCTACCTGCGCCGCGTCAACCCCGGCGTGCCCATCCCGCCGGAGTCCACGCGCTTCCACGGCATCACCGACGCCGACGTGGCCGGCGCGCCATCGTTCGCGGAGATCGCCGCCGAGGTGCTGGCCTTCATCGGCGACGGCGATCTGGCGGGGTTCAACATCCAGCGGTTCGACCTGCCCCTGCTGCGCCGCGAGCTGTCGGCGGCGGGCTGCCGGCTCGACATGGACGGCCGCGCCGTGGTGGACGCGCAGATCATCTACCATCGCAAGGTGCCGCGCGACCTGGCCGCCGCCTACCAGTACTACTGCGGGAAGGACCTAACTCAGGCCCACAGCGCGGGCGCCGACATCGCCGCCTGCGTGGAGGTCCTGGACGCGCAGCTCGCAGCCTACCCCGACCTGCCGCGCACCCCCCACGAGCTGGACGCGTACTTCACGCCGCGGGATCCCACCTGGATCGACCCGGACGGTCGGTTCGTCTGGCAGGGCGACGAGGCCGTGGTGAACTTTGGGCCCGAGGGGATCCGCGGCCGTCCGCTGCGGGAGGTGGCCAGGCGGGACCCCAGTTTCCTGCAGTGGATCCTGCGCAAGGACTTCCACCCGGAGGTCAAGCTGATCGTCCAGGACGCGCTGGCCGGACGGTTTCCGACGCGCCGCCGCGAGACCGGCGTGGCCCCTGTGGCCGGCGGGGCACCAGCATCCGGGCAGGTTCCCTCTCCAGACAGGTCGGCCGCTGGCGGAGAGGGCGGGCCGACCAGTCGGGCCACCCAGGGGGAGAGAGGGAGGCTGACCGTCGGGCCACCGGAGACGCCTTCCCAGGCTGGAGCGTCGGTGTCTGGACAGGCTCCTGGCCGCCCGGCCACCCGTACGCCCGCGACCGAGCGCGTGGTGACCGCCCTGCGCGCGGCGGGCATCGCCGCAAAGATCCTGGAGTTCCCGCAAGGGACGCGCACCGCCCAGGAGGCTGCGGCGGCCGTCGGCACCAGCGTGGCGCAGATCGTGAAGTCGCTGGTCTTCCTGGCCGACGGGCGGGGGGTGCTGGTGCTGGTCTCCGGTCGCAACCGCGTGGACCCCGGCAGGCTGGCCAGGGTGCTGGGGGCGACGCGGGTCGAGCGCGCCGATGCCGACCGTGTGCGCGCCCTCACCGGCTTCGCCATCGGCGGGGTGCCACCGGTAGGCCACGCCACGCCGCTGGAGGTCGTGGTCGACGAGGACCTGCTCGCCTACGACGTCGTGTACGCGGCAGCCGGCACGCCCACGGCGGTGTTCGCGGTCTCGCCCGCCGACCTGGTCCGCGCCACGGGTGGGCGGGTGGCGGCGGTGGCGCAGCCCCAGTAGGACCTCTTCCGTCACTCGGCGCTGCGGTGGAGGGCGTCACCGCAGATGTCGCAGATCTCGTGGGGACGAGCGTGCATGTACCGCGGGAAGGAATCCACCTCAGGCGACGTTGTGCCCATCAGCGGGTTGAAGGCAAGGTTGCGGTGCTGAGGTGATCGATGCGCCCGAAGAGCGCCGTGCACGGTCGCACGATCCTGGCTCCTGCGGTGGCGATAGCGTGCATTGCAGCGCTTTGGGTGACTGCGCCCGTTGGGATCGCCGCGCCGCCGGACACCCAGAGGACGAGTGCCGTCCTTTTGAACCAGGTACCTTCCGGGCCCTCCGGCACGCAGGCCTTCGCCCATGTCCAGCACCTGGCAGGGGTCATCGGCCCGCGGCCGGCGGGCACGCCCGGCGAACGCCAGGCAGTCGACTACCTGGCGGCGACCCTGCGACAGTACGGGTACCCTGTCGAGCTCCACGCGTTCCAGTTCCCGTACTTCGAAGCGCGGCGGGTGGAGGTGCAGGTGGCAGGCGCGGCGCCCCGTCCGATCCCCGCGGAGGTGCTGGCGCTGTCGGCGGCGACCCCACCAGGCGGTATCGAGGCCGACGTGCTCGTCGCGGGGCTGGGTCGGCCCGAGGACTACAACGGCCGGCGGGCCGACGGGGCGATCGTGCTGGTCGAGCGCGGCGTGATCACCTTCCGCGAGAAGGTCGCCCACGCGGCGGCCCGCGGCGCCGTGGGTGTCGTGGTCTACAACAACCGGCCGGGGGTGGTGGCGGGGACGCTGGGGCAGCGCGGTGAGCTCCCGGCGGTCGTGGTCTCGCAGGACGACGGCCGGGCGCTGGTCGACACGGCACGGCGCGGGGGCCTCCGGTTGCGCATGGTGGTGGACGTCGTGCACGAGGTCCGCACCGCCGCCAACGTCGTGGCCACCAAACGCGGGACGACGCGGGCCGACGAGATCGTGGTGGTCGGCGCGCACCTCGACTCGGTGCCGGGCAGCCCGGGTGCCAACGACAACGCCTCGGGCGTGGCGGTGGTGCTCGAGGCGGCACGGGTGCTGGCGGACGTCCCGCTGGCCCGTACGGTGCAGTTCGTGCTGTTCTCCGCCGAAGAGCTCGGGCTGCACGGCTCGGCGGCCTTCGCGGGCGAGCGGCGTGCGGGCGTGGTGGCGATGATCAACCTCGACATGGTCGGCTGGGGCGACCGCCTGATGGTTGGGAACGCGTCGGGCCGTGACGAGGGGCCCGTGGGCGTGGCGCTGGAGGTGGCGCGCCGGTTGGATATCGAGGTCACCCGCTTCCGCGCGACGGCGAGCGACCACACGAGCTTCGAGCGAGCGGGGATACCCACGGTCTTCCTGCATCGCGGGGTGGACCCCCACTACCACCGGCCGACCGATCAGCCGGCCAATGTGGAACCCCGCCACCTGGAGGAGGCCGCGCGGCTGGTGGTGGCGCTGGTGCAGGAGCTGGCGGGCGCGCGCAGCGCCGGACGGGCGCCGGCCGGCGCCCGGTTGTAGCACGGCGAGGCGGAGGACCTCGGTGGCCCGTATGGCCTCGCGACACGCTCGCAGGTGGCGACGCCGCCGTCGGGGCAGGACGTACTCTTGCGGGCAGGAGGACGATGGGGCGGGCCGCGTGTCAGCGGGTGAGGAGTCGAGGTAACGCCATCGAGAGCCAGGGCACGTAAGTCACGAGGGCCAGGACCACCAGCGCTGCGCCCACGAACGGCAGGATGGCCCGAGAGATGCGGTCCAGGGGGAGCCCGCTGATGGCCGACACGACGAACAGCGAGGCACCCACCGGCGGGGTGACCAGACCCAGCACGAGATTCAACACGACCACCACACCGAAGTGCACGGGGTCGATGCCCACCTGCGAGGCCAGCGGCAGCAGCACGGGCATGGTCAGGACCAGTGCCGGGGCCGTTTCGATGGGGATCCCGATGATCAGGAGGAGGAGGTTGACGAGCAGCAGGACGATCACGGGATCGCTGGAGAGGCGCAGTACGGCGCTGGCGAACCGCTGGGGGATCTGCTGGCTGGCGAAGATCCAGCCCAGGGGTTCTGTCATGGCCAGCACGAACATGACGACTCCGGTGGTCGTAGCGGTATCCAGCAGGGCCCGCCGGATAGCCTGGAGAGAAAGCTCGCGGTAGATCACGCCGTCGACGACGAGCGCGTAGAGCACGGCCACGACGGAGGCCTCCGTCGCCGTGAAGATTCCGCTGAGCATGCCGCCCACGATGATCACGGGCATCATGAGGGCGGGCAGCGCGTCGAAGAGCGCACGCCACACCATACCTCGGGGCACCGGCTGGGCGGCCTGATAGCCGTGCCGCCGGGCGGTCAGGTTGATCAGCACGACATAGGCCATTCCCAGCAGCAACCCCGGGACGATCCCTGCGACGAACAGCGCGGCGATGGACACGTCGCTCAGTACCCCGTAGATGAGCAGCGGAATGCTGGGAGGAATGATGGGGCCGATGAGCGACGCCGCGGCAGTGAGGGCAGCGGCGAAGGCCCGATCGTAGCCCGCGCGTTCCATGGCGGGGATGAGCACGGTCCCGATGGCCGAAGCCTCGGCAGCCGCCGACCCGGTCACCCCGGCGAAGTAGACATTGGACAGGACATTGACGTACGCCAGCCCGCCGGCAAAGCGCCCCACGAGGGCGTTGGCCAGCGCGATCAAACGCTGGCTCATGCTCCCGGCGTTCATGATGGCGCCAGCCAGAATGAAGAAGGGAATGGCGATGAGGCTGAGGGAGTCGGCACCGGTGAACATGCGCTGGGGAAGGATCACAAGGGGGATCCCGCCGAGGACCAGCAGCCAGATAAGGGCTGTCAGCCCGATGACGAAGGGGATGGGCACGCCCGCGGCCATGAACCCCAGGAACGCGGCGGCTGGGATCCAGGTCATGGGGCGTGATCGCGCCGGCCGGTGAGGATCTCCGACAGGTCTGCCACGGCGTGGACCAGCATGAGCAAAGCCGCGACGGGGATGGCCAGGTAGGGGCCCGTCATGGAGATCCGCATGGCCGGTGACCGCTGTGGGAGGTTGAAGAGGGCCAGCCGGATACCCTGGACCACGACGACCAGGAGCAGCCCCGCCACCGCCACGGCACCGACGACGGCGACCAGACGCTGCTGCCGGTGGGGCAGGCGGCTCACCCCGGTTGTTACGCCGAGGTGCATGCGGCGGTGGAATGCGACGCTGGCGCCGAGAAACGACACCCACACCAGCAGGTAGCGGCTAAGCTCATCGGACCATGCCAGCGGCGCGTGGAGGAGGAAGCGCGAGACGATGCCAAACGTCATGGTGCCGGCCATCACGGCCACCAGGACCACTGTCACGGCTTCCGCCGCCCGGTTCAGCCGGTCGCTGAGCGCGCGCATCCGTCGGAACCAGCGCGGGGGACGGGGCGGAACCTACAGGGCCTGGCGACTGTCCGGGATCGCCCCTGGCCGCGCGCTTACTCGGTCTGCGCGATCTGCCGGACGAGGTCCCGCCACACGGGGTACTGCGCGAAGTACTTCTCGTACACCGGCTGCATGGCGCGTCGGAACAACGCCTTATCGGGGGACGTGACCACCATGCCCCGCTGCTTGAGTTCTTCCAGCTGCTGTTTCTCCTGGTTGCGGATCAGGGAGCGCTCGTAGAGCGCCACCTCGCGAGCGGTGGTCACGAACAGTCGCTGCAGGTCCGGGGGCAGTGCGTTGAAGCGGCGCAGGCTCATGGTAATGGGCGCCGGTGAATAGAAATGGCCGCTCAAGGCCACGTACTTCTGCACTTCCCAGAACTTGCTCACGTAGATGATGGCCACGGGGTTCTCCTGGCCGTCGATGACCCGCGTCTGCAGTTCGGTGTAGATGGGCCAGGCCATGGGCGTGGGCAGAGCGCCCAGCTGCCGGATGGCATCGATGTGGATGGGGTTCTCCATGGTGCGGATCTTCAGGCCCCGCAGGTCCTCCGGGCGGGTGATCGGCCGCACGCTGTTGGTGAAGTGCCGGAACCCGTTCTCCCAGAAGGCGAGGCCCTTCAGGCCCGCGCGTTCCAGCATGTTCAGCAGGCGCTCACCCACCGGGCCGTCCAGCACCTTGCTGACGTGGGCGTAGTCGCGGAAGAGAAACGGCAGGTCCACCACGGCGAACTCGGGGACGAATCCGCTGAGCACCCCCGTAGCCGTCACCGCCAGGTCGGCCAGGCCCAGCTGCACCTGCTCCAGCAGGGCCCGCTCGCCGGCAGCGAGTTGCCCGGCGGGGAAGACGGTGATGCGGACGCGGCCGGTGGTCCGCTGCTCGATGAGTTTGGCGAAGGCGATAGCGCCCAGGTGGTACGCGTGCGTTTCAGGGACCACGTGTCCCAGCTTGAGATCGACCTCGGGTACCGCAGCGGCGCCCGCCGGTGCCACGAGGACCAGCGCCAGCAGCATTCCTACCGAGCGGAAGGCCAGCACGCGTGTCACGGCCATCTCACCCCCTGCGGGGATGACGGTTCGGCAGGTGCTTCCGTGGATCCTCTGCGCGTGGCACCACGAGACGGGGGCGCCTCCTCGTTGCCGCCGGCACCGCGTGGGGCAGGACAGAGCGGGGTGCTCGAGCAGGCTTCCGCCAGGCTCGCGCCTCACGATGGGGCACGGTCGTTCTCATCGTCTGCTTGGTCGCATGCGGCGAGGCCGAAGCCCCGCGTCTTGCCCGGTCCATGTCGGCAAGGCTCCGGCGGGCAGTGGAACTTCAGGGCGCCGGTTCCGCTACGGCGGTCGACGGTTGGCTACCACCAGGTGTGTCGGTCAGGGTAGTAGTCGGCCGGCGCCGTGGGGTGCTGTGCGCGAAACGCCCGGTAGGCGGCCAGCAGGCGCCGGTAGCGGGCGTCCGACGAGCGCAGCACCTTGTGGGGATAGGCGATCAGGAAGCGTTCGACCTTCCACATGTTGCGGCGGTTCAGGCGCCAGTCGTAGGTGCCCAGCGCGCGCAGGTCGACCAGGGCGTACCCCACGATGCGTCCGGTGAAATCCACGTAGGGCGCGTAGTAGCTCCAGACCAGGTCGCGGATCGACCGAAACACCGGCCGTCGGCCGTGGAGCCCGGCGTCGCGCGAGCGCCCCACGGCGCCCCAGCGGCCGCGGTGGCGGAAGACGAAGACGACGTGGTCCAGGTTGTCCTGCGACTCCAGGCTGAGCACGAGCGGCGGGTAGCCGTGCTGCTCCATGATGACGGTGGCGGCCAGCGCGGCCTCCAGACAGTGGGCCTCGCCGGCGCGCACCACCTCGCGGAACGAGCGCAACGTGACCCCGACGCACCGGTGGCAGTAGCGCAGCGACCGCAGCCACTGCTGGACCTGCCGCGGGGTGCGGTGGGCCTCGATGATCGCCCGTTCCTTCCGGGTGAAGGCCTCACGGGGCGGGGGTCCGGGTGACCAGGGCGCGGTGCGACGGTCAGCCAACGGCGATGAGCAGCAGACGACGTTCCAGTATGGAATGCCGGACAGCGTCCCTCGGCATGTCGCGCCCGTCGGCGCTGCAGTCCACGGAGGCGACCCCGCGGCCGCAGAGGGTGTTCGGCGAACGCCGTGCCGTCCCTGCGTCGCCGGGGCAGGCCACCAGAGCGCACCGTGTGGCCCCGCGGGGCGTGCCGTCCCGGCAGGGACGGCCCAGGGCCGTACGAGACCTGGCGGCCGGCGCCACCAGGGGCCGGTGCTGTCTCCAGGGGTTGCGCCTCCGTGCGCGGACGGTCGTGGCGCGCGGGGTGCGGATGACGGACCGCGCTGGGCCCTCGTGGTGTTGCCCGTCGGGGGGGTGGGATGCTACACTGGCCGTGACCAAGTGCATAGCAGACCTTCGGGGCAGGGTGAGCCGGGCGACGTGCGCGTCCGGCAATTCCCGATCGGCGGTACAGCCCGCGAGCCAGCCGCGCCGCGCAGGCGGTGCGGCGGCACGATCCGGTGAAACTCCGGGGCCGACGGTATAGTCCGGATGGGAGAAGGTCAACGCCCGCACCGGGCGGGTGGCGGTTGGCGTCCCGCGCGGTGGGGCCGTGGTTTCCGCGCCCGGAGGTCTGCGACGCCGGGCGTGATTGTTTCGATGGCCACGATGGCGGACACGAGCGAGCGGACGGAGGACCGCCGGTACATGGAGGAGGCGCTGGCCCTGGCCGCGCGCGCGGCGGGCCGGACGAGCCCCAACCCCATGGTGGGCGCGCTGGTGGTCGCCGACGGCGAGGTCGTCGGCCGCGGTTTCCACGCCCGGGCGGGCGAGCCGCACGCGGAGGTGCTCGCGCTGCGGGAGGCCGGGGTGCGGGCCCGCGGCGCGACGGTGTACGTGACCCTGGAGCCGTGCGCACACCAGGGTCGGACCGGTCCATGCGCGGATGCGCTCATCGCCGCCGGCGTGCGCCGGGTGGTGGTCGCGATGGTCGACCCCGACCCGCAGGTGCGCGGCCGGGGTCTGGCGCGCCTGCGCGCGGCGGGCATCGAGGTCGACGTGGGGGTGCTCGAGGACCGCGCGCACCGGCTGAACGAAGCGTTCGTCAAGCACCGCGTGACGGGCCTGCCCTTCGTCACCCTGAAGTGGGCGATGAGCCTGGACGGTCGCATCGCCGGCGCCGGCGGCCGGCCGGTCGCCCTGACCGGTGAGGCGGCGCGGCGCTACGCCCACGAGCTCCGCAACACCCACGACGTGGTGCTGGTGGGCGTCGGCACGGTACTGGCGGACGACCCCCTGCTGACGTGCCGCCTGCCCGGTGGGCGCACCCCGATGCGCGTGGTGGTGGATTCGCACCTGCGCACGCCCCCCACCGCGCGCGTGGTCGCCACGGCCGGCGAGGCGCCCACGCTGGTGGCGACCACGACGGCGGCGCCGGCCGCCCGCGTGGCGGCGCTGCGG
>CAZGNA010000121.1:0-8506 GCA_964526945.1 uncultured bacterium
CGGGTCCACGGCCGTGGGGTCGTAGGGTGCCAGCCAGGGCGCGCCCAGCGCCAGCACCGCCAGCGTCGCCACCAGCGCCCCGCCCGCCACCAGCGGCGGGCTCAGCCGGCGCCGGCGCGGGGCCGCGGGGCGGCCGGGTGCGAGCGGAAGGCGGAGCGCAGACGGCGGCGTGGTCATGGCTGGCTACGGGTGCGAGTGTCTGGCACCATGCACGAGCGGGCAGCGCGCGGACGCGTGGTCACGGTCAGTCGTAGGTGATGCGAGGGTCGGCCGCCGCGTAGAGGAGGTCGACGGCCAGGTTGAGCAGCGCGAACATCGTGGCGATGGTGAGCACGGCGCCCTGCACGATCAGCAGGTCCCGCGCGTAGATGCCCTGCAGCAGCAGCCGGCCCAGGCCCGGCAGGCCGAAGACCTGTTCGATGACGATCGTCCCGCCCAGCAGGAAGCCCAGCTGCAGGCCCGCCACGGTGAGCACCGGGATCAGCGCGTTGCGCAGCACGTGCCGCCGGAGCACGGTGACCTCGCCCAGGCCCTTGCTGCGGGCGGTGCGCACGTAGTCGCGCCGCAGTTCGTCGAGCACCGCCGCCCGCACCAGCCGCGTGAGCGCCGCCGCGCGCTCCAGGCCCAGGGCCAGCGCCGGCAGCGCCAGGTGCCGCAGCCACTGCGCCGGGTCGCGCGCCAGCGCCACGTAGCCCTGCAGCGGGAAGACGGGCCACGCCGCGGCGAAGCCCAGCAGCAGGAGGATGCCCAGCCAGAACGTCGGGATCGCCAGCCCCACCTGGGACCCTGCCAGCGCCGCCAGGTCGAGCGCCGACCACGCGCGCCGGGCCGCCGCGATGCCCACCGGGAGCGCAACGCCCAGGGCCACGGCCATCGCCGCCAGGGCGACCGACACCGTGACGGGCAGCCGCTGGGCGAGCAGCCGCGTCACCGGCTCGCGGTACGCGACCGAGGTGCCCAGGTCGACGCGGGCCAGCCGGCCCAGCCACTCGACGTAGCGCACCACCAGCGGCCGGTCGAGCCCCAGCTCGCGTCGCAGCCGACTGAGCTCGTCGGGGCGGGCATCAACGCCCAACATGATGGTGGCCACGTCGCCCGGGACCACCTGGAGCGCCAGGAACGTGGCGGTGGCGACCACGAGGACCGTGGGCACCACCGCCAGCAGCCGTCGGAGGACGAACGGCATGGCCCCCGCGGGCTACGCGGGGACGTGCACGGGCGCCGCGGGGGCGCGTCGGGCCGCCAGCTCCATCACTTCGTCGTCTTCCGGAAGTCGAACGTGTCGATGGCGTAGAGCTGGCGGAAGTCGCGCACCGACCGCTGGGTGCCCATGTAGAGCACCGGCGTGCCCAACGGGATCAGCATCACGTCCTCGGTCATCTTCTTCAGCGCCTCGGCGTAGATCCGCTTGCGGTGGTCGGGGTTGGTGGTCAGGCGGCCGGCGAGGATCAGGTCGGCCACGCGGGGGTTGTCGTAGCGTACGTAGTTGGGCGGTACCCTGCTGGGGTCGCCGAACCCCGCCAGCCGGCCGTCGGGATCGAGCTTGCCCGTGTGGCCAATGATGGTCAGGTCGTACTCGCCGCCGGCGTAGACGCGCGACAGCCAGAAGCCCCACTCCACGACGCGCGTGCGGGCCACCACGCCCACGCGCCCCAGCATCGCCTGCACCAGCTGGCCCGCCTCGATGTGCATCTGGTAGGGCTGCGGGAGGGCCAGGTCCAGCGTCAGCCCGCTCCCGTGCCCGGCCTCGGCCAGCAGCCGGCGCGCCTGGTCGGGGTTGTAGGGGTAGGGGTCGGGGATGTCCACGTAGTAGGGGCTCGTGACGTCCATGAAGACGTTGGAGACGATCGACTCCCCGCCGTAGGCGGTCTTGAGGACCTGCTGGCGATCGACGGCGTGCCACAGGGCCCGGCGCACGCGCACGTCGCGCAGCGCAGGACGGCTGTGGTTGGGGGCCAGCACGTTGATCAGGCTGGTGACCTGACGCAGGACCCGCACGTTGGGGTTGGCGCGCACGCGCGGCAGGTCGAGGAACTGGATGGCGTCGATGGCGTCGAACTCGCCCGCGAGCAGCCCCGCCACCTTCACCGCCGGTTCGGGCACGAAGCGGATCAGCACCTCGCGCAGCCGCGGCTGACCCTTGATCCAGTAGCCGTCGAAGCGCTGCAGCCGGATGAAGGCGTCGCGCTGCCACTCGGCCACGGTGAACGGCCCGGTCCCCACCGGCCGCGTGCCGAAGTCGTGGCGGCGGGCGATGAGGTCGGCCGGCAGGATGGCGCCCCACCCGTGGGCCAGCGCGGCGAGGAACGGCGCGAACCGCTCGGCCAGCGTGATGCGTACCGTGAGGGGATCGACCACCTCGATGGTGCGGATGCTGCCGAAGTCGCCGCGCTTGGGCGACCGCGTGGTCGGATCGAGGATGCGCTCGAACGTCGCCTTCACGTCGCCCGCATCCAGCGTCTTCCCGTGGTGGAACTTCACGCCGGCGCGCAGCCGGAACGTCCACACGAGGCCGTCAGGCGAGACCGTCCACGACTCGGCCAGCGCCGGGACGAGCTTCCCCTCGTCGTCGGGCTCGACCAGCGTGTCGTAGAGGCTCTTGTTGACCTGGAACGAGAGGGTGGCCGCGGTCGCCTGGGGGTCCAGGGTGTCGGGCCCACCCGAGAGGGCGAAGACGAACCGGTCCCGCGGGGCCTGTGCGCCTGCCGGTGCGCCTCCGGTCAGGGCCGCGACCACCACCACGACCAGCGCGGCCACTGCCAGGGGACCGTGCGCCGCGCGCACCTGCGCGCTCCTCGTCGTCTGCCTCATCACCTGCGTGCCCTCCCTTCCGTGGCGTCGCGTCCGTGCGTGAGGCCCAGCCCCGCCCGGGCCAGCGACCGGCGGGCGGCATCGGTCGTCGCGGTCTCCATGACGACGGTCTGCACCCACGGGGGCAGGTCGCGCCCCAGGTCGACGGCCTCGCTGATCTCGCCGTCGCCCCAGGCGAGGTGGTCGTCGCGCCGTCCGCGGCTGTCGTTGACGTGCACGTGCACCACGTCCCGGTCGGCGAGCAGAGCCCGCAGCACCTCCGGGCCGGCCAGGTAGGCGTGGGCCACGTCGAGGCACAGGCGCAGCGCCGGGTGGGCCACCCGGTCGAACAGCTCGCGCAGCTCCTCGTAGCGTACCCCGTACGCGAACCCGATGCGGGGGGCGCCATCGGCCAGGGCCACCGCCGGCATGTTCTCGAGGTAGAGGGCGATGCCGGCGGCCGCCGCCGCGTCGGCACACCGGCGCAGCGAGGCCACCGCGTGCGGCAGTCCGGTCTCGCGCGGGAAGACCTCCTGGTAGGGCGGAAGGCCCGGGTGCACCACCACGCCCCGCGCGCCCAGCCGCGCCGCCTCATGGATCGTCGCGATCACCTGCGCCACCGACTCCTCACGGATGCCCGGGTTGGTGCTGGCGATGTTGATGCCGAGGATGGGAGCATGCAGCGAGACGACGCGGCCATGGGGCCAGGGGACAGGCGGCGGCCACGCGTGGGGCGGCTCACAGAGGATCTCGATGCCGACGTCCGCGGCCAGCAGGTCTGCGGCCGCCTCCTGGAGCGGCCGGCGAACCGCCGCAAAGCTGGAGATCGCCAAATCCACGTCTCACGCTCCTCACCCCGCCCGGTGCCTGGCGGGGCGCGTCGTCATGCGGCATGCGGCCCCGTAGCAGCAGGTTACGGCCGCTGGGGGCACCCGGCCCGGTGCCTGCAGGTCGCGTCGTCGCGGGGCGCGACCGCGCACGCTCCGTGGACGCTGGTCCCCCGCCGGCTTGGGTCCGGGAGTAATCATAGCACCACGGCCCCGGTGGCCGAACGCGCCTTCCTGCACCGTGGACATACACCCGTCTGCACCGTGGACATACACCCGTCCGCACCGGCGCCCCGGGCGCGACATGCGCGCAGCCCGTGGGCCCCCGCGCGTCCGGTGGGCCGCCGTCCTCCGCGCGCCTGCTCAGGCGGGCTGCAGGTCCGGGTAGCCCGGGACGCCGCCGAGGCCACGGGCTGCGCGTACGGCGCGGCGCGCCGCTTCGGCGACCGCCTGCGCGCAGGCCTCGCCCAGGCCGACGAGGTCGCCGGTGGCGTGCGCGCCCGTCGCCAGCGCGAAGACCGTGTCGCCGTCGAACAACGTGTGCGAGGGCGTGATCGCCCGCGACAGGCCCGCGTGTCCCTGCACCGCGAGGCGCCAGCACTGCGCCTTGGTGAGCGTCGCGGACGTGGCCACCACGGCCAGGGTGGTGTTGGTGGCGAACACCGCGTCGGGCGGCCGGCGGAGCAGCGCACGCGCCGCGTCGGCAAAGCCCCCGTCGGGCCCGCGGGCGCCGGCCAGGATCGTGCCGTCTTCGGCGCGCACGTCGCCCAGGGCGTTGACCACCACCAGCGCGCCCACGACCGTGCCGTCGTGCAGGCGCACGCTCCAGGTGCCCACGCCACCCTTCATCGCGTAGGCGGGCCCCAGCACCTTGCCCACGGTGGCGCCGGTGCCCGCGCCCACGCTGCCCTCGGCCACCGGGCCGTCGGTGGCCTGCTGGCACGCGCGGTAGCCCATGGCCGCGTCGGGCCGGGCCCGCGGGTCTCCCAGGCCCAGGTCGAAGATCACGGCGCCGCACACGATGGGCACCCGCGCCACGCGGGTGTCCAGGCCACAGTCGCGCTCCTCCAGGTAGCGCATCACGCCGTCGGCCGCGGCCAGGCCGAACGCGCTGCCGCCCGCCAGCAGCACGCCGTGGATCCGCTGGACCAGGTTGCCCGGGTGCAGGACCGACAGGCCCAGCGTGCCCGGCGCGGCCCCGCGCGCCTCGCCCGCCGCCGTGGCGCCGTCCTCGCAGAGCACGACCGTGCAGCCTGTGAGGCCCACGAGGTCGGTCTCGTGGCCCACGCGGATGCCGGGCACGTCGGTGATCGACCTCATACGGCGCGCGCGGTGGGCGTCATGAGGAGATGCAGGTCACGACCGTCGGGCACACGCCGCGACTCTTCGGGAGGGCGGGCGCGCACCCCTTCCCCAGGCCGTCCTCTCGCAGCCCTACAGCCACGTCCGGATCAGGGCCAGGCTGATCACCGCGATCGCAACCGACGCGAGGAGGCCGATGCCGAGCGGGCGCAGTCCCACGCGGCGCATGCCCTGCAGGTCGGCCGACAGCCCGACCGCGGCCATCACCATCACCACCAGGACGCGGCCGGCCAGCGAGGCGGTCCGGGCGACCGGCGGCGCCACCAGCCCGGCGGTGTTGGCCAGGGCAGCTGCGGCAAACCACAGGACGAACCAGGGGAAGATCCGCGCCAGGCGTACGCGGGGCCGTGCCGTGCCGTCGGTGCGGCTGCGCCGCACGCTGAACGCGATGCCGAACGCCAGCGCCAGTGGTACCAGCAGCAGCGTCCGGGTCAGCTTCACCACGGTCGCGACCTGGCCCGCGGGCTCGCTGAACTGGAAGGCAGCGGCCAGCACCGAGGAGGTGTCGTGGATGGCCGCGCCGGCCCAGGCGCCGAAGGCGGCGTCGGACAGGGCGAGCGCATGGCCCAGCGCCGGGTAGACGACCACCGCCAGCATGTTGAAGAGGAAGATGGTCGTTACGGCGAAGGCGACGTCCTCTTCGCGCGCCTCGATGATGGGCCCGATGGTCAGGATGGCTGTCGCGCC
This sequence comes from uncultured bacterium, assembly GCA_964526945.1. Classification (GTDB taxonomy): domain Bacteria; phylum Sysuimicrobiota; class Sysuimicrobiia; order Sysuimicrobiales; family Humicultoraceae; genus Fervidifonticultor. The sequence goes on from CAZGNA010000121.1 coordinate 5,667, forward strand.
ACAGATGGCGGTGCCCGCGCCGATGAGGCCGACGAGTCCCCCGGGTGCCCGCAGCCATCGCCCAAACAGCGCGGTCAGCCCCAGCGCCAGCACGACGGTTGCGCCCAGCACCGCCAGGGTGCCGGTGCCGATGCGCAGCACCTGGGCGAAGCTGAGGGTGGCCCCGAACAGCACGATGGCCACGCGCAGCAGCCTCTTGAGAACGAAGTCCAGGCCGGGACGCCACGCCGGCCGTGGACCGCTGGCGGTGCGCACGGCCAGCCCGGCGGCGAGCGCCAGTACCGGCGCGCCGACCAGCGGGACCCAGCCGCCGCCGGCCCAGGCGACTGCCGCCACCGCCGCCGTGACCAGCACGCCGGATGCGAGGGGTGCCCCCGGCGCGGTGGGCAGCGTGCGGGCGACGATGACTCGCAGCTCGTGCATGGATGCCTCCCCGTGGACGCGGGCTGTCGGGCGCGCGCACGGGGCCAGCGACGGCTGCCGCCGGCCCGCACGAACGCCCACGCTCTGGCATGACTACCGCGGCCGGGGACACCGTCCCTGCGCGCTGACCGCCGGACGGCACGCAGCATCGGCCCCTGTTGACACAGGACGGCCCGGCTGCCCCTCACAGCCCAGCCGGCGGCGTCGGGCAGACAGCACCGGGGCCCCGGCGGACCGCGCGCACAGGGTTGCAGGCCGGCTCGCGCGGGAGGGCACACCGGGGCGGACGCACCGCCCGCAGGAGATCGCCTTCCGCACAGGAAACAACACATCGTGTCGCCGTGTCACCGGCACCGGGGACGCGCGCCGGGGAGGTCATGGACCGTACCGAGCTGATCCGCCGTCTGGAAGCCGTCGTCGGACGGCCGTACGTGCTCCACCGCACCGACGATGTGTCGGTGTACGAGCAGGATGCCCTGATGGTGGCGCGGGGCCGCCCGGACGCCGTGGTACTGCCCGAGAGCGCCGAGCAGGTGGCGGCCGTGGTGCGGATCGCCCGCCAGGCCGGCTTGCCGGTCGTCGCGCGGGGTGCCGGCACCGGCTTGGCCGGCGGCGCCATTCCCGTGCGGGGCGGCATCGTGGTGGCCCTCACGCGCATGACCCGTATCCTCGAGATCGACGTCGCCAGCCGGCTGGCGATCGTCGAGCCAGGCGTCGTCAACGCCGATCTGACCGCGGCGCTGGAGCCCCACGGGCTGTTCTACGCGCCCGACCCGGGCAGTCAGGTGGCGTCGACCATCGGCGGCAACGTCGCCACCAACGCCGGCGGGCCGCACTGCCTGGCCTACGGGGTCACCGGAAACAACGTCCTGGGCCTGGAGGTGGTGCTGCCCGACGGGACGCTCACCTGGGTGGGCGGCCGCGCGCACGACGCGCCGGGCTACGACCTCGTCGGCCTGCTGGTGGGTTCCGAGGGCACCCTGGGGATCGTGACCAAGATCGTCGTGCGCCTGGTCCAGAAGCGCGAGGCGGTGCGCACGCTGCTGGCGATCTACGACGCCATGGACGCCGCCTGTGAGGCCACCTCCGCGGTCATCGCCGCCGGTATCGTGCCCGAGGCGCTCGAGGTCCTCGACGGGATCTCGATGCGGGCGGTGAACCGCACGCTGGGCGCCGGGTTCCCCGAGGACGCCGAGGCGGCGTTGCTGATCGAGGTCGAAGGGGTGGCCGAGGCCGTGCCGGTGCTGATCGAGCGGATCGAGGCGATCTGCCGTCAGCACGGCGCCCGCCGCATCCAGACCGCCGCCACGGCCGAGGAGCGCGCGGGCCTGTGGAAGGGTCGCAAGCATGCCTACGGGGCGTTGGGCCGGCTGGGCCGGCGCGCCATGATGCTCGACGTGTGCGCACCGCGTTCGCGCCTGGCCGCGGTGATGCGCCAGGTCCTGGCTGCCGGCCGCAAGTGGGAGGTGGGTGTCGCCAACTTCTTCCACGCCGGCGACGGGAACATGCACCCCACCCCGTTCTTCGACATCGCCGAAGACTCGCCCGAGTACGCGCGGGTGGTGGGGTTGACCGAGGACATCATGCGCGCCTGCGTGGACGCCGGCGGGACCATCACCGGCGAGCACGGCATCGGCCTGGAGAAGCGCGAGTACCTGGGCTGGATGTTCGGCGAGGCCGACATCGCCGCGATGAAGCGCATCAAGGCCGTCTTCGATCCGGACGGGCTGTACAACCCCGAGAAGATCTTCCCGATCGGCCGGTCTCCGCACGCGATCCCCGCGCCGCGCGAGGTGGACGACGGCGCTGCGGCGCACCCGGTCATCCCCCAGGCAGGGGGTGAGGCAGGGAGGGGCGGCGTCGCCGTGGCCGCCCCGGAGGTCCCCGCGGCGGCCGTTCCGGAGGCCCCCGGCGCGACTGCCCCCGGGGCTGGGGGGCGGCCGGGTGGCAGTGCGCCGCCGGCATGAACGGCGCGCCCCACGCCCCCGCAGTGCCTGCGCGGCTCGGTCCGGCCGACCTCGCACCGCCGGGTGGCGCCGCGTCGAGCCCTGCTGCCGCGGAGCGAGCGGCGGGGGCTTTTGCGATGCCATGGATCCCCGAGATCGAGACCTGCATTCACTGCGGCCTGTGCCTGAACCAGTGCCCCACCTACCGCGTCACCCGCCTGGAAGCCGAGTCCCCCCGCGGACGCATCTGGCTCGTGAAGGAGGCGGCGACGGGACGGCTGGAGCCGGCGGCCATCGCCGACCACCTGTACCTGTGCCTGATGTGTCGGGCGTGCGAGACCGCCTGCCCCTCGGGCGTCCAGTACGGGCGCATTGCGGAGGCCGCGCGGGCCGTGCTGGGCCCACCGGGCCCGCCCGTGCAGCGGGCGGTCGTCCGGTTCGTGCTGCGCCAGCTCATGCCATACCCGGGGC
>CAZGNA010000122.1:0-8387 GCA_964526945.1 uncultured bacterium
TCACCGTCTGTCCCGGCTCCAGTTTTGACGATTTTTCACGCCGGATCCAGGTTAAACATGCCGATGCGCAGCCGGGCGTTCTGGAAGAGCTCTTGTGGGCGATCGGCGAAGAGAAGCACGCCCGCGTTCGTCAATCTCCCCTCGCGGAGAAGGACCAGGTTCTGCAGCACCCGATCGCTCTCGCTCGGGTCGATTTCAGGGAGCCTCCGCTTCGCGAGATCTGCGAAACGCACGAGCGCTTTGTGAGCGGCCCGGTCGGGCGCCAGAGGACTCGGCAAGGCATCCCAGGTCTGCCCAGAGCGCTCCAGGGTGAGCCGGCCGAGCTCCTCCGGCGACAGATCGCGGTTGGTGCTGCCGACGCGCGTGCGATAGCGACCAGTGTGAGGGATCACCCCGCGGCCAGGCCCGACTCGCACCTCGATCACTTCCCTGTCTTCGATGCGCCGCCTGGCCCGAAGGTGTTAGCCCGAGGCGGGAGGCCACCGTGTCCGCGATCCGTCGAACCCCGGTTTCCGGGTCGGAAACGCCCAGAATGTCCCCGCTGTCGTCAACGCCGCTGAAGACACTGCCGCCGCGGGTGTTGGCGAAGGCGGCAATATCCTCGAGCGCCTGATCGGTCCATTGGCGCTTGAACTCGACCTGTTCACCTTCCTGAAGCTCAATGCTGGGCACGGAGGTCTCCCAATTCAAGCGATTTCAGGACGTTCACCAGCTCCTGATCGGCGGCGCACTCCTCTTCAGCCTAGCGACCGATCTTCGTGGTCCTCCCACGCTGGTCGTACCGGCGGTGCGGAAGTTTCTGTGTGCCTGCCCGTCTTCCGGTGGTGGCCAGCCAGGCTGTGGGCTGGAGGTGGCGCAGGCGGTCCACACGCTACCCCCTCATTCTGGACCGCCGCCTGCCACCGGTGCCGCTTGGCCGACCTTCCGCCGCTCCTCCTCCCGCAGCTCCCGCCGCAGAAGCTTCCCGACCCGTGACTTGGGCAGCATGTCGCGGAACTCGATATACTGGGGCACCTCGTAGGGCGCCAGCCGCTCGCGGCACCACCGCAGGAGGTCGACCGCGCTGAGGCTGCGTGTGGCTTCCTTTAGTACCACGAACGCCTTGATGCGCTCGCCGACCTCGACGTCGGGCACGCCGACGACGCACGCGGCCACCACGGCCGGATGCTCCTGCAGCACCGCTTCCACCCGGGCGGCGGCCACCCGATACCCGCGGTGCTTGATCACATCGGCCGACCGGTCGAGGAAGAAGAGCCACCCGTCGGCATCGCGGCGGACGATGTCGCCAGTGCGGTACCACACCGCGCCCTGGTACCTCACGAAGGCCCGGGCCGACTCCTCCGGCTTGTTCCAGTAGGACGTGGGGAGGTGGGCGCCGCGCACCAGCAGTTCTCCCGGAGCATCCGCGGGCACGGGTGCCAGCGACTCGGGGTCCACCACGGCGACCTGGCGGGTCGGGATCACGAGCCCCACGGTGCCTTCCGGGCCGGGCCGGTCCGTGGGCACCAGCGAGATGGCCCCACAGGTCTCGGTCGTGCCATAGCCCTGGTAGATGGGACAGCCCACGTGCGCCTGCCACCGCCGGCCGATCTCGCCGGGCAGCACGTCGCCGCCGGAGAAGCAGTAGCGCAGGGAGCGCAGCGTATAGTACGCCAGCCGATCGTGCTCCAGGATGAGCCGGTAGAGCGTGGGAGTGCCAAACAGCGTGGTGGCCCGGTACCGCTGCACGTGGTCCAGGAGCGCGTCGAGGTTGAGCCGCGGTAGCAGCAGCACCGTGTCGCCGGCCAGCAGCGCGCCAAGCCCCAGCGCCTGCCCCAGGATATGATAGAGGGGCGCGCCCTGCACGACGACGTCGGTGCCTCGCGGCACCACGGGCTCGCTGTTCCGCCGCTGAACGGCCATGCTCTCCACCAGCGCCTCCGCGGTGATCGGCACGCCCTTAGGCTGCCCCAGGGTGCCTCCGGTGTACAGAAGCTGGCAGACAGCACCAGCCGGGTCCGCCGGCGCACCGCCCTCCGCTGGCACGGTCAAGGCACGCGCCGGTCCGCGCAGCAGCTGGCGAAACAGCACCGCCACGGTCCCACGCGGCGTCCTGCCCGCCGGGATCCGATCGAAGAGGCGGCCGAACGCGCGTTTCCACCAGGGCAGGAGGTCGGCCAGCCCGGTCACCACCACGAGGCGGACTGCCGCGGCTTCCAGCACCTGGCGGACGTACCCGACGTTGGTGTCGGTGCAGCACACCGCCACCGCGCCTGCGTCGCGCAAGACGTACAGCACATCGCGGGGCCCGTACTGGTGCGTCACGGGGACGGCGACGGCACCCAGGCGCTGTAGGGCCAGCCAGAGGACGACCCACTGGGGGCAGTTGGGCATGTACAGCACCACGCGTGCGCCGGCGCCAACGCCTGCACCAGCCAGGGCCGCCGCGCACCGCGCCACCAGCGCCTCGAGCGTCTGGTAGGTGAACGTCTCACCCAGGTAGACGATGGCCGGATGGTGCGGCCGGTCACGCACGACTCGCCGAAACGCCTCGTCTACGAGCACGCTAGCCCTCGCCCCCATTCCCCGGCGCGGGCACCGGCCGCCGCAGCCTGACGCACGCTCCGGACGCGCCCTCCCGGCGTCGGCGGGTAGATCCGGGACGTGCACCGGCCCGCGGCGCTGCTGGACCGCGCGCGGTTCGCCGGCCTCGACGCTGGCGGGTGAGCCCGGGACATGCACCGGCCCGCGGCACAGCCTGCACCACTCTCCGGCCGCGCATCTACGCCACCCCGAAGTACGCGGCGCGGACCTCGGGGGTCCGCAGCAGGTCGTCGCGGCTGCCTGCCGTCACCAGGGTACCGCCCTCTAGCACGTACCCGCGGTCGATCACCGGCAGCATCGGCCGCGCGTACTGCTCGGCAACCAGCACCGTGACGCCCTGCTGGCGGATCTGGCGGATGGCGCCCACGATCTCTTGCTGCAGCACAGGGCTCAACCCCAACAGCGGCTCGTCCATCAGCAGGAGCCTGGGGCCCGCGGCCAGCGCCATGCCGATGGCCACCATCTGCTGCTCGCCGCCGCTGAGCATCCCCGCGGGCTGATGCCACAGGCGCCGCAGCGGCGGCATCAGGTCGCAGGCGTAGGCAATCGCGGCGCGCACGGCCGGCGCAGGGCGCAGATGACCCCCCAGCCACAGGTTCTCCCCCACGGTCAGATCGCGGAAGACCGGGTGCCGTTCGCGGCAGAGCACGATACCGCGCTGCACCCGTGCCGCCGGGGCGAGATCGGTGATCTCCTCGCCTTCGAAGACCACCCGCCCCGCCACGGTCACCCGGAGCCCGCCGCGGCGCTGCTCGCGCCAGCGGTAGTGGTGGGTCAGGCCCGCGATGGTGTTCAACAGCGTGGTCTTACCGGCGCTGTTGGAACCGAAGACCCCGACCAGCTCGCCACGCCCCACCTCGAGGGTCACGTGGTTGAGCGCCAGCGCGTTCTCGTAGAAGACGCACAGGTGTGCGACGCTAAGCACCGCCCTGTCCCTCGCTACCCAGGTAGGCCCGTCGTACCGCCTCCTGGCCCACGACCTCCTGCGGGGTGCCCTCTGCGATCGTGCGGCCGAAGTCCAGGACGACGACGCGCCCGACGACGCGGAAGAGCTCCGCCAGCCGGTGCTCGGCCAGGATCAGCGTCCGCCCGTCGTCCAGCAGACGCTGGAGGACGGGCACCAGCGCCGTGACCTCCGCCGGACTGAGGCCGGCGAACAGCTCGTCCAGCAGCAACAGGTCGGGGTCGAGGGCCAGGCACCGCGCGAGCTCCAGCCGCTTGAGGTAGCCGTGAGGCAGCGCGCCCGCCGGCTTGTATGGGACCGGCGCGTCCCGCTCGAACCCCACGTCCTCCAGGACATGCATGGCGACCTCGTCCCGGTTGCCGTAGCGAGTCCCCATCCGCAGCCGGGCGCGCGGCGCGTAGAGCGGAACGACCAGGTTCTTGAACGCCGGCAGGTGGTAGAACGGTCTGGGCATCTGAAAGGTCCGGACGATGCCCAGGGCCACGCGGGCTTCCACCGACAGCGCGGTGATGTCGCGGCCCCGGAACCACACGCGCCCACCGTCGGGCCGGAGGAACCCGCTGATGAGGTTGATGAGCGTGCTCTTGCCCGACCCGTTGGGCCCGATGATCCCCAGCGCCTCGCCGGGCGCGACGGTGAAACTCACGTCGTCGACGGCCACGACGCCGCCGAACCGCCGCGAGAGGTGCTCCACTGCCAGCAGCGGCTGCACCAGGCTCACTCCAGGGGGACGAGGCGCTCGAACTGGTGGTACCTGCGCTGGGCCGCAACGAAGAACCCCTCGGGGACCGCCACCGTGAACAGCACCAGCAGCAGCGCGTAGGCCACCACGCGCAACGTGCCGAACGCGCGCAACAGCTCTGACAGCGGCACCAGCACGGCCGCCCCAAGCGCGGGTCCGGCCAGCGCCGTGCTGCCGCCGACGAGCGCCGCGGCCAGCGGCAGGACCGAGTACTCCAGGGAGAATGCCGACATGCCCACCACCTGGTAGTGGAACGTCACCACGCCCCCGGCCAGGCACGCCGGGAGCGCGGCCAGGAAGACAGCCTGCGCCTTGCTCCGATGGACCGGGATACCAGCCGCCCGCACGGCCAGGTCGTTTTCGCGGATGGCCCGCAGCACCACGCCGTAGTCGCTGTCCAGCAGTCGCTGGAACCCGAACACGGCAGCCAGCACCGCCGCCACCAGGAGGTACTGGCGGACGGCCAGGCCGCCCAGCGCCGGCAGGCCGCTCATGCCCTCGGTCCCGCCGAGAATCTTGGTGGCCTCGATGATCCGCGCGAAGAGCAATGGCAGCGCGAACGTGACCAAGCTGAAGTACACGCCTCGTAGTCGCAGCACCGGCGCCAGCAGCAGCGTGCACAGCACGCTGCCCGCCAGCGTGCCCACCACCAGCGCTGGGAGCGGCGCCCACCCCGCGTGCGCGAGGATCCCCGCGAGGTAGGCTCCGGCGCCAAAGAACAGGGCCTGGCCCAGGGAGACCAGCCCCACCGAGGCCAGCAGGCTCCAGCTCACCGCCAGGAGCATGACCACCAGGGCGATGAGGTACACCGTCTGCCAGTACGTGCCGGTGAGGAATCCGAGCAGGGGCATGACCACCAGCGCCACCGTGGCCAGCGTCCGCGGCCCGCCGAGGTAGGCCATCTCACGCCACGAGGTGAGTGCGAAGATGTCGTCGCAGCGCGCCTTGATGCCGCGATCCAGCCGCTCACGCCGCCAGCGGGTGCCGGCTGAGGCGGTGGTCGGAGTCACACCCGCTCCTCCAGCTCGCGGAAGCGGCCCAGCAGGCCGGACGGCCGCAGGGCAAGGGTCAGCACGATGGCCGCCAGGTAGACCACCTCGCTCCAGTGCGGGCCGAGCACACGGGTCGCAAGGGTGGTGGCGTACCCCAGCAACAGCCCGGCCAGGAGCAGTCCGGTGGGGCTCTCCGCTCCACCGACCACGGTCACCGCCAGAGCCACCAGCATCGCATCGTAGCCGAGGTTGATCGAGATGATCCCCAGCGGGAGGATCAGGAGGGCCGCGATCGCCGCCAGCGCACCCCCCAGGGCCATGCTGACGGTCGCGGCCCACTCCGGGCCGATCCCGACGGCCAGGGCCGTGTACTCCTCCTGGGCCATGGCGCGCAGGGCCAGCCCGGCCCGTGTCCGACGCCCGAACAGCCACAGCGCGAGCCCCAACGTCGCCGTCGCGGCCACCAGCACCAGCCGGTGGCGATCGACCGCCGCGTCGCCGAGCACGACGCTCCCGCGTACCAGCACGGGCAGGTTGAACTCGTAGGTGACCAGCCCCAGCCAGCGAAATGTCTCCAGAATGGCCACGCCCATGGCGAAGGTGGCGATCACTTCCGACAGGACGAGGCGGCGCACCGGGCGCACGATGGCCCGATAGACGATGGCCGCCGCCAGGGCGGCGCCGGCCACGGTGAGGGCCGCCGCGAGCGGGTAGGACCATCCTGCGCGGCGGATCAGGAACCACGCCAGGTACCCGGAGAAGATGTACAGCGCCCCGTGGGCGAAGTTGGGGATGCCCGAGAGCCCAAACGTGAGGCTGAAGCCGAGCGCGGTCAGCACCAACACCGCGCTCTGCACTAGCCCGTAGACCAGGAGGTCGGCCAGCATGCTGGCGGGCTCCCGGGGGCCGCAGGGGCCCGTGGCCTCCGGGAGCGGTAGCGGCGGCGGCCTGCTAGCGCTTCCCGCCCGGCGGCAGCTGGATCTCGTCCTCGGCGACGCCCTCGGGGAAGACCACGACCCGCCGGCCGGGCGCGCGCCACTGGAACGCCAGGCTGATGGCGGCCTCCTCGGGGAGCGTCCCGTACCGCACCTGATGGCGCTCGGTGAAGCGGATGCGGCCGATCACCCCCTGCATGTCCGTCTTCACCAGTTCCGCCACGACGCGGTCCGGGTCGAGCGTGCCCGCGCGCTCCATGGCCGCCGCCAGCACGTAGACGGCATCATAGGACGGCCCCGGGCCATGGCCGCTCAGCCGCAGCCGCGCCTCCTCGCCGAACTTGCGGCCGTAATTCTGGTTGAACTGCACCGACTTGGGCAGGGCAGACGTCGCGACCGGGCCCGCCTCGAAGATGAAGTTCACCATGCCCTCCACCGCGCCCTCAAAAGTCTGCCAGGCCGTGCCCGGCGCCGCGGGGCTGATGAACCCCAGCAGCAGGGCGGGTAGCGCCGTCGCCCGCGCCTGCTTGAGCAGCACCCCCGATTGCGGCATGTCGAACACGGGCACGAGCACCTGGGCACCGCCGGCCCGGGCCTTCGCCACGGTCGCGGAGAAGTCGGAGGCGCCGGTGGGGTAGGCGTCGCTTCCGACTACGGCCCACTGGGTTTGGGCGGCCCACCGCTCCAGCAAGCTGACGGTCGCCCGGGCCCACAGAACGTCTTGGTAGACGAAGTGGATCCGGTTGAGGCCGTGCTTCTTCCGCACGAACTCGATGACGCGCGAGAGGTTGTTGACGAGGTATTCGCTCTGCAACCCCATGCGGAACAGGTACTTGTACTTGGCGTAGTCGCTCGCCAGCTTCTGTTCGAAGGCGGGCGTCATGGCGATGGTCACGATGTACGGGATCCGATAGCGGGCGACCACGTCCATCGCACCCAACAAGACCTCGGACCGGAACGCGCCGACCACGATCGCGTGCGGTTTCCGTTCGGTGATCAGCTTCTCCAGGGCCGCCAGCGCGTCATGGATGGGAATGCCCGGTTCGTGTTCCCTGGTGTCTATGGAGACGACCTGCAGCGGTCGCCGCACCCCGCCAATCCGCACGCCACCCCGCGCGTTCAGCTCGTCTGCCGCCAACTGCACCGCCCGGAGCGAGTCGGCGCCCTCGATCGACCCCAGGGCCGTGGGGACGCCGAGGACGATGGGCTCGGCGGGCCCGGCTATCGCCCATGGCACGAGGGCCGCGGCCAGCGCGACCACGGCCAGGCAGCTGCCCCATCGCCTGCTGCTCATGTCCCTTCCCCCTTTTGGTGAGTCACCGCGTCCTCGGTCGGTGCAACGATCGAGGCGGACACGGCAACGGATCGTCCCATGCCCCAGCCGAGTTCACCGCGGCTATTCTCTCCGCCTGCGGAAGCCACCTCCCGCGGGCGGGCCGGCCGCTCTCCTGCGGAAACGCGACCGGTGGTGGTACCAGCAAGAGAGATTCGTCTGGCCTTCGGGACGCCCGGCTACGACGTGCAGCCCGCGGCCATGCTGCAGGCCTTGCTCAACATCAAAATCAAGCCGCCTGCGTCCACACCTCCGACAACGCTTCGGCCTGTTCGAGCACCGTGAGCGTCGCCTTCTCCTGTTTGTCCGGGGGGTACCCGTGCTTGCGGAGGATACGCTTGACAAGCACCCGGAGCTGGGCCCGGACAGTTTCGCGCACCGTCCAGTCCACCGTGACATTGGCCCGGACAGTCCGCACCAGCTCCTGAGCGATCCGCCGCAGCGTGGGCTCACCCAGGACCTTCACCGCGCTGTCGTTGGTCTCCAGCGCGTCGTAGAAGGCCAGCTCCTCCTCTGAGAGCCCGAGCACCTCGCCCCGCCGGTCGGCTTCCCGCATCTCCTTGGCGAGCGCGATCAGCTCCTCGATCACCTGCGCCGCCTCGATGGCGCGGTTCTGGTAGCGGCGGATCGCCTGCTCCAGCAGCTCGGCGAACGAGCGGGCCTGGACGACGTTCTTCCGCCGGCGCGTCCGGATCTCACCGGCGAGGAGCTTGCGGAGCAGTTCCACCGCCAGGTTCCTGTGCTCCATACCGCGCACCTCGGCCAAAAACTCGTCGGAGAGGATTGAACCCAAATCGGGCGTGAAAACCCTCAGATTCGGAATCGCTCGATGCGTTCA
>CAZGNA010000123.1:0-8306 GCA_964526945.1 uncultured bacterium
GGCCGCAGCGCCCGCGGCACGGCCGGGCTGCCCTCCCACAACGTCCGGAGCGCCGCCAGCTGCTCGGAGAGCACACGGCCCCGGGTGCGGTGGTCGACGTCGGCCACGGCGTAGTCCTCGACACGCGCGCCCACGCCGACCCCGACCACCAGCCGCCCACCGGAGAGCGCGTCCAGCGAGGCCAGGCTCTTGGCCAGCAGCGCGGTGTTGCGCAGGGGCGCCACCACGATCATGGTGGCCAGCCGCACCCGCCGGGTGACGGCGGCCGCGGCGCCCAGCGTCACCAGGGGCTCGAAGCTGTCGTAGGGCAGCCGGTCGATGACCCCCAGGCTGGAGAACGGCCCGGCGTCGGCGCGTTGCGCCCAGGCCAGCAGCAGGTCACCGGTCGCGCCGGGGATGCCGCTGGGCAGCCCGACCCCTACCTGCATGTGGATCTCCCGCCACGACGGTGCTGCCCGCGCGTGCCACGGTGCCCGATCCCTACCTGCATGCGGACCTCCCGCACGGGCCAGGTGTACCGCCCCGGCACCACGGCAGTCCTGTCATGGGGCTGGCGGCCCGGTGTGGACACCTGCGGAGCCGTAGCCGGCCGCGTCGGTGCGACGGCGCATGAGGCGTTCGGTGCAGGTGGCGCATACGGTGCCTATGGTTTCGCACAGGATCCGGTTGGCTCCTGGCGGAGCGCCACGGTCTGCCGGGGCACCGGCCCTTCAGGCCAGGACGGCTGCGAGGGCAGGCTGGGCGGCGCGGTGTCGCAACGCGGTCCCACCGGGCGGCGCCGGCGCGCGCGGCCGCATTGCCGGGAGCCTGGACTCACTCCTTGAGCGCGCCGGTCAACCCCGCCACGTAGTGCTCGACGAAGAAGGAGTACGCCAGCGCCACCGGGATCGACCCCAGCAGCGCGCCGGCCATCAGCGGGCCCCACTGGAAGACGTCGCCGGTCACCAGCTCGGTGGCCAGTCCCACCGGGATCGTCTTGCGCGCCGACGACGAGAGGAAGACCAGCGCGTACAGGTACTCGTTCCACGACAGCGTGAACGAGAAGATCAGGCACGAGAGGATGCCGGGCAACGCCAGCGGCAGCGTCACGTGCCGCATGACCTGGAAGCGGTCCGCCCCGTCGATGCGGGCGCAGTCCTCCAGTTCCACGGGGATCGACCGGAAGTAGCCCATGAGCAGCCAGGTGGCGAACGGAATCAAAAACGTCGGGTAGCTCAGGATCAGGGCGCCCGGGTGATCCCACAGGCCCAGGGCGTTGATCACCCGCGACAGCGGGATGAACAGGATCACCGGCGGCACCAGGTAGGACAGGAAGATGGCCACACCCAGGACCCCCGCGCCCCGGAACCGCAGCCGCTGGATCGCGTAGGCGGCGAGCAGACTCGCCGCCAGCGAGAGGGTCGTCGAGCCCACGGAGATCACCAGGGTGTTCCACAGCCAGGGCAGGAACGACGTGCGCGCCAGCAGCGTCTCGAAGTGAGCCAGCGTGGGGCGCGCCGTCCACAGCTGGTTGATGGCGAGGTTGTAGAGGTCGCGGTTGGGCTTGATGGCCGTGACCAGCATCCAGTAGAACGGGAACAGCAGGAAGACCAGGAACGCCCACAGCGGCAGGTAGAAGGTCAGGGTGCGGGTGACCAGGGCGCGGGGCACGTCAGTCTCTCCGCAGGTAGTGGTAGGCGACGGCCACCGACGCCAGCAGCACCGGCAGCATGAATCCGGAGATGGCCGCTCCCTCGCCGATGTAGCCGCCCTGGATCGCGCGCTGGTAGGCCAGCGTGCCCAGCAGGTGGGTGGCGTTGGCCGGGCCGCCTTTGGTGACGATCCAGACCAGCTGGAAGTCGCCGACGGTCATGATGGTGGAGAAGACCGTCACGACGGCGGTCAGGGGTAGCAGCAGCGGCCAGGTGATGGCCCAGAACCTCTGCCAGGGCCCCGCGCCGTCGATGGCGGCCGCCTCGTAGAGGGTCGGCGAGACCGTCTGCAACCCGGCCAGCAGGCCGATGGCGAAGAACGGGATGCCGCGCCAGACGTTGGCCGCGATCAACGACGCACGGGCCAGCGTGGGGTCGCCCAGGTAGTTGATGAAGCCCTCCACCAGCCCCGCGCGCTTGAGCATCCAGGTGATGACGCTGAACGTCCCGTCGTAGAGCCAGTAGAACACCAGCGCCGACAGCGACGTGGGCACGATCCACGGCAGCAGCATCACGGCCCGCACGAAGCGCTTGCCGGCGAACTCGCGGTTGACCAGCAGCGCCAGCAGGAAGCCCAGCGCGAGCTTCAGCACCACCGCCACGCCGGCGTAGAGGGCGGTGTTGAAGACCACCAGGCGGAAGACCGCATCGCCCAGGAGGTAGCGAAAGTTGGCCAGGGCGACGAACCGCCCGGGCGTGCCGATGGTAGCGTCGGTCAGGCTGAGCCAGGCGCCCAGCGCGAAGGGGTAGGCCAGGAAGACCGCCAGCAAGCAGACGGCCGGGAACACCAGCACCGGGCCCAGCACGTGGCGGTTCTCGAGCAGGCGGGCCAGCGCCGACTCACGCCGTGCAGCGCCGACGGTGGTGACGATCTCGACTCCGGCCATGACGGCCTCCGGCGCGGCGGGCGGGGGTGGGTGCCGTCCGCCGCGCCCGCACCTCAGGGATCCCGTGCCCACCCCGGCCGCGCCCGTGCGCCCGTCCGCACCACCGTCGCGGGTCCAGAGACCAGGTCCCCAGGCATCGCGCCCGCCATCTTGGACGGCGGCCTACGCCTGGTAGATCCGGCGCAGGCGGTCCTCCGCCGCCCGGATCGCGTCGCGCACGCTGCGCCGGCCCGTCAGCGCCTCGGCGAACATGTCGACGATGACGAACTCGGCCATGGCCCGGGCCGACCGCGGGCCGGGCGTCCCCTGGTAGGAGTGCGGCAGCATCCGGGCGACCGCGTCCCGGAACGGCAGCGCCTTGGGGTCGGAGCGCCACACCGCTAGGCCGTTGTAGGCCCGCAGCGGATGGGTGACGTACCCCAGCATGGCGTTGATCCACCGACCGTACTGGGTGTCCTCCATCATGAACCGGAGGAACTCCTTGGCGGCGTTGGGGTACCGCGTGTACTTGAAGATGTACGCCTGGCTGAACAGGTGCAGTTCGGTGGGCCGCCCGACGGGCCCGATGGGGAAGTTCGCGTGGTTCATGTCGCGGGCGATCTCGGGGAAGTCGTTGCGCGCGGCGAAGTAGATGCTGATGCCGTTGTTGGTCAGCGAGATCTCGCCCGCCAGGAACGCCCGGTTGTTGTGCGGGTCCAGCCAGCCGGCCACCCCCGGGATCATCGTCTCGTAGAGCTGGCGGCCGTACTCCAGGGCGTTGACGGTCTCGGGCGAGTTGATGGTGATCGTCTTGTTGTCGGGGCCGACGGCCTTGCCGCCGAAGGCCCACAGCAGCCAGTGGACCCAGACGTTGCCGTCGCCGACGGCCTTGCCCAGCGCGAACCCCGTGGGATGGCCGCGGCGCCGCAGCGCCTGGCACAGGCGGAGGAACTCGTCGGTCGTCTTCGGGAACTTCGCCGGATCGGGGTCGAAGCCGGCTTCCTTCACCCAGGACTCGCGGTAGTTGATGGTCGCGCCCGGGGCGCCGATGGGGATGGCGATCCAGTGCTTGAGCTCCTGGCTGAAGCCGTACTGCGGGGCCACCGGGAACCAGCCGCCGTACTTGCGGCCCAGGTACTCGGCCAGGTCGGTGACCGGCACCAGTTTGTCGGCCCACAGGTGCGGTTCGTCGAAGAACCCGATGACGATGTCGGGACCGGCGCCGACGTTGGCCGCGGCGGCCGCTTTGGGCTGCACGTCGGTCCACGTCTCGCGCTCGATCGTCACCTGCACGCCGGTGCGGCGCGTGAACTCGGCCGCGTTCTGCTGGAACGTGGGCTCGTCGGTGCTGACGAACTGAGACCACCGCAGGACGCGCAGCGTGGCCCCGCGCTCGACCGGGAACGACAGGGTGAGCTCGGGGTTGTACGACCCCGGCGGGAGCTGCGCCGCCGCATCCTGCAGCAGCCCGCGCACGCCGAGGTGGGCGAGGGCGGTGCCGGCCAGCCCGACTGCCCCCGCTTTCAACACCTGGCGGCGCGTCAGGCGTTCCTGCCCAGCACTGGGCACCTGGTCGCGGGACATGACCTTCCGCCTCCCCTGTTGTCTCCCGGCCGCCCGGGCCCGGGAACGTCACCCTGCCCGACGGCCGGTTCAGTGTCAGTTATGGAACTTTGACGCTGACTGCCGCGTTCCTACTCCAATCCCGCTGGCCCACAGGGGGCACCTCGCCCGTAGGGGAGCACCACGTCGGCGGCGATACGGGGCGCTGGCTGCGCTTTGGTCGTCCGGGCGAGGTGTCCAGGCCCGCCCTACGCGTCCACGAGCAACGGCACCTCATGGCCAGGAAGGATCTCGCCGATGCGGGCCACCACCGCCACCCCGCGCGCCCGGAGCGCCGCTTCCAGCCGGTCTGCGTGCGCGGGCGGCACGGCCAGCAGCAGGCCCCCTGAGGTTTGCGCGTCGGCCAGCAGCAGGCGGGTGATCTCGTCCACCGCGGGCGCCCATCGGACCTTGTCGGCCAGCCACTCGAGGTTGCGCGCCGTGCCACCGGCGATGGCGCCGGCGCGGGCCAGGTCACGGGCGCCGTTGAGCACCGGCACCGCGCCGGCCACCACGCGGGCAGCCACACCGCTGGCTGCGACCATCTCGTGGAGGTGGCCCAGGAGGCCGAAGCCGGTCACGTCGGTGGCGGCGTGCACGCCGACTTCCAGCATCGCCTCGGACGCGGCACGGTTGAGCGTGGCCATGACCTGCACCGCGGCGTCCGCGACGTCTGGCGGGGTCTTCTCCTGCTTGATGCCGGTGGTGACGACCCCGATGCCGAGCGGCTTGGTCAGCACCAGGACGTCGCCGGGGCGCGCGCCGGCGTTGGTGACGAACCGCTCGGGGTGCACGAGCCCGGTGACCGCCAGCCCGTACTTGGGCTCGGGGTCGTCGATCGTGTGCCCGCCCACGATGAGCACGCCCGCCTCGACGGCTTTGGCCGCGCCCCCACGCAGGATCTCGGCCAGCAGGTCCAGCGGCAGCTTCCGCGGGAAGCCCGCCACGTTCAGGGCGAGCAGGGGCCGGCCGCCCTTGGCGTAGATGTCCGAGAGGGCGTTGGCGGCGGCGATGAGCCCGAACGTGTACGGGTCGTCCACGATGGGCGTGAAGACGTCGACGGTCTGGATCAACGCCAGGTCGTCGCGCAGCCGGTAGACGGCCGCGTCATCGTGGGCGCCGAACCCCAGCAGCAGGTTCGGGTCGTCGGGTGTGGGTAAGTGGCGCAACACGTACGCCAGGTCGCCGGGCGGCAGCTTCGACGCTCAGCCCGCGCACGCGACCAGCGCCGTGAGCCGCACGCGCTCCCGCTGGGTCATGCGCCACCTCCTTCCCCCGGAGCCTTCCGGCCTCTCCACCGACACGCCCACGCACCCGCCTGCGTTGTGCCGCCGCACGGCGCGTCCGGGCCCATCTGCCGGCAGTGCCACCGACGGCAGGCAGCGCTCCCGGCCGGCGACTCGGCGCACCGGCCGATCGGAACAACGGCGGCGCGCGGGTCGTTCTTCCGGTATCATAACGAAGATGGGCGAGTTCGAGCTCCTCGAACATACTGCCGACGTGGGCCTGATCGTGCGCGGGCGCACGCTGCGGGACCTGTTCGAGACCGCGGCGGAGGGCATGTTCGCCTTCCTCGTCGACCCCACGACGGTCGAGAACCGCGCGTGGCGGATGCGCCGGGTCGACGCCGACGACGTCGCGGGGCTGCTCGTGGCGTGGCTGAACGACCTGCTCCTGCTGCTCAACGCCGAGGAGTTCGTCCCCAAGGTGTTCGTGGTGGACGAGATCGCACCCACGCGGGTGCGCGCGACCGTGCACGGCGAGCCGGTCGACCCCGGTCGCCACCGCTTCCGCCTCGACGTGAAGGCGGCCACCTACCACGGCCTGGAGGTCCGCGAGACGCCCGAGGGGTGGACCGCCAAGGTCATCTTCGACGTGTAGCGACGTGCCGGGCCGGGTGGTGGGCCCCGCGGTGACCGTGACGGCGCGGGGCGGCCGGTGGCGGGGGAGGTCCGTGATGGCACGGGTGCGGGCGATGCCGGGAGCGCATGCCATGGTGCGGGGCGCCGCGGTGCTCACGGTGCTCGTGGTCGGGAGCCTCGTCGCCCGGGCCGCCGGTGCACCGGCGGAGCAGCCCGTGCGCGGCGGCGTGCTCCGGGTGGCCCACACCGGCGAGCCGCCGACGCTGGACCTGCACTGGACCACGGGCGCGCCGACGCAGGACGTCGCCATCCACCTCTTCGAGGGGCTCTTTGCGCTCTCGGCCCGCTACCAGGCGAAGCCCCTGCTGGTGGAACGCTGGAGCATGACCCCCGACCGGCGCACGTACACGTTCGTGCTGCGCCGTGGGGTGCTGTTCCACCATGGCCGGGAGCTCGTCGCCGACGACGTGGTGGCGTCGCTGCAGCGGTGGGGCCGTCTGGCCGCCCGGGGCCGCGAGCTGTTCCGCGACGTCGTGGAGCTCGTCGCCGTCGACCCCTCGACGGTGCGCCTCCGGCTGCGCGAGGCCAACGGGCTCGTGCCGCTCGCGCTGGCCATCCCCAGCCAGGGCGCGGTGATCTACCCCCGCGAGGTGGTGGAGGAAGCCGGCAGCGGGCCCATTCGCCGCTTCATCGGCACCGGGCCCTATCGCTTCGTGGAGCACACCCCCGACGTGCGCATCCGCCTCGAGCGCTTCGAGCGCTACCGTCCCCGCGACGATCCGCCCGACGGCCAGGCCGGCCGGCGCGAGCCCTACCTCGACGCCATCGAGTTCCTTCCCGTGCCGGACGCCTCGGTGCGCATCGCCGGCGTGCAGCGCGGCGACTACCACTTCGCCCACTCGATCCCCACCGACGAGTACCCACGGCTGGCAGCGGTGCCGAGTGTGCGGCCGCTGGTGATCACCACGCCGCAGTGGGCCGGCTTCGTGTTCAACCACCGCAGCCCGCTGACCGCCAACCGGGCCCTGCGCCGTGCCGTCGTGGCCGCGCTCGACGAGGAGGCGATCCTGCGGGGGGTCTACGGTCCGCGCCAGTTCTGGCGGACGACGCCCTCGTTCTTCCCGCCCGAACATCCCCTGTGGACGCTCGCCGGCGACGAGATCTACCGGACGCGCGGGCCGGCGGCCGCACGGCCCTGGCTGGAGGCCGCGGGCTACCGCGGGCAGCCGCTGCGCTGGATGGCCAGCAGCGAGATGCCCCACCACCTGACCGCAGCGACGATCGCCCGCAGCCAGCTGGAGCAGGCCGGCATCGCCGTGGATTTGCAGGTGATGGACTGGGCCACGCTCGTGCAGCGGCGCAGCCGCCCCGAGGGCTGGGACGTGTTCACCACGACCTTCGGCTTCGTGCCCGACCCGGTCTTCCTGCTGCCGCTGCTGCCGTCGTGGCCGGGGTGGTACGACGACCGGGAGATGGCGGCCCTGCTGCGGCTGCTCATCCGGCACGTCGACCCCGCCGTGCGCGCGGGGCTGTGGGCCCGGGCGCAGGCCCGCTTCTACGACCAGGCGGTGACGGTGCGGCTGGGTGACTGGTTCCCCCTGCAGCTCTACCGCGCCGAACTGCGGGGTGTGGTCGGCGGCCCGGGCACCTACCACTGGAACGTGTGGTTCGCGCGGCACCCCTGAGCGCCGTCGTTGGCCCCGATGCGCGCAGAGCCACGGGGGCCACGGTGTGGCGCGTGCTGCGAGGCGGATCCCCTGTTCCGCACCGGAGCACGACCCTGGCGGATCCCGCGAGGGTACGGCGCACGCTGCGGCTTGTGCTGCGACTGCGGGCGGGCTGCCGGCGGCGCGAAGCCTGCGGGAATCCTGGAGAGGAGGCACACCGATGCGACCCGAGATCGTGCCAGGCGCGACGTTCCCCGACTACGAGCTGCCCGACCACACCGGCACGCGGCGGCGGCTCTCGGAGCTACAGGGGCGGGACGCGCTGATCCTCGTGCTGGCCCGCGGGCGCTACTGCCCCAAGGACTTCCACCAGCTCAAGGGCTACGTGGCGTTCTACCCCGAGCTGCGGGTGGGCTACACGCGGCTCGTGACCATCACCACCGACCACCTGCCCGAGCTCAACGAGCTGCGGGACAAGCTGGGCGCCCCCTGGCCGTTCCTCGCCGACCCCATGCGCACGGTCCAGAAGGACCTCGACATCCAGGAGTACACCGATCCGCGCCACGACCCCATGATCCCGTACACCTTCGTGCTGGCCCCGGGCCTGGTGATCTTCAA
>CAZGNA010000124.1:0-8132 GCA_964526945.1 uncultured bacterium
GAACCCCCACTAACGGGTCCAGAGCCCGTCGTCCTACCGTTAGACGATCCCCCAGCGTGCAGACGCCGCGGCGTCCCGCGGCGTACCGGTGCTGGCACCTCGATTATAGGAACCCGTCGCGCGCAGGGTCAAGGCGCGGGCGACGGGCCCTCGGCCGCGCCACGCGGCACGGGGCGCGCGTCGTGCTCGAGGGCCACCGCCGCGGCCCGCCGCAGCCGGGCCACGGCCCGCTCGCGGCCGAGCAGTTCGGTGAGCTCGAACAGTCCCGGGCCGGCGGTCTTGCCGGTGAGGGCCACGCGCGCGGGGTGGATCAGCGCCCGGGCATCCACGCCCGCCCGGGCGCACACTTCCCGCAGCGCCGCCTCGATGGCCTCCCGCGTGAAGACGGGCAGCCGCTCCAGCGCGTCGGCGTAGGCCTGGAGCAGGGGTGCGGCGGCTGCCGTCAGGTAGCGGGCCGCGGCTGCGGGCTCGTAGGCCACCTCGCGGAAGAAGAAGTCCCCGTAGGCGACGATGTCCTGGCCGACCTTCAGGCGCTCGCCGACGACCGCGATCACCCTGCGCAGGTAGTCCCGCTGCGCGGGCGCAGCCGGGTCGTCCAGCATCCCCTCGCGCTGCAGGATCTGGCCGCACAGCTCGACCACGCGCTCGGGTGCCTCCACCAGCAGGCGCCGCAGGTAGACGCCGTTCAGCCACGTGAGCTTCTCCAGGTCGAACACCGGCGAGGCCGCGCCGATCTCCTCGATGCGGAACAGCCGGATCAGCTCCTCGACGCTGTAGACTTCCCGCTCGGCCTCGGGGTGCCAGGCCATCAGCGCGAAGAAGTTCAGGAGCGCCTCCGGCAGGTAGCCCTGCGCCCGGTACTCGCGCAGGGCGGTATCGCCGTGGCGCTTGCTGAGCTTCCGCCGGTCGCGCCCCAGGATCGTCGGCAGGTGCGCCACGGCGGGCGGCGACCACCCCAACGCGCGGTACATCACCAGCTGCTTGGGGGTGTTGGAGAGGTGCTCGCTGCCCCGGATGACGTGGGTGATCTGCATCAGGTGGTCGTCGACGACGTTGGCGAAGTTGTACAGCGCCGTGCCGTCGGAGCGCACGATGATGTAGTCGTCGAGGTGGCGGGGATCGAAGACCACCTCGCCGCGGATCAGGTCGTGGGCCACGATCGGCTCGGGCGCGTCGGTGACCCGCAGCCGCAGGGCGGGCCGGCGGCCCTGGGCCTCGAAGGCGGCCCACTCCTGCGCCGTCAGGTGACGGCAGCGGCCGGAGTAGCGGTACGGCGCGCCCGCAGCCGCAGCGCGCTGTCGCTCGGCCTCCAGCTCCTCGCGCGTGCAGTAGCACGGGTAGGCGGCGCCGCGCTCGAGAAGCTCCCGGGCATAGCGGGCGTAGAGGGCCGCCCGCTCGGTCTGCCGGTACGGGCCGAACGGGCCGCCGACGTCGGGGCCCTCGTCCCAGGTGATGCCCAGCCACCGGAAGTCCTCGAGGATGGCCGCCTCGTAGACCTGGGTGGAGCGGGAGCGGTCGGTGTCCTCGATCCGCAACACGAAGACGCCCCCGTGGTGCCGCGTGAACAGCCAGTTGAAGAACGCCGTCCAGGCGCCGCCGATGTGGAGGTACCCGGTGGGCGACGGCGCGTAGCGCGTTCGGACACGGTCCATGGCGCCCCTAGCGTATCGGGCGCGGCCGGTGCTGTAAACAGCGGCCCGCACCCGGCGGGGCGTTCCCGGCGCCCAGGCACCCCGCGCCGCGCTGCGCCCGGGACCGGTGCTAGGTGAACAGCAGGCTCACGGACTGGTTGAGGTGGATGCGCCGGATGGCCTCGGCCAGCAGGGGTGCCGCCGACAGCACGGTGATCTTGGGCAGGCGCCGCTCGGGCGGCAGCGGGACGGTGTTGGTGACCACCACCTCGCGGATCTCCGGCCGGCTCAGGCGGTCGAGGGCCGGGCCGGCGAACACCGGATGGGTCGCGCAGACGTAGACCTCGGGCACGGCCCCGCGCGCCATCAGCACGTCCACGGCGCGCGACACGGTGCCGGCGGTGTCGATGATGTCTTCGATGATGATGGGCACGCGGCCTTCCACGTCGCCGACGATCTGGAGGGGCTCCTTGGTGTCCGCCGCCACGCGCCGCTGGAAGATCACGGCCAGGTCCAGGTTCAGGCGATCGGCCAGCTGCTTGCTGCGCTTCACGGCGCCATCGTCGGGCGCGACCACCACGGCGTTGGTCAGGTGTTTGCGGGCCAGGTAGTCGGCGAACAGCGGCAGCGCCCGCAGGTGGTCCACCGGGATCGTGAAGAAGCCCTCGATCTGCCCGGCGTGCAGGTCGATGGTGAGCACCCGGTGGATCCCTGCCGTGGTCAGCAGGTCGGCCACCAGGCGGCCAGTGATGGGCTCACGGGGCGCTTCCTTCTTGTCCTTGCGGCCGTAGCCGTAGTAGGGGATCACGGCGGTGATGCGCCCCGCGGACGCGCGCCGCAGCGCGTCGACCATGATCAGCAGCTCCATCAGGTGCTCGTTGACGGGGTGGCAGGTGGACTGCACTACGAAGGTGTCCTCGCCCCGGGCGTTCTCCTCGTACCGGCAGTAGATCTCGCCGTCGGCGAACCGCATCAGGGTGACGCGCCCGGGCTGGATGTGCAGGGCGTCGGCGATCTCCCTCGCCAGAGCGGGGACCGAACTGCCGGCGAAGAGCTTTAGCTCACCGTATCCGGCGCCGTCCATGCCCGGGGCGTCAGCCCGCCCCGACGACGGGCGCCCGAGCGTCCTCGGGCACTAGGGGGCCACCCATGGCGCAGCCACACTCCTACCGGGCTTCCACCAGGAACTTGATCGCCGTGCGCTCCTCGCCGTCGATTTCGACCTTGGTGAAGGCGGGGATCGCCACCAGATCGATGCCGTTGGGGGCCACGAACCCGCGGGTGATGGCGATGGCTTTCACCGCCTGGTTCACGGCGCCGGCGCCGACGGCCTGGATCTCCACGGAGCCCTTCTCGCGCAGGACCGCCGCGACCGCGCCTGCAACCGCTTTGGGCTTGGAATCTGCGGAGACCTTGAGCACCTCCGGCATGGCGAATCATCTCCCTACATGCTGCGGCGGTTGGGATGATCTCTTATTACTTCCGGCCGATATGCGGGAACTCCTGCCGCTCGGGCAGCACCACACCGCCGGCGGCCAGCGCGGCCGCCACGGCCTCGGCGGCGGCCGCGCGCAACCGCCCGCTGGTGTCCTGCAACCGCACGCGGAGCGCCGTCCGGGCCGCCCAGGCGGCGCGCAGGGCGTCCGCCAGCGCCTCGGGCGACGTGTCCACGGGCACGGCGGGCAAGCCCTGGGCGGCTGCGAACGCGGCCACCTTCGGATCGTAGGCCAACCCCACCGCGGGCACGCCCGCGGCGGCCGCGAAGACCAGCGCGTGGAGCCGGACGCCGACCACCAGGTCCATCGCGCCCACCAGTCCCAGCAGGTCGGCGGGCGTCGTGGCCTCGACCACGCGTCCGCCGGCCGCAGCGGCCAGCTCGTACCCAAGCGTCCGGTCGCGGACGCGGTCGAAGAGGAAGACTGCCACGGCCGCGTCCATCTCCCCGGCGAACCGCCGCAGGACCGCGCCTATGGCGGCTGCGGGCGGCAGGCCGGGCCAGGGGCGAGGTGCCACGCCCACCCGGACGCCGGCCCGATCGAGCCGGTAGCGGGCCAGCATCGCCTGCACCTGTGCTGCGGGCGGGGGGTCCAGCAGGAACGCCAGGTCCGCGCCGACGCGCACCGACCGGCGGACGCCCAGCGCGGCCAGCGTGGCGGCCGAGTCGCGGTCGCGCACGTCCACCAGCGCCGCGCGGGCGAACGCAACGCGCGCCAGCGCGCGCAGCCACCGCCGCCGGAGCGGCCCCACGCCTTGGCCGATCGCCGCCACCGGCACGCCCCGCATCCGGGCGGCCAGCATCACACCCAGGTAGTAGAGGGCGCTGCGCGCGCTGGTGACGTCCTGCACCAGCGACCCGCCACCCATGATCAGCAGGCGGGCGCCCGCCAGCGCACGCCAGACGGCTGGCGGCGACCGGTGCGTCGTCTCCACGCGGTGCGCCGACAGCGTGGCCGCGGGATCGCCCGACAGCACGACTACCCGCAGCCCCGGCGCGAGCCGGCGCACGGCCGCCAGGATCCCGGCCAGCACGGCCTCGTCGCCGAGGTTGCCGAAGCCGTAGTACCCGCAGATCAGGATGGGCGCGTGCGGCGTCCTGTCCAGAGGAGCACCACCACGGCCGGCGCAGCCACGACCCCGCCCAGCCAGAACGCGTGCGCCGTCCGCCAGAGCGTGTGCAGCAGGGGCGTGTGCAGGTGCGAGAACGAGTTGATGGCGCCGGCCGTGCCCACGGTGCCGAGCAGGGCGAAGGCCGTGGCCACCTGCGGACGGTGCGCGGCGGCGGCGGCACCCGCGAGCACCAGCGCGGGATACCCCAGCAGGAACTCCTTCGTGCGCGGCCTGGCGACCAGGCGGGCCTCCAGCGCCTGGCGCAGCTGCTGCTCGGCGCTGGCCAGGGGCAGGCCCACGTTGCCGGTGCGCACCAGGAGCAGCGCGGCCGCAACTCCTGCGGCCAGCAGCGCCAGGGCGGTGCCCACGCGCAGCGGCCGGCCCAGCCAGGCGGCGACGTCGGCGAGGGCTGCGCGCCATCCGGCGGCAGGACGCCCGGCGAAGGCCAGCCACAGCCCGACCACGAGCACGGGGATGACGTGCGCGGCCTTGACGCCCAGGAACGTGCGCACCGCCAGCATGAATGTCCACTGCGCGAGCACCGCTGCGACCAGCAGGCCGGCGGCAGCCGCCAGCCCCACGGCGCGCGCCAGCGTGAGGTACCCCGCCACGACCGGGTTGCCGCTCCCGGACGCGGGCCGGGGCAGCGCCCACATCGTCGCACCCGCTGCCCCGGCGAGGGCGATCCCCAGCGCCAGGACCTGGCGCCACAGGTCTTCCCAGCTGCGGCCCGCTGTCATCAGCGTGCCGGCGACGACCGCTGTCAGGACAGCGGCGTCGGTCCCACCGGGCAGCCGCACGCCTACCGCGCGCGCGAGGTCGTGGAGCACCAGCAGACCCAGCGCGGCGCCCCCCAGGGCCACCAACGCCGTGACCAGCGGGGCCACCGGGTGCGGGCCCGGGAGAATCCGGTCCGGCAGCGGGCGGGCGCGGCCGGTACGAAAGCCCAGCCGGTGCAGGTCCGCGGCGATCGACTCCACCAGCTGGAAGTTGGCCTCCAGCGCCGGGACGCCCGCCGGCGTGGCGAGCAGGGGGCGGACGTAGAGCAGGCGCAGGTTACGCTCCTGGGCCGCGCGCACGAAGCGGTCGGCCACCTCCCGCGGCCGCAACTGCTGGAGCTCCTCCGGCGTCACGCTGAAGACGCGGATGACCTCCGGGCGCATCAGGGCCGTCAGCCGGTCTTCCCCGCGCTGCTTGCGGCGCGCCGCAAACACCTCGATGCGGCCGAACCGGGCGCCCACCCGGCGGTACGCCGCGGCGGCTGCGTCGACGAGGCCTTCGTAACCCTGCACCTCGGTCAGGGCGAAGACGAACGTGGGCTCGGGCGCCACGCGCGCATATCCGTCGACCAGCGCCTGCAGGCTCGTCGCGGT
This sequence comes from uncultured bacterium, assembly GCA_964526945.1. Classification (GTDB taxonomy): domain Bacteria; phylum Sysuimicrobiota; class Sysuimicrobiia; order Sysuimicrobiales; family Humicultoraceae; genus Fervidifonticultor. Next base: position 5,612 of record CAZGNA010000124.1, read on the forward strand.
CAGCCCCCGGTAGTTGCGCGGCCGCAGCACCAGGTGCAGCCCCGCAGCCCGGTAGTCTTCCACCAGGCGCTCGTGCACGCCAAGCCCCAGCTCCTCGAGGTCGCTCTGCACGCCCAGCGCCTCGATGACGCCCTCGACCACGCGCACGCGGTCGGCGCCCAGCAAGACCCGGAGCGTCCCCACCAGCCATGGGAACACGTCGGGAGCCGCTGCGATGTAGACGGCATCGGCGCGGATCGCGCCGACGGCGCGCAGCCGCGCGAAGCCGCCGGCCAGGGGGGCCGCTCGCGCCTGTGCCAGCAGAGCCCCGCCTGCGGCGTACGTGGCCACCCCCTCGTCGGCCAGCTGCCGCAACGTGGCATCGGGCACGGCCACCGAGGTGGCGCCACGCCGTCGCGCCTCGCCGAGCACTGCCCGCACCGACCGGCCTTCCCGCCGGGCCAGCGTCCTCCAGTCCGGCCCGTCCAGCACGATCTCGACGGTGCGGTACCTGGCCTCGACCCGGTGACGGAAGACCGCGACCACCGCAGCGGCCAGCAGCCCGACGATGAGGCAGCCCACCAGCAGCGGGCGGCTCATGGGGCGTCGCCGACGCGCGCCACGAGGCGGATCCCACCGGCCGCAAGGTCCACCCGGCTGACGCGGACCGGCCAGGGCAGCCCGTCGAGCGCGATCGGGGGCTGCACCGCTCCGGCGATCGTCTCGGCCAGCGCGGGCGGCACCTGAGCGCCGCCGACCTCGAACGTCACGATGCGGAAGCGCAGGTCCTGCCCGGTGGCCGAGTAGGGCAGGGCTCGCACGCGCAGCGGCAGCAGAGCCACTCCCAGGCGGACCTCGCCGGTGGCGACCACGGCGTCGGGCGTGATCTCGACCTGCGCGCGTGCCACGCCCCGCGCTTCGAGCAGCCGCTGGACCGCCTGCGGGCCGATCTCGATGGTGGTCTCACCGGAGGTCACACGCGCGACGCGCCATCCCCCGTCGGCGCGCGCGACGCGCACGTCGTCCAGACGCGCCGTCATCCGCTGTGCGACCAGCTCGCCCAGCCTGACGTCTGCGGCCGTGACCGTCACCCGGCCCAGGCGCCCCGCCGCCAGTCCCCACGGGGTGGCGCGCACCGTCACCGCCACCGTGCCGCCGGGGCCCAGATGCGGACGCACGGTCGCGGCGACCTGCCGGGCCACCAGCGCCGGCAGCACCCATACGACGAGGCCGGCGACGACGCCGAGTACTGCGAGCAGCACCGCCGGCCGTCCGACCCCGGCCGCGCCGCGTGGCGCGGGGCCGGGCCGCGTCATCATCCGGCGACCACGCCGCTGCGCAGCGCGGCCTCGATGAACCGGTCCAGGTCGCCGTCCAGCACCGCAGCAGTGTCACCGGTCTCGACGCCGGTGCGGTGGTCCTTCACGAGCTGGTAGGGGTGCAGCACGTACGAGCGGATCTGGTTGCCCCACGCCGCCTCGCGGTGTTCGCCCCGCAGCTGCGCCAGCTGCTGTCGTCGCTCCTCCTCCACGCGCTCGGCCAGGCGCGCCGCCAGGATGCGCAGGGCGGTCAGCTTGTTCGCGTGCTGGGAGCGCTCGTTCTGGCACTGGACCACGATGCCGGTCGGCAGGTGGGTGATGCGCACCGCCGTCTCGACCTTGTTCACGTTCTGCCCGCCGGCGCCGCCGGCCCGGTAGGTCTCGATCTTCAGGTCCTCGTCGCGCAGCTGGCTCTCTGCCGCCTGGACCTCCGGAATCACGTCGACCAGGGCGAAGGACGTGTGCCGGCGGTGGGCCGCGTCGAAGGGCGAGAGCCGCACCAGCCGGTGGACGCCCCGCTCGGCCTTGAGGTATCCGTAGGCGTACGGGCCGCCGACGATCACGGTCACGCTCTTCAGCCCGGCCTCCTCGCCCGGCGAGAGGTCGACGATCTCGGTGGTGTACCCGTGCTGCTCGGCCCAGCGCAGGTACATGCGCAGGAGCATCTGGGCCCAGTCCTGGGACTCGGTGCCGCCGGCACCCGCGTGGATCGACAGGATGGCGTTGGCCTCGTCGTGGGGCCCCGAGAGCAGGACGGCGGTCTCCAGCCGCGCCAGCTCGGCCGCTACGGCGCGGGCCTCGGCCGCGAGCTCGGCCGCCGTGAAGCCGCCTGCGCCGCCCGTCCCGTCTTCGGCGGCCAGTTCGAGCATCGTCTCGAGGTCGTCCAGCCGCCGCTCGAGCCCGGCGACGGCCTCCACCGTCGCCCGCAGCCGGCTCAGCTCCTGACCGAGCGCGCGGGCGCGGGCAGCGTCGGCCCACAGCGCGGGCTGCTGCATCTCCTGTTCGAGCGCGGCGATACGGGCCTGCTTGGCGGGCAGGTCAAAGATGCCCCCGGAGATCCTGGAGGCGACGGCGGCCCTCGCGTAGCTGGGTGTAGAGATCGTCCAACTGGATCATAGCCGCAGGCATTATAGCAGACCGCCGCAGGTGCCTCCAGCAGTGGAAGCCCGGGGGTAGTGTACGGTAGTCTGTGTACTTTCGTTGGGGACCCTTTGAAGGGTCCC
>CAZGNA010000125.1:0-8117 GCA_964526945.1 uncultured bacterium
CCGCGGCGCCCGCACCCTCGGCCGCGCCGCCGGCCCAGGCGTCGCGCGGCGTGCGCGTGCGCGGGGTCGACAACGTCCTGATGCACTTCGCCCGCTGCTGCACGCCGCTGCCCGGGGATCGCATCGTCGGCTACGTCACCCGGGGGCGAGGCGTGACCATCCACCGGAGCGACTGTCCCAACATCGCCTTCCTGCGCGCGCACCCCGAGCGCGTCATGGAGGTGGAGTGGGAGCGCACCCACGAGGGCCCCTACCAGGTGGAGGTGGAGGTGGAGGCGTTCGACCGGGTGGGGCTGCTCAAGGACATCCTGGCCGCCATCGCGGAGACCAAGACCAACGTGGTCTCAGTGAACGCCCGCATTCGCAAGGACAAGGTGGCGGTGACCAACATCGTGCTGGACATTCGCAACGTCGGCCAGCTCCACGGGGTGATGCAGAAGATCGAGAAGGTGCCGGAGGTCTTCAGCGTCGCCCGGGTGGTGCCCACCTGAGCGGCTGGCCATCCCCGGGAGCGTGCGGGAGGTCGAGGGTGAAACGGACGACAGCGGCACGGGTGAACCTGTTCACGGAGTCGGTCATCCGGGAGATGACCCGCGTCACGGAGCAGCACCGGGGCATCAACCTGGCCCAGGGGTTCCCCGATTTCGACGCGCCGGCCGAGCTGGTGGAGGCGGCCGTCCAGGCGCTGCGCGACGGGTGGAACCAGTACGCCGTCACCTGGGGGTCGCCGCGCTTCCGGGCGGCGCTGGCCGAGAAGGTCGCGTGGTACAACGGGCTGACGGTGGATCCCGACCGGCACATCACGGTGACCTGCGGTGCCACCGAGGCCATGATGGCGACGCTGCTGGCCGTGCTGGACCCGGGCGACGAGGTGGTGGTGTTCGAGCCCTTCTACGAGAACTACGGCCCCGACGCGCTGCTGTCGGGGGCGACCCTGCGCTACGTCCGCCTCGACCTCGATGCGCCCGGCGTGCCGTTCGACCCTGACGACCTGCGGGCCGCGTTTGGCCCGCGGACGCGGGCGATCATCGTGAACACCCCCCACAACCCCACGGGGAAGGTGTTCAGTCGGGACGAGCTGGAGCAGATCGCGGCGCTGTGCCAGCAGTTGGACGCGCTGGCCATCACCGACGAGGTGTACGAGCACATCGTCTACGACGGTGCCGCCCACGTCAGCCTGGCGGCGCTGCCCGGGATGTTCGAGCGCACCGTCACCATCAACAGCATGTCCAAGACCTACAGCGTCACCGGCTGGCGGGTGGGCTGGGCCATCGCCGGGGACCCCGCCATCGCCGACGGCATCCGGAAGGCGCACGACTTCCTGACGGTGGGCGCGGCGGCGGCGCTCCAGGAGGCCGGCGCCGTCGCGTTGCGGTTCCCGCGGGAGTACTACACCCAGCTGGCCGCCAGCTACCAGGAGAAGCGCGACCTGTTGCTGGCGATCCTGCGCGAGGCCGGGTTCCGGTGTCTGGCTCCCCGCGGCGCCTACTACATCATGGCCGACATCAGCCGGTTCGGGAGCCCCGACGACGTGGCCTTCGCCCGCATGCTGGTCGAGCGTTGCGGCGTTGGGGTCGTGCCGGGCAGCAGCTTCTACCGTGAGCCCGCCGCGGGCCGGCGGTACGTGCGGTTCGCCTACCCCAAGCGCCGCGAGACCCTCGAGGAGGTACGCCGCCGTCTGCGGGCGCTGGAGCCCGCGCGACAGGCGTAGCCGGCCGCGCCGTGCCGGGCCGGTGCACCAACGCGTGCGGTGGGTGGCCGCGGTGGTGAGCGCAGCACGACCACCCGCGACGGACGACGGCGCGCCGGCCTGGCGGCGCTGGCGCCAGGAGTTTCCCATCTTCGAGCGCGCGCTGTACTTCAACACCTGCTCGCTGGGCGCGCTGTCGGTGCGGGTGGAGGCTGCGGTGCGTCAGTTCCTGGCGCTCTGGCACGAGCACGGCGCCGCGGCCTGGTACGGGCCGTGGTGGGAGCGCTTGCGCGCCCTGCGCGCGAAGTGCGCGCGCGTCGTCGGCGCCGCACCCGAGGAGATCGCGCTCTTCCCGTCGATCACCGCGGCGCTGGTGGCGGTGGCCAGCGCGGTCTGGAACCCGCGGCGGCCCCGAGTGGTGGCCAGCCGGCTGGACTTCCCCACCGCTGTCTACCAGTGGCTGGCCAGACAGCCGGCCGGCGTGGAGCCGGTCGTGCTGGGCGACCCGGCGGCGCCCACGACGCCCGTGGACGCGTACGCTGCCGCCGTGGACGCCCGCACGGCGCTGGTCGTCGCCTCGCAGGTGTACTACACCAGCGGCTACGTGCAGGACGTGGCCGCGCTGGCCGACCTGGCGCACCGGCACGGCGCCCTGTGCCTGATCGACGCCTACCAGGCCACGGGGCAGCTCCCCACCGACGTGCGCGCGCTGGGGGTGGACTTCCTGGTGACCGGCGGGCTGAAGTGGCTGCTCGGGGGCCCGGGGTTTGCGTTCCTCTACGTGCGGCGCGAGCTGCATGAGCGCCTCCACCCGTCGGCGGTCGGCTGGTTCGCCCACCGCGACCAGTTCGCGTTTCGCACCGACCGCTTCGAGCCCGCGGCGGACGCGCGGCGCTTCGAGGGCGGCACGCCGGCCGTGGCCGCGGCCTACGCCGCCGATGCGGGGCTGGAGATCGTGCTGGAGGTGGGGACGGCGCGCCTGCGCGCGCGCCAGCTGGAGCTCGTGGCCGACCTGGTGGACCGGCTGCGGACGGTGGGGCTCGCCCCGCGGGTGCCGGTCCACCTGGACGGGCACGCCGGCATCGTGACGGTGCCGGTGCCGGATCCGCCCGGCGTGGTGGCCGGGCTGCGGGCCCGCGGCATCATCGTCGACGCCCGGCCGGGCATCGTGCGCCTCTCGCCGTACTTCTACAACACGCCGGAGGACAACGCGCAGGTGGTGGCCGCCCTCGCCGACGTGCTGGCCGCGGGCGCACCGGCGTAGCCTCGCCCGGCGCGATGGGCTGCACGCGGTGCCCCGTCCGTCCCCTGGCGCGCTGCCGGCCCGCGGGGGCCGGGTAGTCGTGCGCGCGGTGGTCCAGCGGGTCGCCCGCGGTGCGGTGCGGGTCGGCGACGAGGTCGTCGGAAGCATCGGCCGCGGTGTCGTGGTCCTCCTCGGGGTGGGCGAGGGGGATACGGTGGCCGACGCCGACGCCATGGCCGACAAGCTGGCGCACCTGCGGCTGTTCGACGACGAGGCCGGCAAGCTCAACCGCTCGCTGCTCGACATCGGGGGCGAGGTGCTGCTGGTGCCGCAGTTCACCCTCTACGGCGATACCAGTCGCGGGCGCCGGCCGTCGTTTACGCGGGCGGCCCCGTCGGCGCAGGCCGCACCCCTGTGCGAGCGCGTGGCCGCGGGCCTGCGGGCGCGCGGCCTGCGGGTCGCCACCGGCCGGTTCGGCGCCCGCATGCTGGTGGAGATCGCGAACGACGGGCCGGTGACCCTGTGGCTGGAGGTCGGCGAGGAGCAGCCGACGGTCCCGCGCACACGGTGAGGATGCGAGACGCCCGCCCCGGCCAGGCCTCCGACGGTCGGCGGGCCCGCGCACGCGGTGAGGCGCCGCCATCAGCGGCGGGGCCGCCCGGTCCCGCGTGGGCCCGCCCTACGCCAGGAACGCGGTGAGGAGGCGGCGTTCGAGCTCTTTCCTGACCTCCGAGAGGTCCTTCACGGTGTCGACCGCCCGCCAGTAGGCCGTGGACTTGTACGCGCCGAGCTGGCCGGCTGCCGCCAGCGCACGGAACGTCGTGGTCTCGTGATCGCCGGCGTCCGGAAACTGCTCGACGGCCTGCCGGGAGAGCACGTAGATGCCAGCGTTCACCCAGTAGGGCAGGGTCGGTTTCTCGTGAAACGCCACGACGCGGTCGCGCTCGTCGACCTCGACGAGGCCATAGGTGCTCACGTACGGGGTCAGGACCACGGTGGCCAGGACGCCCTGCGCCCGGTGGTGCTCCACCACGGGGAGCAGCGGCAGGTTGGTGATCACGTCGCCGTTGGTGGCGACCACGAGGTCCGGGGCACCGGGCAGGCGGCGGTAGGCGTGCTTGATGGCGCCGCCGCGGCCCAGCGGCTCGTCTTCCACCGCATAGTGGATGCGCATGCCCCACTTGGCACCGTCGCCGAAGTAGTCGGTGATCACCTCGTGCCGATAGCCGCAGGCGATGACCACCTCGTCGACGCCCTGGGTCTGCAGCCAGTGCAGCTGGTAGGCGAGGATCGGGACGCCCATGATCTCCACCATGGGCTTGGGACGGTCTTCGGTGAACGGCCGCAGCCGCTCCCCGCGGCCGCCGGCAAGGATGAGCGCGTGCACGGTCCTTAGGATAGGCGAGCGTTGCGGCCCGCGCAAGGGCGCCCGGCCGCGGTCACATTCTCGTCACGGCCCGGCCGCGGTCACGCATCACCCGAACAGGCAGCGGGGGCGTCCTCGTCGTGAGGACCGTCCACGGACGCCCTGCTGCTCCCGCGTGCCCGCAGGCGCGGGCGCCAGTCCCCGGTCCAGACGGGGGGCCCGCCGCTGCCGTTGACCGGCAGCGGACCCGCACTGCTACAATAGGAGCCGGTTTCGTCGCACCGGCGACGAGGGAGCGGAGTAGGTCCCGGCGCCCTGCAGAGAGGAGGCGCCCGTGCCGCGGGCTGGAAGCGCCTCCAGGCCTCCCGGGATCGAACGACGGCTCCGGAGCCGACGCCGCCTGGACGGGCGCGCGTCCGGGTTCGCCCGTGAGCGCGAGCGAGGGGCCAGCCCGGCCCGGAGGGGCCCGGGCTGGCAAGCAGGGTGGCACCGCGGGAGCCGCGCGCTCTCGCCCCTGTGGGGCGGGAGCGCGCTCGTGTTTGGACGCGAGGCGAGGGGAGGCAGCACGGTGGCGGAGATGCAGGCGCCGCGTGGCATGCGGGACGTCCTGCCGGGTGAGGTCGAACGCTGGCAGGCCCTGGAGGCGCGCGTGCACGAGTTCGCCGCCCGCTACGGGTTCCGGGAGATCCGCACGCCGGTGGTGGAACACACCGAAGTCTTCCAGCGCACCGTGGGCGAGGCCACCGACATCGTCGAGAAGGAGATGTACACGTTCGCCGACCGCAGCGGGCGCTCGCTCAGCCTGCGGCCCGAAGGCACCGCGGCCGTCGTGCGCGCCGTCCTCGAGCATGGCCTGCGGCAGTGGCCGCAGCCGCTGAAGCTGTACTACGTGGCCAGCATGTTCCGGTACGACCGGCCGCAGAAGGGGCGCTACCGCCAGCACACGCAGTTCGGCGCCGAGATCATCGGCAGCCCCGACCCCGCGGCGGACGCCGAGGTCCTCACCCTGCCGGTGCGGTTCCTGCAGGCGCTGGGGCTGGCGCACGTGGAGGTGCGGCTCAACAGCGTGGGCGATGCCGCCTGCCGGCCACGTTACCTGGAGGCGCTGCGCGCGTACTTCCGACCGCACCTGGAGGGGCTGTGCGCCGACTGCCAGCGGCGCTTCGCGCACCAGCCGTTGCGGCTGCTGGAGTGCAAGCAGGACCGGTGTCGGCGCGTCGCCGCCGGCGCGCCGGCCATCTTCGACCTGCTCTGCGCCCCATGCGCGGCGCACTTCGCGGCGGTTCGGACCTACCTGGAGACCCTGGGTATTCCCTACGTGCTCGACCCGTTCATCGTCCGGGGCATGGACTACTACACGCGTACCGCCTTCGAGGTGTACTCGGGGCGGCTGGGAGCGCAGAACGCGGTGTTCGGGGGCGGCCGCTACGACGGGCTGGCCGAGCAGCTCGGCGGGGCGCCCACGCCCGGCGTGGGCTTCGGCCTGGGCCTCGATCGGCTGCTGCTGGTCCTGGAGCAGGAGGAGCTGCTCCCGGCGCCGGCTCCTGGCGTCGAGGTGATGGTGGTCACGATCGGCGAGACGGCGCGGCCGGCGGGGCTCCGGCTGGCCGACGAGCTCCGGGCGGCAGGGCGGCGGGTCGAGGTCGACCTCCTGGGGCGGGACGTGCGGGCCCAGATGCGCCACGCCCACCGCCTGGGCGTCCGCGTCGCCGTGCTCCTGGGCGACGCCGAGCTGGCCGCCGGGACCGTGACGGTGCGCACCATGGCCACAGGACAGCAGGAGACCGTGGCGCGCGACGCGCTGCCAGCGTTGCTGCACGCCCGGCTCGACGGGGAGGTCACGCCGTGAGGACAGCGCTGCGGTCGCACATGTGCGGCGAGCTCCGACCGGCCCATGCCGGGCAGGAGGTGCGGCTGGCCGGATGGGTGCACCGGCGCCGCGATCTGGGCGGGCTGGTCTTCCTGGACCTGCGGGATCGGGAGGGGATCGTGCAGGTCGTGGTGGACCCGCAGGCCGCGCCCGAGGCGGGCGCCGTCGCCGACGCCGTGCGCGCCGAGTACGTCGTCGGCGTCGAGGGCGCCGTCGTGCGCCGGCCCGCGGGCACCGAGAATCCCCGGCTGGCCACGGGCGAGGTGGAGGTGCGTGCCCGGCGGCTGCAGATCCTGGCACCCTCGCTCGTCCCGCCGTTTGGGCCCGGCGAGGACGGGGCTGTCGACGAAGCGCTGCGGCTGCGCTACCGGTTCCTGGACCTGCGCCGGCCGCGCATGTACCGGAACCTCGTGTTGCGCCACCGGGTGGCCCTGGCCACGCGGCGGGTGCTGGACCGCCTCGGGTTCCTGGAGGTCGAGACGCCGATGCTGATCCGCAGCACGCCCGAGGGCGCACGGGACTTCCTCGTGCCCAGCCGGCTGCACCGGGGCTGCTTCTACGCCCTGCCACAGTCGCCGCAGTTGTTCAAGCAGCTGCTGATGGTGGCGGGCGTCGACCGTTACTTCCAGATCGTGCGGTGTTTCCGCGACGAGGACCTGCGGGCCGACCGGCAGCCCGAGTTCACGCAGATCGACCTCGAGATGAGCTTCGTCTCCCAGGACGACGTGCTGACCGTGACCGAAGAGATGGTGGCGGCGGTCGTCGAGGACGCGACCGGCGTGCGGGTGCCGCGGCCCTTCCCGCGCCTGTCCTACGCCGACGCGATCCGCCGCTACGGGACCGACAAGCCCGATCTGCGCGTCGGGCTGGAGATCACCGAGCTCACCGATCTGGCAGCCGTCGGCAGCGTGGAGCGGTTCCGGGCGGCGGTCGCCGCCGGGGGCGTGCTGCGGGGCCTGCGAGCACCCGGGCTTGCGGGACTGGGGCGCCGCGAGGCGGAGGCCTGGGCGCAGGTGGCGACTGCTGCCGGCCTGAGCGGGCTGGCGACGATCTCCCTGGGTCCCGCAGGACCCAGAGGCCCGCTGGCGCGGCAGTTGACGCCAGGGGAACTCGACGCGCTCCGGGCGCGGCTGGGTGCTGGGGACGGGGATCTCGTGGTCCTGGCCGCGGGCCCGGAGCCGGCCGTGGCCGCGGCGCTGGGCAAGCTGCGCCTGCTGGCGGCCGAACGCGGCGGCTGGACGCCCGCCCCCACGGACTTCCGGTTCGTCTGGATCGTCGAGTTCCCGCTCCTCGAGTACAGCCCCGAGGAACACCGCTACGTCGCGGTCCACCATCCCTTCACGGCCCCCCTGGATGAGGATCGGCCGCTCCTGGAGAGCGCGCCAGAGCGTGCCCGGGCGAAGGCCCACGATCTGGTGCTCAACGGATTCGAGATCGCCGGGGGGAGCATCCGCATCCATGAGCGGGCGCTCCAGGAGCAGCTCTTCGCCCTGCTCGGGATCTCCGCGGAGCAGGCGCGGGCCCGGTTCGGGTTCCTGCTGGACGCCCTCCAGTACGGCGCGCCGCCCCACGGCGGGATCGCGTTCGGGCTGGACCGGTTTGTCATGGTGCTGGCCGGTGAGCCCAGCATTCGGGAGGTCATCGCCTTCCCCAAGACCGCGAGCGCTGTGGACCTGCTGACGGGCGCGCCCAGCCCGGTCGACGCCGCGCTGCTGCAGGAGCTCCACCTGCAGGTGGTCGACGGCGACTGACCGGCTGCATCGGGCCACGGTGGCGCTCCCGGCGGGCACCGGCGGCGTCGCGGAGGCTACGGCCCCCCACGCGGGCGCGCGGTTTCCCATCCAACCGGCCGGTGATGGCCGCCCGGGTGCCACAGCCGCGCATGGCGGCGCAGCCGGTAGTGTCAAGAGTTTTGTGTACTTTCCCGGCATAGGGGGCGCTCCTGCCA